>JAPYTU010000079.1 GCA_029940715.1 Cytophagales bacterium
CTGTTGAGACGAGTTATTTACCTCTACTAAAATTTACCAAAGTGACAAAATAGTGACAAAATAAGCTAGTCCGTTTTTTTTGTAAATTGTATGTATGAAAAGATTGATTAATTAATAACTGTTAACCCCACTCCCTTTTTGAATTTTGCTTAGATGTTTTTAGATTGTAGATATGAAGAAGATAATATTTCTTGCGTTTATTACTTTATTTATGAGTTGTAAAGCATATCAGATTGTATCTAAAATCACAGAGCAAGTCTATATTGGAATGCACATAAACGAATTCTTAAAAGTTGCAAAAGGCAGAGCAGAAAAAGACGTAATGCTAGAAACTTATTATGCCTATAGAATTAATCAGTATGACATATTTGGTTATAGGATTCAATCAATGTTCTATTACTTTAATAACTCTGATGACAAATTATTCAAAGTAGATGAAGGAGTTAACACACACTATAACTACCGCTAATGAATCTGGTTGAATCAACCCCTGATAAAAAGGAAGTAAGAGTAATTAAATAAACAAAACACCTACTAACCCCACTCCCTTTTTGAATTTTGCTTAGATGTTTTTACATTGCGAGTATGTTAAAAAATTGAAACAACAAAAAGGATTTTGGATAGGTATAAGTATTATGGTTGGCAGTATTGTTGGAGCTTTAACTGATAATATAGGAATTTGGCTTCCAGTTGGAGTAGCTATAGGTGTTGCACTTGAAACCACCCAAAAAAATAAACAAAAAAGATTATGAAGCAGTTTTATTTTATTCTTATTTCAGTCATTTTACTTTCGTGCAACGATGATAATGATGATGTTAATGCTTTTTCAGGAAAACTTGTAAAAAAGGGTATTTGCATGAATTATGTTATTCAAGTGAATAATTCAAACTTTCCTCAGGATATGATAGAGGAAAAATGGACTGATGAATCCTCAAACAAGGAATACAAAAACGTATTTAGATTAGAGAGTATTTGTGATTTCCCTGAAAGTATTAAAGAAAATGATTCTTTCAATTTTGTTATTGATAATATCAAAGAGAACCTTTGTGCTGTATGTTTAGCCTACACACCAACACCTGATAAATCAGTTAGTATTACTGTATTAGATTAAGAAAACAGACCCACTCCCCTTTTGAATTTTGAATTGTTCTTACTAGATTATAATTATATGTTTAAGTTGATAAAGAAAAAAAAACAAGCAAAAGGAAATTTTAATGGTGGTGAAATATTAGAAAGAAAACCTATAGGATTTCCACAAGATGATGGTGAAGTTAGACCTTATTCAAATTTGTTCTATTGGGCACACGCTTGGACTCCTGGCAAAAAAAGCACGATAGGATTACACCCACATAGGGGTTTTGAGATATGTAGTTTTGTTTTAAAAGGGAAAATTAAACATTTTGATAACAAACAAAATCAATGGATACCATTAAGTAAAGGGGATGTTCAAATCATCAGAGCAGGAAGTGGAATTTCACATGCAGAAGAAATAGAAGAAAAATCTGAAATATTTCAGATTTGGTTTAATCCAGATTTGTCCAAATCATTAGAATCAGAAGCAAGTTATAATGACTATAAAAATGAAGATTTTCCAGTAAAATCAAAATGTAATTTTTTAAAAAAAACATTAAAAGGAAAAAATTCACCCATCAAAATGGAAACTGAAAATATAGAAATATATGAATATGAAATTCAAACAGGTAAAATAGAAATATCAACTAATAAAAATTTTACTCATTCGTTTTTTTTATTAAAAGGAAAAATTAAAATTAATGATTTTCAGATGAAAAAATTTGATTTTGCTATTGTTAATGATTCTGAAAAAGTCACAATCAATTCTTTATCAAAGAGTAAAATTTTTGAAATAAAATCCCCAACAAATCCTAGTTATGCTACCTATTTTTAGGTTTTATAAAACCCCACTAACCACACTCCTCCTTTTGAATTTTTCTTGGATAGTTGTATATTGAAAGTATGAAAAAACTTTTAATTGTATTCATTTTCTTCTTTAGCTACACTACTTATAGTCAAACTGTAGAAGAGTATTATAATAATGGTTTTGAAAAAATGAAAAATGGAAACTATGAAGGTGCTATTGCTGACTATACTAAAGCCATAGAACTTGACCCTAATTATGCTGATGCTTATATCAATAGAGGAATTGCAAAGAATAAATTAGAAAACCATTCTGGTGCTATTACTGACTTTACTAAAGCCATAGAACTTGACCCTAATTATACTTATCCTTATATCACTAGAGGGTGGTCAAAAAATATATTAAAAGACTATTATAGTGCTATTGCAGACTTTAATAAAGCCATTGAACTTAACCCTAATGATGATGATGCTTATTACAATAGAGGGCGGTCAAAGCATAGTTTAAAAGACCATTCTGGTGCTATTGCAGACTATACTAAAGCCATAGAACTTAACCCTAGTTCTCATTCTTATAATAATAGAGGAGATGCAAGAGAAGAACTTGGGGATTTGGATGATGCCTGTAGTGACTGGAGAAAAGCTGCTAATTTTGGACATACAAATGCCAAAAAAAGGGTTGCTAATCAGTGCAATTAAATAAAAAACTCCTCATTTCTTTATTCTACCCCACTCCACTTTTGAATTTTTCTTTGATAGTTGTAGATTGCACTCTTAATTAAATAAAAAATATGTAATATGAAACAAATCTTTTTTTTATTCTCTATACTATTCTTTATTCTTTCCAATATGTTATATGCTCAAAACAAAAAATTAAATAACATAAAAATTGTTGGTAAAATGAAAAATGTAATGATGAAGGGAGAATTATTTGGAAACATATATTTAGATACTATTTCTAACAAAAAACACCTTTATGGGATTGGTCCTTTAGAAAATTTATCTGGTGAAATTCTTGTAATAGATGGTAAAGCATATAATTCGACTGTATTGAATGAGTTTAAAATGAAAGTAGAAAGAACTTTTAATCTCAAAGCTCCTTTTTTTGTTTATGGAAACCAGTTCGAATGGGAAAAAATTGAGTTACCAAGTAATATTAAGACTTTAAATCAATTAGAAAAATTTATAGATGAAATAACCAAAGAAATAAATTTTCCTTTTGTTTTTAAAATTAAGGGAAAAATAGAATATGCGAATATACACATAGTGAACCTAGCAAGTGGTTCAATAGTGAAATCACCAAAAGATGCCCATAAAGGGCAAATAAATTACAAAATCCATAATAAAAATTCAGAAATAATTGGTTTTTTTTCAAGAAAACATAAAGCTATTTTTACGCATCATACAACCTTTATGCACTTACATTTAATTACCAATAATAGAAAAATGATGGGACATTTAGATGATATTAAAATCAATACGAATATGATTCAGTTGTATCTACCTAAATTTCAACATTGATTAATACTCCCCTTTTGAATTTTTATTTATTAATCTCACCTAAGAGAATTATAATATTCTCTAAGTTCTTCCAAATTATTCTTTTCATTTGAGTTCAATGGATTTTCCAATAAATCATTTCTCTCGTTAATGTTATTACCTAAGTAATAAAATTCTTCTTTACCATTTTTATTAAGAAGTTTATAATTTTTATTTTTAACTGCAAATACTTCATTATTATCATTTACAGATTCTGAAAAAAGGTATTCTCTATGATTGCTTTCATCACTTAACAAATGGATAAAGCTCTCTCCATCACCAAATGAAGCATCTCCTCCAATATAATTTAAAATTAATGCTGGAATATCAAAAGTTTGAATTAAGCTAGCATCAGATGTACCGTTTCTTTTAACGTCTTTCCCTGAAACAATTAATGGAACACGAATACCACCCTCATAAAGAGTGCCTTTGCCGTGCCTAGAGGGATATTCTTGTAAAACTGAATTATCAGTTCCATTATCACCTAAAAAAATTATTAAGGTATTTAACCTTGTATAGGAATCCATTTCATTAAAAAGTTGATTTATATAATAGTCTAACGATTCAATAGAAGATTTAAATTTTCCTAAATCATTAGATAAATCATTTTGACTATAAGTGCCTTGAGGAGGGGATTCGAATGGAGTATGTGGTGCAATTTCAGATAACCACAAGAACCAAGGATTAGATTGTGATTTAATCCATTCAGAAGCTAATTCTGTAAATTTTTTAGTAACATAAGTGTTTTCATCATATGAATTTTCATTTTCTATTATACTGTAGTCATAATAACTTTTTACTCCTCCCCCTATTGTACCTGCATAATAATCTAAACCAAAATTAAGAGGATGTGATGCTATAGTTGGTGTGCCACTTAGATGCCATTTTCCAATAACACCAAATGAATAAGTGTCATTAAAAACCATGTCTATTTTTTCCTGAATAGAAATTTCGTTTTCATCAAGCTTGTCTCCTACATCTAATACATTAGTATTAAATCCATATTTCCCAGTCAACAATCCTGCTCTAGTAGGAGAACAAACAGGACTTGACCAAACATTAGAAAAAATGATGCCTTTCATTCTTAAACTATCCAATGTTGGTGTATAAGGATTTGAATTATTATTATTAAAACCTGAAAGTGCATCATTCCCTAAATCATCAGCAATAATTAGTAAAATATTGGGAAAATCAATTTTTGACAATTCATCCTCATCATTACATGAAGTAAAAAATAATAGAAAAGTAATAGAAAATATTTTTCTCATATATTATAAATATTATATGTAAAGATAATAGACAATAATATAAACTAAATACAATTTAAAAGACTAACCCCACTCCCCTTTTAAATTTTTCTTGGATAGTTGTATATTAGAAATTAAGATTTTTTATTTTAAATGATTAAAAAAATTATTTTTGAAACTACTTATTTATATTCGCGTAAGTATATGAAAATACAGAAAATATAATAGTTTCTTTTCTTAAGTATGTTATTTAAATTTTATATGAAAGACTTATAATTTTTACTAATTAAACTTCTTCAAACACATATTCTACCTATAATTTTTCTTTTCCCAAACTTCTCCAATCATCTTGCTATTCATTATCAACAGTAACCACAACTCCAACAAAATTATCAGCAGCACCATAAAATAAAAACCATTTTTTATTAAAGTAAACTATGCCTTCTATAAAAGTTGTACCAGAAATGTATTGTCCTTTTTTTTCAAATTCTAATTCGGGCTTTAAAAAGGGTTTTGTAGACCTATCCAAAAGTTTCCACGGTTCACTTTTGTCAAACAAAGCTTGTCCAGCAGAATATGAATTATTAACTAGGGATTTATCTCTATCTCTATCTCTATTTCTATTTCCTGCATTATATAAGCAAACAATTCCATCATCAGTAATAATTGGAGGAGGACCTGCTTCCACCAACCAATTGTCAAAATAACCAAGCCTCGGAGAAAGTACTTTAATTCTATTTCCTAAATTGTCTTCTAATGGAATCCAATTTATTAAGTCTTCCGAATATGCCATCCAAATATTTGGAACCCCATAATACATCCAATATTTTCCATTTATTTTAGCAGCATACAACTCATTATTTTTCAATTCTGTAATTATGGCTCCTGATTTAGATTCTATCATATTATATTTTCCTTCTTTCCAGTTTTTAAAAATAGGTCCATATTTAGTCCAATTGAATAGATCTTCTGAAGAGGCAAGAGCTAATCTAGGAATTTTTCTATTCCATTGTGTATAAGTCATAAAATAAATACCATCTTCTGATTTTACAATTCTTGGATCTTCTACTCCTCCAGGCCATTCATTATTTATTTGTAAATCATTATCAGGATAAAATATAGGGTAAGGATAATGATTTAGTTTTATCCCATCTGTTGTTGAAGCCATTCCTAATCTAGATCTGTGTCCACCAATAATTTTAGAATTTAATTTTTCTTCCGATCTGTAAATAATTATCATTGAATCTTTTTTAATAGTTGCGGCAGGATTAAATGTTGCCATTGAACTCCAATTAACAATGCTATTAGTTATAGGATCTATAAATACAAAATTTGAATCAGGTGAAATTATAGGCTCTTCGCTCATCCTAACAAAAGGCCCTAACATCCACTTTTTTTCTTGAGCTATTATTATTGTGCAATGCAAAATTAAAATTAAGTAAAGTGATAGAATTCTCATTAGAAAATAATTTAATATAAAATAATAGCTCTATTTTTCAAAATAAGTATAATTTTATTATTAATAATAATTTTTTAATAAACAAAAAACTCCCTCATTTTTTTATTCTTACCCCACTCCCTTTTTGAATTATTTGGATAAAGAAGATATGCCTTTGGTTAAATAAAAAGTCATTTACTTGGGAGGTATATCTATAAAATTACTAGGAATTAGTCAAATAACATATAATCAGGTGGTTTTATTCCAGCTACTCTTTGAGTTACTATAGCTTTAGATTTATGGTGTGCTTGATGTTCATAAATTTTATAAATTGCTCTTTCTTTAGAAACTTTTACACTTCCAAATAGCTCAATAATATCAGAATTTTTACTTTTATCATAGGTACTTAAACTATTAATTACCCAATCATAACAATTCGAAACTGCTGAAATCATCTCAATTTTAAATGAAATAGATTCTAAATATATTTTTGGAGCTTCAATTGTTAATGCTGTTGACATCATATAATAAGTACTGCCAACTATGTGTTTAAACTCCTCTGAAAAACTTCTAACATCAGGTGAAGCTTTTACATTAAATTTATCTTCTGGCATTTTTGTTAAAATAGCAAGAGAATGATTTTTTGACCTTTCCCAATCTATAAGGTAATTATTTATTGATGTTTGTGAAAATAA
>JAPYTU010000080.1 GCA_029940715.1 Cytophagales bacterium
ATTTGTCCCACCAATATGGACAATTCTATAATTTTTATGTGGATTATTTAATACTGAATCTAATTTTAATATATTTTTTAAACCAGGCTTATAAGCTCTTTTCCCATTAATATGATAAACCGTAAGATTATTGTATAGAAACTTTGTAGTCTCCTTATAGTTCATCTAATTATTTTTAATAATAAATGTAATTTTTCCTTTAGAGATCTCTGCAGGATTATTATTATTAGTTGGACTAAATGTTAATTTTAATATTTCTTCTCTATATATTTTTTCTACTTTAGGACTTAATGTTGTTTCTAAAGTCTTTAAACCTATAATATCACCATAATAATCTACTATTAACTCAAAAACTATTTTACCACTTTCAGAACTATTATCTTTTGGATTAGGAAGAAAATCCCATATCCATCCTTGGATTTCTAAAGATGATCCTTCTTCTCCTGAGTTTGATTTTGAATTAAATAAAGCTCTTTCGTCAATTTTATTAGGTTTATTTTCTTTTATAATTAAGCTTGAATCTATTAAAGAAGCATTACTTTCACTTTTATCAATATTTGTTTCATTAACTTCTTTTTTTGGAATAGGTATCTCTTCTTCTAAATCATTCTCAATTTTATTTATATTTTTTACTTCTTCTTTTATTAATTTATCATCTATATTTTCAGTAATTGTTTCATCTAATTCTTCATTAGATGTTTTTACAATATCATTTTTTTGATCTTCGGTATTTTCATCATTATTATTTAAAAAAGTATTGTCAAGAACTTCAGTTCCAATTTCAATACCATATTCTTCTGGTGGTGGGTATGTTTCAGTCCAAGCAATTAGTATGAAGAGTAGTATAAAAAAAATAAAATTTGATAAAATGGTAAGATATATCGCCTTTCTTTTTATTTCTTTATATTCTTTTTCTTGCATTATTTTTTACTTGGTTGAGTTGCAATAATCACTTTAGCTTCTAATGATGTTGCTATACCTGCAACATTAACTAAATGTTCAACAGGAACATCTTTATCACAATGCAGAACAACTAAGCCTTCTTTATCACCTATTTCATATCTTAAATGAATTTCTATATCAGAAATATTGACTTCTTTATCATTTACAAAATATCTTAAATCTTTAGTTATTGTAACCGAAACCTTTTGGATAACAATTGTAGATGATTTACTTGATGGAAGACTAACAGGAAGACCTGATGGGGTTATAAATGATGCTGTTAACATAAAAAAAATTAATAATAAAAAGATGATATCAGTCATTGAAGACATACTAAATAATGGATTAATCTTATTATTAGTTTTTAAATTCATCTTTTAGATTGTAAAGTTTCAATAAATTCAATGGTTGAATATTCCATTCTATAAATAAGTTTTTCAACTCTTGAAACAAGATAATTATATGCTAGATAAGCTATTATACCAACAAATAATCCAGCAGCAGTAGATATCATAGCTTCATATATTCCACTAGATAATAATTTGGGGCTTACTGCACCCTCTTCTTGGGCAATTGATATAAATGCTCGAATCATACCAATAACAGTTCCTAAAAAACCTAGCATAGGTGCAGCACCAGAAATAGTTGCCAATAAATTTAAATTTTTTTCTAGATTATAAATTTCTATTTTACCAACATTTTCTATTGAAGTTTCAATGTTTTTGAGACTATTTTCTATTTTATTTAATCCTTTTAATATCATTCTAGCAATAGGATTATTTGTGTCATTACAAATTAATTTAGCTCCATTAATATCATTATTATTAACCCTTTTTATTATTTCATCAGTAAAATTTTTTGGAGATTTAGACTCTTTATTTATTACCAAAATTCTTTCAATGAATATGTATATCGTTATTATAAAAAGAAGGAGAATAGGAATTATCATAAATCCTCCTTTAAATAGAAGGTCCATAACAGATATTTTTTCTTGAGCTTCTATAATAGTTAAAGCGTCTTGCTCATTTAAAATTTGAAGAATTAATATTTTAAGATCCATAATTTGTCATTTAATATTTTATTATAATTTTCTAATGATTTTTTTGCTGCATCAACATCATCAAATAAATCAACTCCTACCCTATGCATATTGTTCTTATTAGGTAAAATTATTATTGGTTGATAACCTAAATTTAATAGCATATTAGCTTTATTTAAAGATAGTTTATAATTAGAAAAGCTACCTGCAATTATGTAATATTTTCCGGTTAATTTATCCTGGGTCAAGACTTGAAGACTTTCAATTTCAATACTATTATTATTAATTATTTCTATTGTATGGTTGTTTTGAACAATTATATTATCAGAATTTTTTGCAATAATCATATTATCTAATTTAAACTCAATAATCGTACTATCAATATTTTTTTGTTTAGTTCTAATGGAATCTATTTTAGATACTATATTTTTATTTTTTAATAAATGTGTGTTGTTTTTTATATAATAAAAGACGCCAGTAGACAAGAATAGTATTATAAAAAGAAAAAAAAAATTAAATTTTTTTTTAATCTTATATTTATTGGTATCAATATTTAATAAACCAAAATCATCATTATGTTCTTTCATTTATCAAAATTTTAATAATATACCTGCCATAGCATTAAATCCTAATTCTGGATACATAAAATAAAATTCATTTCTTTTATTAAGAATGTTATTAATGTCTAATTCAAAAGATATTTTATCATTTAGTTGATAATTGGAGTATAAATAAAGATTTATATAATCATTTATATTAATAATATTAGAATTAAAATCCATAGCATAAGAATCTAACAATAAATGAACACCAATGTTAGATTTTAATCTATTATATAAAATCTCATTTTTTATATTTAAGTTGTATTTGGGTTTATATAAGACATCAGCATCTAAATCATATTTGTATTCTTCATTATCAAATTCTCTAAAAACAAAATCAAAACTAGGATTGATATATGAGTTAATAGGAAATTTAAATGAAAAGTTTATTTGACTAATATATGTATCTTCATCGTATCGGATTAATGTATATAAATAAATAGGTGTCGTTACAGGATAATTGCCTTTATTATTGTAGATATAATTAGTAAAGCCACTTAATGCTTTTTTTGAATATGAAAGTTTTATATTTCCATTATTATTTAATTGGTATTCAACTGATGTTTTAATGTTAAACTTTTCGTTAGTATTATTTAATTTTCCAAAAATAAATGGATCGTAAATAAATGGATTTGAATAAATTTTTTCTGAATATTTATTTGCAAATAATCCACCACCATAATTAACATTAAATGATAAATTATTTAGTTTATATTTTAAATTAACAATCGGATATATTCCTCCAAAATTTTTAGATTTTCCTTTATAACTTTTCGATGAACGATTTAATTTTCCTCCAATTAATAAATAAAAATTTTCTACATTATATTTTACTAATCCTGATAAATTATAAGTATTTATTATAAGTTTATCAAAAGAATTAAGATGATAATAATCATTATTAAATGCTATTAAAAAATTTAATTTTTTTGAAAGCAAATAATTAATTTTAAGATTAATAATATTATTGTACTCATCATATAGTAGGTCCTTGTAAAAAGAATTTTTATTTTCAATTCTACCTAAAATTTTCTTATTAGAATAAGAATAACCATAATCAATTGAATATTTAGATGTATTTATTTTAATATCATTAAAATCTACTTTATTAAAATTTTCTAGATAACCATAGTATCCTGTAATTATTTTTTTAAAATTAAGTAGAGCATCAAATGTATTATTTCTCTTAGAATGTTTTAAATATAAATCAAAATCAGACTCATTAAATCGACTATTATTTTCATGATAAATTCCTTTAAAATTTGATTTATGATAAAGGTTAAAATAAGAGCTCCAGTTATTATATTCATAAATTTTACTTTTACCATGGATTAAAAAACTTTTATAATTACCTACTTGTAATCTGATATTATTTTTAGAAATATTATTATTTTCTGATTCTAGTCTTATAAACTTATCAATTTTTTTATTATCATTTATTATTAAATAATTAAGGTATGAAAATTGAATATCTTCCCTATCTAATGTATAAACATCATTATTTATTTTATTTATTATTTTATCAACTTTTGGTAATACAATTGAACTATTTTTTTCAATTAGTATTTGAGCATCTTCAATTTCACCCTCATTATTTTGACTATATGAAATGTTATAAAAAAATAATAATATGATTAAAATATATTTATTCATTTCTATTTAATTTATTTAATAACCCAATAGCTTCTTCTCTTATGATTTCAATTTCAGAATTATCTATTAGAGAATTTAATGTAGCCTCAGCCTGAAAATTTTCATCCATTGAAATAAATATTTTTGCTATTAATAAATAACTTTTACCAACCCAATATTTTTGACCATTAAAATTCTCATTTAGTGTATATAATGTTTCTAAAGCTTGTTTTTTTTCATTTTTGCTAAAAAATAATTCTGCTAATAAATATTGTGCTTCTGAAGCACTTTCATCTTTTACAAGATTTATTGTTGTTAATAACATATCAATTGCTGAAGATTCATTATTATTTTTTAAATATGATTTTGCTTTTAATAAATTGATTTTATTTCTATTTGTGAATGAAATTTTATCATAATTGTTTATTTGTTCTGAATAATATATTACTGAATCTAAATTATTTAGATATAAATGATTGGATACAATACCAATATAAGAATCTATTTTTTCTCTATTGTTTTTTGATATCTTATTTAATACTGTATAATAATTCAACGATTCATTATATTTTAATTGTTTTTGTTTAATTAAAGCAATTCTATTCAATGATCTTGTATAATATTTTGTATTTAAAGTATCGATAACACTTTCATAAAAAGTTAATGCACTATCATATATGGTGTTTCTAAAAAATGCTTCAGCAGTGTAAAAATTAATTTCTAATAAATTAACACTTTTCTTATTATCATTTCTATACGAATTAGAAGATTTTATAAACTCATTATATTGTTGATTAAAATATAAATTTCTTAATGTTTCATATTGAATTGATTCAATATTTTTATTTTCTGGAAATTTATTTTTATATGATTCAACATACTCATTTAACAATTCATAATTATTAGTATATGAAACTATTTTTTGAATTCCAAGAAGTGATTCACTTAATATATTTTCAGATAAAATATTATTTAAAATAAAAATAAAATCTTTTTCTGCTTGATCATAAGCTTTTAAATTAAAATATGATGTAGCACGATTTAAGTAGGAATATGGTACGTAATCACTAGTTCTATATTCATCTATTAAATTAGTATAATATATTATTGCATTTTCAAAATTTGATGTTTCTAGTGAAATTTGAGCTTTTCTAAAAATAGCATCATCATTTAAATTAGATTTTTTTACTAATAAAACTTTGTCAAAAAACATAATAGATTTATCATATTGATTCATACCATAATAACACAAACCCTTTTGATAATTTACATAATCTTTGTTACTATAATTATCTATTTTATCATATGTATTTATGGCTTTATTGAAACTTTTTGATGCATAATAAGCATCTGCCAATCTTAATTGAACATCAGTTCTATTATTAGAATTATTAGTATTTTTTAAATAATAAATAAAATGATTTATTGACTCTTTATAATAGTTTAGATTAAAATTTACATACCCCAAAGATAAATTTGCCTTTAGTAATATATTTTTTGGTATAACATATTTTGAAGTAGTTATTTTTAATAGTTGATTTTTTGATTCTTCAAATTTATTTCCAATAAATAATGCCTCTGAAATATTGAGCAAAGACTCTAAATAAATAGATTTATCGACATCATATTTAGCCGATAAATTAAAATAATTAATACTATTATTAAAATTCCCTTTATTGAATTGGTTAACACCTTTTTGATAAGTAATTGTCTGATATTTCTTTTTTATATCATTACTAATCTCATCTAATGATTCTATGTACTTAACAATTTTCTTATAATTATTTGTCATAAAATAATTTTCACCCAATAATTTATTTACTTCATCTTTTTTAAAATTTGGATATTTGCTTATTAATTTTTCTAATGTAACTATTGCTAAATCATGATCACCTATCACATAATTAATTTTAGAATAATTAAGAAGTGAATTTTGTGTATATACACTATCAGTATCTATTTTATAAGATGCATAATATGCGTTTAATGCAAAATTAAATTTATTTTCTTTTGTATAAATTTCACCTAAATAAAAAGATGATAGTTGGGTATAATTATTTTTTATAAATGCTAATTCTTTAAAAATTTTAATAGCATTAGGATAATCCTCAATTTTATAATAAGAAAATCCGATTGAAAATTTGATTTCATTTTCTCTATCGATAGAGGAATTGAGTGTACTATAGTGTTTTAGTGCATTATCATATTCTTCTAAGTGAAAGTATGATTTTGCTATATAATATATAGAGTAGTCTAAATTTTCAACTTTTTGATTTATATATTCCTTAAGTTTGATAACATCTTTATATTTTTTTTTTAAAAAATTTATACTTATTTCATACTGAAGTGTCTTGTTTTTATAATTAGAATTATTAATTTTTTTGAAATAACTAATTGATTCATCTAAATTATTTAATGAATATGAAATGACACCTAGCGAAAAATTAGTATTATCGATAAGATTCTCATTGGTAATATTTTTCAAATAATCATATGCTGTCTCATAATTTTTATTGTTAAAATGAGATATTCCAAGTATATAGCTAATATTATCATCATTTTTATCACTAA
>JAPYTU010000081.1 GCA_029940715.1 Cytophagales bacterium
TCAGGATTATTTTTATACCACTCCTCTACCTTTTCTCTATCTTCTTCAGTTTCAATTGTAATCAATGAAGCATCAGGCATTATTAAAGTATAAGGCATAACAAGCTCAAAACATTTTTCCTTTTCTTCTCTATCCCAATCTTTACCATCCTTATCTCTATCTTTATCATCCTTATCTCTATCTTTACCACCATTTTTAATATCACCTTTTTTATACTTATCTGCTAAAAAAGGATGATCTCTCTCTAATCTCAATGCACCATCTTCATCAAAGGATAGACTTTCATTAGTATTAAGATTAGCCTCAAAACCATATGTTTTCTTACCTATCAAAACATAAGAAGAATTTAATTCCTTTGATGAATGAGCAAAACTTATATATTCTTTAGATTCTGGAGCTAAATATTCATTATCAAGTTCATATAAAACTATATCTTCTGGATCTTCACCAGGAAGAAATAAAGAATCTCCAAACTGACTACATGAATTAATAAAAAAAGAAATTAAAAATGCAAGAAAAAATTTGATAAATTTCATAAATATTATGTATTTTAAATTATTAACTTATACTTATTAGACGATTTAACTTATAATTTATTGCTCAAAAATATATAAAAATAATGAAAAATTGGAATGATAAATTAACAAATGATAGCTGGAGAATTTTAAAATATAATTCAGAAATTATTTCAGGATTTGAAAAATTATCAAAAATAGGACCATCTATATCCATATTTGGATCAGCAAGAACTAAACCCAAAGATAAATACTATAAAAAAACTATAGAAATTTCAAAAATGATTTCCACAATGGGATTTGGAATTATATCTGGAGCAGGACCTGGAATCATGGAAGCTGCTAATAAAGGAGCAAAAGAAGAAAAAACCGAATCAATAGGTCTTAGAATAAATCTTCCTTTTGAACAAACATCAAATAAATATGTGGATGAAGAATACCAATTAAAATTTGACTACTTTTTTATAAGAAAATTAATGTTTCAAAAATATTCTCAAGGTTTTATAGTTATGCCTGGAGGATTTGGAACTCTTGATGAACTTTTCAATGCTTTAACTCTTATACAAACAGAAAAATCAAGATTATTTCCGATAATATTAGTAGGAAAAAAACATTACCAACCATTATATAATTGGATAAAAAATACTTTAGTGAAAAAGAAACTAATTTCAAAAAATGATATTAATCTCATAAATCTTGTAGAAGAAACTTCAGAGGTTGAAACTATTTTAAAAAATTTCTACAAAAAAAATAAAATTGATCTTAATTTCTAAAACTAATTTAAATTATCTATATAAGGAGTTGGAAAAATTAACTTCTTACTTTTAGAAAACTTTTTCCATTCCATAATTAATTCATTATATACATTAATACTATCTATTTTTTTATCATATAATTCAGAAATATCATCCTTTGTACTATAAAGATTAAAATCATCAATTTTAAATGGTTGATTTAAATTAATTATTTTCCAGTTTCCTTTTTTTAACATAACATTTCCACTATGCTCAAAAGCAAAAACATCATTTTTACTATGAATTTCTTCTTTATATCCATCTATATATGGCAAAATAGAAATGCCATCTAATGGTTCTATTTTAGAACTATTAAAAATTTTAGGATAATCAATCTCTAAATAATCATATAAAGAAGGGGCTATATCTAAAATAGATAAAAATTTATCTGTAACACTTAATTTATTATTTTCTAAACCCTTTATAATCAATGGAGATCTCATACCACCAGAAGTAGCATAGCCTTTATAAAGCTTAAAGGGTGCAGTAATTGATTCTGCCCAAGCAACACCAAGAGAGACAAATGAATTAGGTTTACCCATTTCTTCATAAGCATATGTGAAACGTTTTTGAATATAATTACCATAAGTATTGTTGTAATAAAAATCCTCTCCTGCAGCACCATTATCAGACATAAAAACAATAATAGTATTATCATACTCTCCTATATCTTTTAAAAAATTTATTATTCTACCAATATTATAATCTAAGTTATCAATCATACCAGCATAAATTTCCATTTTTTTAGACTCAATTGCTTTTTCTTTATTACTTAAAGTTTCCCATTTAGGGTATGCAGTATTAAAAGATGGGTATTCAGTATTTTTAGAAATAAAATTATTTACTTTAAGATTTTTAAACCTTTTAATTTTCAAATCTTCATAACCTTCATCATACTTTCCCTTATACTTATCAGAATATTTTTTATCAACTTGTAAAGGCCAATGCGGAGCAGTGTAAGATGCATAAGCAAAAAAAGGTTTACCACTGTTAGATTTTATAAACTCTATGATTTTATCAGTATAAAAATCAGAAGAATAGTTGCCAGTTTTCCATAATTTTCTAATTCCATTTTCAGAAAATGCAGAATCAGGATATTCTCTTATTGGTTTATTATTATCATAATGAGTAAAAGCTCCAGGTAAAAGTGCATATGTTTTATCAAATCCTCTTTCAATTGGATCACCACCTATATGCCATTTTCCTGCCATATAAGTCCTATAACCATTCGTTTTCAATACCTCTGGAATAATGGCTACCCTTTTAGATAAAATACCTTCATAGCCATAATAATTGGATGAAAAACTCTGAATTCCAATCCCTGCAGTATGATTATCATTACCAGACAGCAACATTGCCCTAGAAGGTGCACATAAAGGTGAAGTATAAAAATTAGAAAAAATTGTTCCCTTTAAAGCTAATTGATCAATATTTGGAGTTTCTATTTCACTACCAAAACATCCAAGATCAGTATAACCAAGATCATCTGCTAAAATTATTAATACATTTTTTTTTAAATTATTATTAATATTTATCTGATTACATGAAGCAAATAATAACAATAAATTTAAACTTATAAGCCTTTTTAAAAGTAACATTATGTATTATAGTATAATTCCATATTAAGTTATAAAGATTTATATAAAGCCGTTCCCCTTTAAATTACTACTCGAATAAATCTCCAGAAATAGAAGGAAATAATTTTAAGGCATTTTTATAATAAATTTTTTTTAATACATCATCAGGTAGATTTAAACCATACATTCGCCAATGTGCATGCCTTTTTCTAAAATAATCAAAATGCTCATCAGAAGTTTCTAAAACTCTAAAGTAAAGATGATATTCTGAAACTCTATAAGTATCCTTTCCAAACAATATTCTGTCTTGATATTTTGTAAGAAAATTTCTTGCATAAATTGGTTGTCTCCCTAATTCTGCTATTACAGCAGCAATTTCAGTCATAACATTTGGATATTTGTCTAAATGACGACCTAACCTACCTAAGTCATTACCCATCCATCCTAAATGAGCATTTATAAAAATAGTATTTGGATGTTTTCTAAAAATATCATGTTGTTCTGCAAGTACTTCTTCAAACGATGGATTTTCTTTAGGATCTCTATATCTACCAGGTTTTTGTCTTAACTCTAACCATCTCTCATTATATTTATCTTTAGGTTCCCAAAAAGATGCAGGTTCACCAGAATGAATTAATACAGGGATATTCAATTCACCACAAACATTCCAAATAGGATCTAACCTAACATCATTAATGGCAATTCTATTTCCTTTAGAATCTTTACTAGTTAAGCCCAAAGATTTATAAATTTTTAATCCAATAGCACCTCTAGAAACAGCATCTTTTATCATATTAACATTCATCTGAGAAAAACCGTCTTCATCTATTCTCTCAAAATCTACGTTCACAAAAAGTCCAAATCTTGTAGGAAAATTATCCTTTATATTTGAGATTGATTTTGAAAAATATTCATCTCTCAATGCTTGTGTACCTCTACCAGAACCACTTAAATTTATAATAAAGGCCATATTCATACTATCCATTTCTTTAACCATATCAGACAAATCTTTTAAAGGCATATTCCAGATATGATTATGAACATCAACAAATGGATATTTAGCTTTTGTAATAATATTTTCAGGAACAACTAATGTAGATTTTGGAGAGTATTCTTCAATATCCATCAAGTTATTCTTTGTTTGAACAAGATCTACAACATAATATACAGATAAGCCTATTACTAGAATTGACAAAGAAAATAAAAAAATATATTTTAAAAATTTCATAGATTTCAAAAGGTTAATGAATCAAAATTAGTGAGTGTAATATTAAACTTAGTATAATGAAAAAAAAATTTAATAATCAATAATTTTTAATCCTTATTCTGAGTTTTTTTCTTAATTTAGAAAAAATCATTTACTATCAACTTGAAAAAATCATTTCCAGATAAATTATTTGCATGCTGGCACCCAGTATCCTATAGTAATGAAATTAAAAAGACAAAACCTTTTGGTACTTTTTTATTAGATCAACCTATAGTTATTTGGAGAAGTTCAAATGGAAAAGTACATGCAATGAAGGATTTATGTATTCATAGAGGAACTGCTCTTTCGTTAGGTTGGATAAAAAATGACTGTTTGGTATGTCCTTATCATGGATGGCAATATGATAAAAATGGTGATTGCGTACTGATTCCACAATCACCTAAAACTAATATACCAAAGAAAGCAAAGACACCCGTTTATCATTGTAATGAAAAATTTGGTTTAATATGGGTAGCTTTAAAAAAACCCATATACCCTTTACCTGAGATACCAGAATTTGAAAATGGAAAATGGAAACTAGTAAACACCGGACCATTTGATTGGAAAAGTGATGCTTCTAGACAAGTGGAAAATTTTACTGATTTTGGACATTTTCCTTGGGTACATCCAGGTCTATTAGGAGATCAAAAAAGACCAGAAGTACCAGATTATAAAGTAGAAATAAAAAATGCTGTTTTACATTATTCAGTTATTAGACCAGAATCTGTTAATACTGATGATTTTCCAATTTTTGCAAACAAAGAAATAATGAAACCGAAAAGAAAAAGTATTTATTGTTTGCATTTACCTTATACTATTGTACTTCGCTTGGGATGGGGTGGAGTTAAAGGTATGATTTATTTTTTCATATCTCAACCAATTTCTTCTAATAAATGTAGAGGGTTTTGTATAGTTGGACGTAACTATAATCTAAAAGAACCTGATACAATTATTCAAAATTTTGAACAAGTTATATTTAATCAAGACAAAAAAATTATTGAATCGCAAAGACCCGAACAAGTTCCCTTTGATTTTGCAGAAGAGCTACATTTAAAATTTGATTCCGTAGCAATGAATTATAGGAAAGCTATGATAAAGGAAAAACTAAATTATTAAATAAAAAAGCTACTAATTAAAGTATTATATATATGTAATTATAAGTTTTTTTCTTAATTTAGAAAAAACAATTTACTATCAACTTAAATAATTAAATATGAAAAATATATTATTACTTACATGCACACTTTTATTTATTATTAGTTGCAATGTAGAAACTGGAAGTTCTGAAGGATCTTCAGCTCCTGTAAATGCAGTTAATGAATCTGGTGAACCATCTGGACCACATACATCTTCTGAATGGCAAATTTGGGCTTATTCAACTACTGCTCCTGATTATATTGCTAAC
Source organism: Cytophagales bacterium (assembly GCA_029940715.1). Lineage (GTDB taxonomy): Bacteria > Bacteroidota > Bacteroidia > Cytophagales > MED-G16 > JAPYTU01. Next base: position 5,538 of record JAPYTU010000081.1, read on the forward strand.
GAGGCTACAATTGTCGACGTAAATATGAACGTTTTAAGAGAAGGTACTAATGGCTGGACATGTTTACCAGCTAATCCAAGAGGTATGTCTGATTCTGAAAATGGATGGAAAAATCCTCACGAAGCCATGCCAGCTTGTGTGGACGGACAATCTATGCTATGGATGCAAGGATATATGAGTGGAACTAAACCTGGAGAAAAAATGACAACAGATGGCTTTGCGTGGATGTTGCATGGAGATATGGGTGAGGATAATTCTACACCTATGGTTCTTAATGAAGAAGATTCTAAACCTGGTCACTGGATAGAATCAGGACCACATTTAATGAGAATGCCGAAAGATCCTTCATCATTAGATGGAATAACTTCTGATTTTAATTCAGGAGCTCCATATGTAATGTTTGCTGGAACAGACTATGCTCATCTTATGATTCCTGTAGAAGGATATTATAAATACCAAGCTCAAAAATAGTAGTTCTTAAATTATTTTATATAACTATTATAAATTTCAATTTTTATATTAAAAAATGAAAAATTATACTGGTGCAATAATTTTAATAATTACAGGAATTGTATTTCAATTAGATATTTTTTTTGATGATTGGAATTTTTTTTCATATGTTATTAGAAATTATTGGCCTTCAATATTAATAATTATTGGTATTTCAATGTTTTTCAAAAAAAAATGCTAAAAGGTTTTTTTGTTTAAAAAGTTGTAGATTAAATATTGATAAATTATTATTTCATATAACCATGAAGGAGATTATATTAGTTATTGGTTTTGGATTCTTATCAATTAAGATCCAAGCACAAGAATTAATTTCAAAATGGTCATTTGACCAATTCAAAAATGCTTTAGTTAGTGAAAACACAACTAATAAAACTGATCAATTAATAGGATTTTACGATTCAATTTCCGGCATTAAAGGAAATGCTATTTGGTTAGATGGATATACCAGTTACATTAAAAGAGATAAATTT
>JAPYTU010000082.1 GCA_029940715.1 Cytophagales bacterium
TAAGAAGGATTACATTGGAACGTTTTGTGTTTCTACAGGATTTGGTAGTGATGAGCTTTGTAAAAAGTATGAAGATGATAACGATGACTATAGTAGCATTATGGTAAAAGCATTAGCTGATCGCTTAGTAGAGGCATTTTCTGAATATCTACATAAGCAAATTAGAATTAGTATTTGGGGGTATGCTAAAGATGAAGCTACAACAAATGAAGATTTAATTAAAGAAAAATACGAAGGAATAAGACCAGCACCTGGTTATCCTGCATGTCCTGATCATCTTGAGAAAAATACTCTTTGGAAACTTATGGATGTTGAAAAAAAAATTGGAGTTAAACTCACTGAAAGTTTTGCTATGTGGCCAGCATCTTCAGTTTCAGGGTATTATTTTGCTAATAATAATGCAAAATATTTTGGACTCGGTAAAATATCAAGTGATCAGGTAATAGATTATGCAAAAAGAAGAAAGATAAGTATTGAAAAAGCAAAAAAATGGCTGAATCCAAATATTAATGATGTTTGATATTTTTGTAAATTGGTCTTTATAGATTTTTCATTTAAATTTGCGTTTCATCTAGATACTCATAAGAGTTACCAACCGTAGGGGAACGGTGGTTTATTTGATGAGAGTATATACTAAACCTCTATTAAATAATAATTAATGATTAAAAATATTTTAGTTCTTCTACTTATTTTGATTCCATATATTTCTAATTCACAATCATTAGAAGATGTAAATTCCCAGGCTACAAGTATGGGAATTACTACTCAGTCAGATATACTAAAGGAGTTAGCTAGTAGGGGTATGACTGTAGATGATGCTCGTAGGATGGCACTTATTTATGGCCTTGATTACGACGAATATATTTCTCAGTATATAACTAAAACACCAGCGACGACAACAGGTATGACTACACTACCTACCGTATCAGAATTAACATTTTTACCTGATACTATACAAGAAATTTTAAAAGATTCTTTGCAAGAAGATATTATAAAGTCACTTAATTATTTTGGTTATGATATATTTATAAATAATCCTTTTGGAAATAAAGAGTATTTGGTAGGAAATATTGATGAGGGATATATACTAGCTCCTGGAGATGTGCTTAGAATATACGTTTTTGGAGATAATACGTACCAGGCTGAAGTTAAAATAGATCTTAATGGAAATATATTGCTACCTGATATTGGAATGTTTTTTGCTTCTGGATACACTTTTTCATCATTAAAAAATAGATTAAATGCATTTCTTGGAAAATCATTTTCTGGACTTATAGATTCACCAAAAAGATCGTTTCTAGATGTCTCATTAACTCAACTTAGACCAGTGAAAATTACGGTACTTGGAGAGAGTAATGCTCCTGGACCTCATCTTATAAGTGGTTTTGCGACTGTGCTCAATGCTTTATATGCTTCTGGAGGTATCAAGACTTCAGGTTCACTAAGAGATATCCAGGTTTTTAGAAATAATAAACTAAGAAAAACAATTGATTTGTATGACTACATAACTAGAGGATCTCTTGATGGTGATATAAGGCTTATGAATAATGATATAATATTTATTCCAATTAGGGTAAATACTGTCGAGCTTAGTGGAACAGTAAAAAATCCTTCTATTTATGAACTTAAAGATAATGAAGGAATTAATAATTTATTAGATTATTCTGGGGGTCTTAACGCAAACTCTTCTTCACTAGCTGTAATTGAGAGAATAAAACCAATATCTGAAAGATCAGTCAATAATGTATATAATAAATTCCTTACTTCTTTTGATATATCGAAGTCTTTTACATCAAAAAAAACAATTTATACTGTAAAAAAAGGTGAGTATTTGTATGTTATAGCAAAAAAATTTAATGTGTCAGTCTCTGAATTAAAAAAGTGGAATAATTTATCATCTAATCATTTATCTATTAATCAAAAAATTAAAATTCTTCATAATGATTTTATTCTTTTAGATGGTGATAAGGTAACATTTAATCCTATTCCTGATAAAATTTTAAATTCGGTTTCAGTAGTTGGATCTGTTAATCAACCAGGCTTTTATCCTTTAGATAATTACTCTGATCTAAAAAAATTGATTGTCGAGGCCGCACAAAATATATTACCCAGGACATATCTTGGTAAAGTAGATGTCTCTAAAGAAAACTTGGATGGATCCAGATCATTCAATACGTATAATCTTGAGATGATATTAGGTGACTCAGTAAATGTTACTCTTGAGGATCAGGATGAGGTGCGAGTTTTTTCACTTGACGAAATTGAGGGTGATGATGGAATTTCTTTATCTGGTTTTGGTGTCACTGATTCTGTTTTTAGTGTATGGAGGGAGAATTTAAATTTATATGATGTTGTATTTTCTTCAACACAATTTAACAATCAAGATTTTCAATCAGATTTTCTTAGAACCAGGGTAGATGTTAAAAGATTTGATAAGAGTTCTGGATTATATTCAATAATTCCTCTTGATATGGATGATGATAGAGATTTCTTACTATTGCCGAAAGATGAAATAGTTTTGTATTCTAAAGATGTTACAGAGAATTTAACTCCAACATATCAAATTACTGGTTTTGTTAATACTCCAGGAACCTATAGGCTAGATACAATTCTGACAGTAGAAGACGCATTACTCAATGCAAATGGTCTTGCTGAATTTGCTGATGTTAACAGGGTAGCGGTATATTCTTTAGATTACACATCTCCATTAAGGTCGTCTACTTTAAAATATGTGACTCTTGATTTAGATTATATCAATGGTAAAACTGATAAACCCAAGAAAATAAATATTGTAAAATCATTTGATAGGATTTCTTTGTATAGAGATCCTAATATTAAAGATGTTGTTACTGTGACTGTAAATGGAGAAGTTAATTCTCCTGGAACAGTTACTCAAGAAAATTTTGTTGAATCTATGTTAGAAGTCTTACGGAAAGCTGGTGGTTTAACAAGTTTTGCATCTCTTGAATCATCTTATATTATTAGAGATGGTGAATTGATAAATTATAATTTTAATAATTTAAATAAAGCATTTTTAAGGGATGGAGATATTATCAACATTTCTGGAAAATATGAAGAGATAACAGTTACTGGTGCCGTTAATAATCCATCTAAATCAATTTATGAAACAAATTATTCTGTAAGAAAGTATGTTAGGTTATCAGGTGGAAAACTTTCAACCACACAAGGAAAACCTTATGTTATATACCCTAGTGGTAAAGCTATGAGAGTAGGTTTTTTAAGAAATCCAAAAGTTTATCCTGGCTGTGAGATTTTTGTTCCTTTTGAAGAAAAAGTTCCATTATCAGATAGATTTGCTGAAGCTTTTACTAGATCACTTGATAAGATAGTTATGTTCTCTACATTAGCTACAACTACTCTTACAACTATATTTCTTGTTAAAAACCTTAGAGATAAAGATGATGAGAATCCATAAAAATCTTAAAAATTAAAATTTGTCAATTACCGAATCATTTTCCTTATATGATAATTTAGAAAATAAATCTACTTTAGAATTATTAGGTATTATTAATAAAGAAGATAAGAAAGTTGCTTATGAAGTAGAAAAATCTTTAAATGATATTAAAATTCTTGTTGACAAAGTATTTAATAGGATGTCTAGAGGAGGTAGACTTTTTTACATTGGATCCGGAACACCTGGTAGACTTGGTATTGTTGACGCATCTGAGTGTCCTCCTACATTTGGAGTTGATAATAATGTTATAATAGGATTAATTGCTGGAGGTGATAATGCTATAAGAAATTCTGTGGAAAAAGCTGAGGATGATATGTCTCAAGCATGGAAAGACTTAATTACTCATAATATAAATGATAAGGATTCTGTTATTGGAATAACAGCATCAGGTAAAACACCGTATGTGGTAGGGGGGTTAAGAGATTGTCAGAAGAATAATATATTTACTGGTCTTCTAACATGTAATAATAATGTAAAAGCTTCAAGTTTTTCTGATGTTATAGTAGAGATTATTGTTGGAGCTGAGGTGGTAACAGGTAGTACTAGGATGAAATCTGGAACTTCTCAAAAGCTTATACTTAATATGATATCTACTACCCTTATGATAAAACTTGGAAAAGTAAGAGGTAATAAGATGGTTGATATGCAGCTCTCTAACTCAAAACTTGTTGATAGGGGAGTTCGATTTGTTTCTGATGAGCTTGGCATTACCTATAAGGAGGCAGAGAAAAGAATAGACAATTATAAGTCCGTAAGAAAGGCAATAGATTCTTATACATAAAAAGACCCTAATAAAAGGGTCTTTTTTTAATTGTTTAGTTATAAGAACAATCTACAACTATCCAAGAAAAATTCAAAAGAGGAGTGGGGTTAGTCTTCGCCTTTGTTTTGGGAACACCGCTTGACTACCTTCAAAAATTTAAAGTCTGTTTCCCCCAATTAATAGATAAATGAAAAATTTATAAATTTATTTTGAGATGAATACTGATTGACGAGAATTAATATATTTTTGATTGTTCAAAAGCTTTGTATGTCTAAAATAGCAAAACAACAACTCCAGTCGTACCTCTGGGAAAGCGCAAACATCCTTAGGGGAAAAATAGACAGTGGAGATTTTAAGCATTACATTATTCAACACTACTAATGGAAGATCAGATTTTAAATATACAAGGAGTTGATGTTACGTTATTTCGCAGTCATCGCGCAAAGAGTTTGAACATTACTATCAAACCTTTTAGGGGTGTTCGTGTATCTGTTCCACATTCCTTAAGTTTTAAAAAAGCAAAAGAAGCAACGGAACAACGAATCAATTGGATTAAGTCCAATTTATCTAAGATGCAAAAAGTAGAAGATATGTTTACAGTATTTAATCTTGATACGAAGTTCCAAACACGAACACATCATTTAGACATTAAGGTTTCAGATACAGACAAAGTCAGAAGTGTTGTTAGAAATAACACAATAGCGGTTACAATACCATATTCCAATAAAATAGAGGATGCTGAGGTTCAAATTGAAATCCGAAAAGCAATAGAACGTGCTTGGCGTAAAGAAGCCAAAGATTATCTTCCTTTAAGAGTTAAAGAACTGGCAGAGAAGCACAAGTTTGAATATAAAAATGTAGCCATTAAGAATGCAAAAACACGATGGGGAAGTTGTTCGTTTAATAATAATATTAACTTAAGTCTCCATCTAATGCGTTTACCAGATCGCCTCATTGATTATGTCATACTCCACGAATTGGTTCATACAAAGATTAAAAACCATAGTAGAAATTTCTGGCAACTCTTAGACATCGTTTCTGGTAATGCAAAGAAATTAGATCGAGAAGTTAAAGATTGTAGGATACAGATTTATTAATCTATATTCTAATCTACAACTATCCAAGAAAAATTCAAAAGTGGAGTGGTGTTAGAGTTATTGATTAATCAATCTTTTAAAGCCTTTAAAATTGAAATATTTATAAATTTGCAACAATTAATTCCAAAAAAAGAAACTCCTTATGAAATTTGAAGATTTAAACTTACACCCTTCATTACTAAAAGCTGTTAAAGATCAAAATTACACTCATCCAACTGCTATTCAGGAACAAGCAATTCCTTTAGTATTAAAAAAAAATGATGTACTAGGGAGCGCTCAAACTGGAACTGGTAAAACAGCTGCTTTTGCATTGCCTATTTTACATCATCTAATAAATGAAAGAAATAATAATGATGGTAAAAAAAGAATAAGAACTTTAGTCGTAACTCCTACAAGAGAACTTGCTATACAAATTGCTGAGAACTTTACATCCTATTCAAAATATAATAAAATTACAAATACCGTCATTTTTGGAGGAGTGAAACAAGGGACTCAAACCACTACACTTAGTAATGGTGTTGATGTGTTAGTAGCAACTCCAGGAAGATTGTTAGATTTAATGGGACAGGGATATATTTCATTAAAAGATATTGGTTATTTTGTTTTAGATGAAGCCGATAGAATGTTAGATATGGGATTCATCCATGACATTAAAAAGATATTGGACAAATTACCAAAAGAGCGTCAATCTTTATTCTTTTCGGCTACTATGCCTAAAAATATTGTAGAGCTTTCATCTCAGATATTAAAATCACCTAAACAAGTATCCGTTAATCCTGTGTCTTCAACTGCTGAAACTATTCAGCAGTTTATTTACTATACGAATAAGGCAGATAAAAAATATTTATTACTGCATATATTAAAAGATAAAAATATTAATCAATTATTGCTGTTTTCAAGAACCAAGCATGGTGCCGATAGGATAGCTCGTAATTTAAAAAAGAAAAATATTCAAGCTGCAGCAATTCATGGAGATAAATCACAGAAACAAAGACAAAAATCATTACAGTCCTTTAAAGATTCCGAAATACGAGTTTTGGTAGCTACTGATATTGCTGCTAGAGGTATTGATATTGATAAGTTAAGTTATGTACTGAATTATGATATCCCTAATGAGTCAGAAACGTATGTGCACAGGA
>JAPYTU010000083.1 GCA_029940715.1 Cytophagales bacterium
GTAAGACCTGTAAATGAATTTAAAAGAGATATAACCACTGGCATATCTGCACCACCTATTGGAGCAACAAAAAATATGCCGTATAGGAGTGATATTCCAAGTACAAGATAAATTAGATTAAAATCATTATTCACTTCAAAATATTGATAAGAAAAATATAAAATAGCGACAAGAAGAACTATGTTTATAATATGCTGATAGGGTAAAGTAAGCTTCTCTGACCATTTATATCCATCAAGTTTTGCAAATGCCAACATGCTACCAGTAAATGCAATAGAACCAATAAATAAACTTAATACCAATGTCATTTGATATGCTAAAGAAGATTCTCCACCAAGAAAAGATGTTTTATAGAGCTCTATAAAAGATAGTAAAACTGCACTCAAACCCCCCAAACCATTAAAAATAGAGACCATTTGAGGCATTGAAGTCATCTTAATTTTTTTTGCAATTACATATCCAATTATTGAAGATGCTGTAAGTGGAAGAAAAATCCATAGATAATTATTAAATCCAGAATTTTCAAATGGCATAATAATGGCTCCAAAAATAGATAAAAACATACCTAATGCAGCATACTTATTTCCCCTAGCGGCAGATTCTGGACTACTTTGTAGTCTTAGACCCCAAACAAGGAAAAATGCAGCAAAAAGAAAAATTAATTTATCCACTACTTCTTATTTTTTTTATTAAACATACTTAGCATTCTATTAGTTACAAAAAATCCTCCAAATACATTTATTGATCCAACAAATAAGGCAATGGATGCAAGTACAAGAACAGTATAATTATCAGGACTAGTATTTCTAATTAATATTATAGCACCTAATATTACAATACCACTTATAGCATTAGCTCCTGACATTAATGGTGTATGAAGGATTGAAGGAACTTTTGAAATCACTTCAAAGCCTAATAATATAGTAAATAGAAGTAGATAAATAAGAATTTCATTAGTAATCAAAAAATCTATAACACTTTCCATATAATTTATTTTATAACATTGCAACTCGATAAAATCGAGTCATCATTTTCATTTATCATTTTACCATCTTTAATAATATGATTCAAAAAATTAAACACATTATTAGAAAAAAGATTGCTTGAATCATGTGATAACTCAGAAGCTAAAAATGAATTTCCAACAATTTTTACTCCATTATAATCAGTGATTTTAGAATCAACAGTAAGCTCACAATTTCCCCCTGAAGAAGAAGCTAAATCAACAATGACTGATCCCCTTTTCATCTTACTTACCAATTCTTTAGATACTAAAACTGGAGCCTTCCTTCCAAAAACTTGAGCTGTTGTTATAACTACATCAGATGATTCTATTCTCTTAGAAACTTCTTCTTTTTGTTTATCTAAATATTCTTTTGACTGAGTTACTGCATAACCTCCAGAAGATTTGTCTTCTATAGCACCTTCAACTTCAATAAATTTTCCTCCTAAACTCAAAACTTCTTCTCTAGCTGCCTGTCTTGGGTCTGATGCCTGAACAATAGCACCAAGTCTTTTAGCTGTCGCAATTGCCTGTAAACCTGCAACTCCTGCTCCAAGAACTACAACTTTAGCAGGTTTAATACTTCCTGCTGCAGTAATTATCATAGGAAACATCCTAGGTAAAAGCTCTGCAGATTTAATAACTGCTTTATATCCTGCTAATCCAGCCATTGAAGATAAAATATCCATACTCTGAGCAATAGTTGTCCTTGGAATTAATGAGAGATCATATGCAGTTACCTTATTGGTTTTTAAATTTTGAATAAGTTCATCTTTATTTGACTCTCCACTAAAATTTGAAACTACAATTTTACCTTTAAATAAACTTATTGGTGTAATAGACTCTGAATTTACCGAAATTATAATGTCAGAACTTTGAATAACTTTTTCTTTAGAAAGAATAGTAGCATTTTTTTGAAAATCATTGTCATCAATTCCAGATGATTGACCCGCACCCTTCTCTACAACAATTTCAATACCAATTTTTTCATATTTTAATACAACTAATGGAGATATAGCAACTCTAGTATCTTTTACTTCTTTTAAAAAACCTATCTTCATTATAATTAAAATTTAACGCAATATAAAAACTTAATTTTTTAAAAAAGAAACTTTAAATAATGAATAAGTAAAATAGAGTAAAAGAAACACAAAAAATTCGAAATTAATAAGATAATATGGCCATTCACCACTTACAAGAGGATGATTAACTGCTGGTGGATCTACTAAATACATATAATTTGCACCCAATAAAAAATCCAATGGCATAATAATAACTAATAAAATATTTAAAATAAGAAAAGTTTTTAACCATGAATATTTTGAAAGCTTCATGTCCATATAATAAAAAAGATACAAAGGAAAAACTATTATAGAAGAATGACTATAATAATATTCTATGTAAAAAAAATTACCTCCAGTATAATTATCTATTAAGGGTGTTAAAAGAGAATTGATTCCACCTAATATTCCACAATAAAAAAGAAATTCAAATGCTAATTGACGTTTTTTTAAAAACATTATAACGCAGACCAAAACTGAAGAAATTCCACATAAATGAAGAGGTAATCTTTTTGAAAGTGACCAAGTACCATCCAAATAATGCATGATATGATAAATAACATACACACCAATAAATATGTAAACAAATACATAAGCTATTTGAACCCTTTGCTCTTTACCTGAATACTTTCCAAGAAATAAAAACGAAACCATAAAAAACAATGTAAAGACACTATTTATAATCCACTCATTTGACAAAAATATAATTTCATAATTCTTATCCATCACAAAAAAATTAATTACTATTCATAATTTTATTGAGTTTATAAGCCGAAATAAATAATAAGAAAAATAAAATTAGACTATAAGTAATGTTACCATATAATAAATAACCTATTCCAAAAAGTCCAGAATAAACAAGAACTATACCTAAAAACATAGATAATAAATCACTCATTGGAGATTCTTTAAATTCTTTATTTTTAACAGCTATATTGTTATTTTTTAAAAATTTATTCCAACCTATTCCATATGGTTTAATTTTTTTATAAAACTCTAATAGTCTACTATTTTCTGTTGGTTTTGTCAATAAAGTAACAAGTATCCATGAGAGGGTAGTTATAAAAACACTTAAGACTAATTCATAATGGCTCTCAAAAGTAAAACCAAAAATTCTTTCATGAATAGAATGAAAATATATAGCAACTAAAAAAGAAACTGTCATACCAGTAATTTCACTATATGCATTTACCCTCCACCAAAACCATCGAAGTAAAAAGATTGATCCAGTTCCAGCTCCAATCTGCAATAATATTTGAAATGCATCCAAAGCATCATTTAATTCTAAAGCAACAAATCCTGCTAAAATCATTAAAAAAACAGTAGAAATTCTACCAACCAAAACAACTTTTTTTTCGCTAGCTTCTGAATAAATAAATCTTTTGTAAAAATCAATAGATATATATGATGCTCCCCAATTTAAATGACTCGATATAGTACTCATAAAAGCAGCTAAAAGAGATGCTAATACAACTCCTAATAGTCCAGAAGGCAATTTTGAGAGCATTGCAGGGTATGCAATATCATGTCCAATAATAGAGCTATCAACATTAGGAAAAGCGAATGATATATCACTTAAAGTTGGATAAATAATTAGTGAAGCTAATGCTATTAATATCCATGGCCAGGGACGAATTGCATAATGTACTATATTAAAAAATAAAGTAGCATTAATAGCATTCCTTTCGTCTTTAGCTGATAACATTCTTTGAGCTATGTAACCACCACCACCAGGCTCAGCTCCTGGATACCATACGGCCCACCATTGTACAGCAATAGGTATAATTAATACTGTAATTAGTGTTCCATAATCATTAAAATCAGGTAAAAAATTTAATTTATCAGAAATTAAATCATTAGAAATTAATTGATTTAATCCTCCAATTTCTTCCAAATTGACTAAGTACACACACGCCCAAATTGATCCTACCATAGCAAGTACAAATTGTATCAAATCTGTTATTATAATACTTCTAAGTCCACCCAAAGAACTATAAAACACAGTGATAACTGACGAATAAAAGACACATTCAAAAGGAGTTAAGCCCAATAAAATTCCTCCAATTTTAATTCCAGCAAGACACACAGTTGCCATTATCATTACATTAAAGAAGATCCCTAAGTACAAGGCTCTAAATGCCCTAAGAAAAGTTGCTTCTTTACCACTATATCTTAATTCATAAAATGCAAGGTCAGTAAGAACTTCAGATCTCCTCCAAAGTCGAGCATAAAAAAATACCGTCATCATACCAGTAATTAGAAAAGCCCACCATACCCAATTACCAGAAACTCCATCCTCTCTAACAATGTTAGCAACTAAGTTAGGGGTGTCGGCAGAGAATGTAGTTGCAACCATAGATGTTCCAAGTAACCACCATGGCATATTTCTACCAGATAAAAAATATTCTGTTGAATTTTTTCCAGATCTTTTTGTAAATAGTATACCAATTGCTATAAAAATGGCAAAAAAAGAAAAAATTATTACCCAATCAATAAATGATAATTCCATGCCAAATATTTTTAAAGTAGCTCTCTAAAGTCAGTAAATATATCATATTAATTATAAAATGCATTCTAAGGAACATTAACAATTAAAACTTCTTTTATTAAATGTATTTTACTATTTTTGAGAAATGAAAATTATAACTATTTTCCTTTTTATTCTTCTAGCAAATACAACTTACAGATGTGCTGATGATGAAAATACAATAGATTGTAATAGTGCCGCAAAACAAATGCTTGGCAGATGGGAAGGAGCATCTAATTACACTCAACCTTCAAGTGCAAGAGGGGTAACTCAAAAATTTGCAATTGATGTTACATCAGTAGATGGTTGTATGTTTTATGGTATTTCTTCATTTGAAGATTCTTTTACAACCTTTAGCATAACTGGAACTATTGATAAATACGGATGGGTAGATTTCAGAGAAACAGAATATGCTAATAATGACGGAGATTATACAGATTGTCCTAGCAGTGGAAATAGTTGGAGTAACCCGTGTAATAGATGGCCATACATCAGATATAAACCAGGAAATAAATTTGAAAATGCAAGATTCAGAAGTGATGCTTTTGTTCTTAATGGATCGTTTAAAATGCAAGGTGGATGGAGCAGTTCTGTAGGTGGAACTTTCAATCTTACAAAAATCTAAATTGAAAACATCACTTCTAATTTTAGCTGGAGGACTGGGAAGTAGGTATGGAGGACTAAAACAAGTTGATGGCTTTGGACCAAATAATGAGTCCATTTTAGACTATTCAATTTATGATGCAATTAAATCAGGTTTCGAAAAAATTGTTATTCTTACTACAAATGATCTTAAAAAATATTTTGAAAAAAAATATGCAGATTATTTTAAATGCTATCCAAAAATTACATACCATATTGTTAATCAAGATCCTAGATACGGATTAAAAAACTTTAATTTTCCAAAAAATAGAATAAAACCATGGGGTACTGCACACGCTATCTTATGCTGCGAAAATGTTATCAACGAACCATTTGCCGTAATTAATGCTGATGATTTTTATGGACGAGGAGCATATAAAAAAATACATGCTATACTTAATAGTATAGAAAAAAATGATTTTGAAGCATGCATTATTTCTTATTTACTAAAGAATACTTTATCAGAAAATGGATCAGTAACTAGAGGAGTATGTAAAACTTCAAAAAATAAACTGATTGAAATAAACGAAACTTTTAATATTAAAAAAAATCATAAAACAAGTGTGATTGTTGGAACATCTGAAGATAATAAAATAATTACTCTAGAAGATATCACTGAAGTTTCAATGAATTTAATGGGATTTAAAAATAATTTTTTTAATATCCTAAATAAAGAATTTGACAAATTTTTAACCACTTATATCAATCACGCAACAAAAGAATTTTTACTACCCAGCATTATAAATAAGTTAATAAGCACTAACGCTGATGTATATGTTGAAACTACAGATGAAAAATGGTTTGGAATAACCTTTAAAGAAGATAAAAAATTTGTGAAAGGAAAAATAAAAAAACTAATAAAAGAAAAAATATACCCAACTCCACTATGGAAATAACTAAAAAAAAATTAATATTTACAATAAAATAAATCCTATGAAAAATATAACATTAACAACTCTACTATTATTTATTACTATTGCAACATTTTCTCAAACAGCTACAACTTATTTTAGTCCAATAGCTAGTCCTCAGGCAATCGTTAGTCAAAATGTTGGTATGACAAAAATTTCCATTAACTACTCATCACCAGGCGTTAAAGGAAGAAAAATTTTTGGAGAACTTGTGCCATATGACCAAATATGGAGAGCTGGCGCAAATAGTCCTACAAAAATTACATTTAGTACTAG
>JAPYTU010000006.1:0-2502 GCA_029940715.1 Cytophagales bacterium
TTAAAGCTATTACCATTATTCTTTGTTTCCCATAAACCACCTGAAGCATATGCAACATAAAAATGAGAAGGATCATCTGGATTTACAGCAATATCCACTACTCTACCACTCATTACTGTTGGTCCTATATTTCTAAATTGAATATTTTTCACGATTGAATTCTCCACCAAAGAGACTCTCTTTGAATAACCTTCCAACCTTACCGAAGATAAAGTAGACAGAGGAAATAAGGATTTTTTCTTTTTCTTTTGAGAAAATCCATTACTAAAAATAAATAAAAAAATAAAAATTAACTTGAGGAATTTTATCATAGCTTTTGGTTTGGTTGTTCAATAATAAATTATAATTTAGAAACAAAAATAATATTTTGCAATTATTCTATATACCCAATATAAAATCAGACATACTTCCTAAAGATGAATTCATCCACTGTATAAAAGTTTTGAGACATAAAGTTAAAGATGTTATAAATGTTACGGACGGAAAAGGCAATATTTACAGTGCAAAAATTGTAGACATATCTAAAAATAAATGTACAATACAAGTCATTTCTTCTATTAAAAAAATTTTACGAAAAAAAAATATTCATCTTGTAATAGCACCAACAAAAAGTTTTAATAGAATGGAATGGATGATTGAAAAATTAACAGAAATAGGAATTTCTGAAATTTCATTTGTATATTCAAAAAATTCAAAAAAAAAAAAAATTAATTTAAATAGATTAGAGAAAAAATCTATTTCAGCTATGAAACAGTCTAATTCAGCCTTAAAACCTGTAATTAATGAAATTATTTCATTTAAAGATTTTCTAAATAAAAACCTAAAATACAAAGAGAAGTTCATAGCACACGTAGAAGCTAAAAAATTATTGAAAGACTCTATAAAATACGGAGATGAATCTATAATAATTATTGGACCAGAAGGTGATTTTTCTGAAGAAGAAATTTATTTAGCCAAAATCCATAAGTTTAAAGATATTTCCTTAGGAAAAAATATTTTAAGAACTGAAACAGCTGGATTAATATCTTGCTATACAATAATTAATTATTAAATAATAAAAATTTGATAATTAGAAATTAATCTGTTTATTTGAATAATAAGTATCGATTTTCAAAATTGATTAATTATCACAATAATTAATTTTAACTTAAAATCAATAAATATGAAAAAAATTAAAATATTAATACTTCTTTTATTTATAGCTAATCTTTCTTTTGCACAAAATTATTTAAGTCTTACGTACTTAAAAGTACCGAGAGAAAAAATGAGTGAATTTTTAGGATTACATAAAGAAATGGTAGAAGCACAGGAAGGTGAAAATAGACTTTTAAATGGGCATTGGGTATTTGCACACAGATTTGCTGCAAATTATTCTTTACTCGTTGTTCAGTCATTTAATGATCCCTCTGATATAGATAAAGATCAAGCGTTATCAAGACAAAATTCAAATAAATACGCTAGCACACTTTCAGAAGAAGAAAATAAAGCATTTAAAGAAAGAAGAAGCAGTTGGTTAAGTATGTACTTAGAGGGCCATTATGATGAGGTAAGATACAGACATGAAAGTGCAGGATTTAGGAATGAAAATTTTGATAATACCAGCAGTAAAGTTGTAGTTATTAGTTGGTACAATCCAAGTTATGCTAATATGAAAGAATTTAGAGAAATTTATGAAAAACAAAAAATATCTGTTGAAAAGGAATTAGGAAATTCGGAAAAGATAATAACTACTTCTCATTTTAGTGGAAGAAGTCCTACTTTTTCATCTGTTATGTGGTATCCTTCATGGGAAGTTTTTGCAAAAAATGAAGCTGCTTTAGATGAAATTCAAGCTAGCGGTGATAATTCTAATGGGGGAAGAATGTGGGAAATTACTGGAGATCACTGGGATGAAATATTAGTAACTGTTGGCCATATGAATGAAGGAAAATTTATTATTGCCAAATAAAACATCAATTATTTAAATAATAAATAAATTTTATATGAGAAAATTATTTACAATGGTATTATTATTTTCACTTACTTCATGTGTAGAAGCACCAAAAGAAGCTGAAAATGTTAACATTGACTACATTTATGATGCAGCTTATTCAAGTGACTGGAAAATGGGTGATCCAAATTTATCAAACATTGTATTAAGCCTTCAAAAAGCAGCCCAAGAAAATAACTATGATAAGGCAAGAGAGCTGTTTCATCCTGAAATTGAAGTGTGGAATGGAGATGGTTCTATAATTAAAGGATTAGATGCATTAGATGAAGGATTTAGAGGTTTTATAGAAAATTATAAAATCGATCTAACTCCTCAAGTTTGGATGTCTATTTATAGTGAAAAACTTGATGAAAATTGGGTTTTATTATGGAATTATGAAGAATATAAAGCTCCAGATGATTCAATTAGAAAACTATTTTCTCAAGAAAGCTTTCAAATTAAAGATGATAAGATCATAAGAGTAAATCAATTTCAAAGAGACTTAGTAGAATAATTATTTTGAAATCTATAAA
>JAPYTU010000006.1:2602-10818 GCA_029940715.1 Cytophagales bacterium
AGAGTAAATCAATTTCAAAGAGACTTAGTAGAATAATTATTTTGAAATCTATAAAGAAAAAAGAACCCACTTGGGCTCTTTTTTTTATAATAACCAAAAATTCAACTATAATTAAGTAGACTTTGTGACTGGCCTGGGTCTCGAACCCAGGACCCCATCCTTAAAAGGGATGTGCTCTACCAACTGAGCTAGCCAGTCAATTAATAAGTCTAAGTGCGCAAAAATAGAAATTGTTATTGAAATTACAATAATGTGAATTAATTATTTAAAAATTGTTAAATTTTAGGATGCAAAAAATATTCTTTTTTTTTCTTTATTATATTTCTTTTTCAATTAACATATACTCTCAACAAATCAAATCGCCCCTTTTTCAATCATATAATGAACATTTAAAATTAAAAACTAACAGCCATCTAAACCTTGAATGGATAAGTTTAGGACCTGTTTTAAATTCTGCAAGAGTAGAATCTATTCAAATAGATGAAAAAAATCCAGGAACAATGTATGTTGCATTTGGATCAGGAAATTTATGGAAAACTACTAATAATGGAATTTCATGGAAACCTATTTTTAATAATGTGCCCTCTATTGGAATTGGAGACATTGCTCTTTCACCATCTGATCCAAATATAATCTATCTAGGAACTGGAGAAAGTTTAAAAAAAGCAAGAAATTTCACAATGCCTGGAACTGGAATATATAAATCAATTGATGCTGGCGAGACATGGAATCATTTAGGTTTAGATGATTCTTGGCATATTGGTGAAATATCAATCCATCCAAAAAATCCTGATATAGTTTATGTAAGTGTGCTTGGACATTTTTGGACTCCTAATATAAATAGAGGGATTTACAGAACAATAGATGGTGGAAAAAATTGGGAAAAAGTTTTATATATCGATGAAAAAACCGGTTCAATTGATGTTGTTATTTCCCCATCCAACCCAAATATAATTTACGCTTCTATGTGGGAAAATTACCCTTCAATAAGTGGAAAAAATAGTGGAGTTTATAAAAGTAAAGACAATGGGGAAACGTGGGAAAAAGTTACCAATGGACTACCCTCTGGTAAAAAAACAGGAAGAATCGGTTTAGCTGTATCATATTCTAATGCTAATAAAATATATGCTCTAGTAGATAATTTAGCAAATGAAAGAAATAGTGCTGCAGAGGTATACTCATCAGTTGATGGAGGAAAAAATTGGAATAAAACACATAAAGATAATTTATTGATATTTCCAGGAATAGGATGGTACTTTGCTGATATTTATGTGAGTCCAAGCAATGATAATGAGATATATGCACTAGGTGTAAGGACTGTAAAAAGTTCAGACGGAGGTAAAAGTTTTAAAAACTTGAGAGGTGATGTTAAAAGATTAAATTCAAGTGCCGCAAAGGGTCTCCATCTTGATAATTGTGAATTATGGATAAATCCACTAAATGATAAGCATATTGCTTTAGGAAACGATGGGGGTTTATTTATAAGTTATGATAAAGGAAAATCGTGGCTTCATTATAATAATATTCCAGTTGGAGAATTTTATGATATTGAAGTTGATAACCAAAATCCTTATATAATATACGGAGGAACTCAGGATGATGCAACTGTATACGGTCCAGCTCTTGAATGGAACAATTTATATACAGATAAGTGGAAGTATTTGTGGATAGATGCTTGGGATGGAGGTGATGGATGTGTGACTCAAGTTGATCCATCAGATCCCAATACCGTTTATTTTAGTATGCAAAATGGTGCTATTAGAAGAAAAGATATGGTTAATGATTTGTCTTTATCTATTAAACCAAAGTTACCTGATAATATAAATGATAATTTAGAATATAATTTTATTACACCATATTTTATATCTGAACATAACAATAATACATTATATCATGCAGGAAATTATGTCTTCAAATCTGAGAATAGAGGTGATAACTGGAAATTAATCAGCAGTAATCTTACTAAATCAAAATTTAGTAATAAAATTTCTTTTTCATCAGGAGCAATAGCAGAGTCTCCTATAGAAAAAGGGCTTATATATTATGGAACTGATAGGGGCTCATTTTGGGTTACAAAAAATGACGGAGAAATTTGGGAAGAAGAGTCAATAAATATTGAAGACAATTACATTAGAAGTATTTATCCATCAAAATTTGAAAAATCAAGAGTATATATGTCTATGACAGGTATAAACTATGATGATTTAAATAATTATCTATATTCTTCTGAGAATTATGGAAAACACTGGAAAAAAATATCTTCAAATCTTCCCAATGAACCAGTAAATGTTATAGTAGAAGATAATAAATATGAAAATGTACTTTATGCAGGTATGTACAGAGGTGTCTACATTTCTCTGAATAAAGGACTAAACTGGATGGTTTTAGGTAATAATTTGCCAATATCTAGTATTTCAGATATAGAAATTCATAATAGTTCAAATGACATGATAGTTTCTACCCACGGAAGAGGTATTTACAAAATAAACTTAGACCCAATTCATAAATATTTTCTTTTTAAAGACTCTTTAAAATCTGATTACTTATTTAAAATTGATAATGGAAACTTACCGAAATTCAATGATACACATAAAGAACCTATAATTGATACGTACGAAAAATTACCTATTACATTTTATTTAAATGAAAATAAAAATTATGCACTTATAATTATGAATGAGAATAAAGTTATCTGGAAATATGAATCAAAAGGAAATTATGGTATTAACCAAATAAGATGGGATTTGATTACCAAAAAAAATAATGACCAGAAACCATATCATATTCATTATAATGAATTTATTTTACCAGGAGAATATAATGTTATACTTGAAACTAAAAATTCAGTTAATAATACATTATTAAAAATTTATGAGAAATAGATTCTATTATATATCAATTGTTCTATTAGCAATTTTTTCATTTTCAAATAGAATTATTTCTAAAAATTTAAGCTTAAATAAAGCCGATTCATTATTTAATCTAAAAATATATACTAAAGCTAAATTAATATATGATAGTCTTTATTATAAAGAAAACTTATATTCTGAAAGCATGTTTCTAAAAATGGCATTAATTGAAGAAGGACTTGAAAACTATGAAAAATCTATATATTACTTATCTCAATATCAATCAATTAATAATAATGAGTCATCTGAAATAAAAATTCAAAAAATTGCTAATAATTATGATCTAGAAGGGTATAAAAAAAATGATTTTGACTATTTACAAAATATATTAAAGGAAAATAGAATCATAATCATTTACTCTCTATTATTATTAACATTATTAATTTTTATAATAAATATATATAGGATATTAAAAAGTAAGAAAGCCCCTACTCTAGTACATACATTTTATATTATATCAATTCTATTTCTTTGTATAATCAATATTAATCTGCCTAAATCTGGGATTGTATACTTTGAAAATACTTTCATTATGGACAAACCATCTTCAGGATCAAATCTCTACCAAATTGTAAAAAAAGGAGATAAATTAAAAATTGTAGGAGAAGAGAGTGTTTGGTATAAAATAAAAGTTAATAAAACAGAAAAATATATTAGAAAAAAAAACATAAAAATTATTAACTAATAATTTTTTAAAAGTGACTCTTGTTCATTTAAGATCTCTTTATATGCAAGTGTATCAGAAAATTTAGGAAACCAATTCTTAATTAAATAAGCCAATTTACCTCTAAAAGTAAAAATTAAATTTCTTTTTTTATTTTTATATCCATCAAAAATTTTTAAAGCACACTGCTCAGAGGTCATCATTTTTTTATTATCTCTTGATGTTTTTCCTTCTTTAGAACCATCATTTTTTAAAGTATTAATTCTAAAATTACTTTTAACATACCCTGGAGAAACAACCATTACATGAACTCCTTTATTTTTTAATTCTAATCTTAATGAATCAAAAAAACCTTGCATAGCATGTTTTGAAGCAACATATGCTGAACGTGTTGGAGTAGCTATAAACCCATTTAAAGAAGAAATAGCTATAATAGAACCATGACTTTTAATTAAGTGAGGAAGAGCATACTTTGCAGAATAAACAGATCCAAAAAAATTAATATTAAAAAGTTTTTCAAAAATACTTAATTCAACATATTCAAAAACTGAACGAATTGAAATTCCAGCATTACAAACTAAAACATCAATTTGTCCAAACTCATCAATAGCTTTCTTAATCATTCTATCAATATCTTTCTTATTGGATACGTCATGACATATAAAACTGCACTTTACATCACTAATTTTAATATTTGAACATACTTTTTTTAATCTTTCTTGATTTGTTCCACCAATTAATATATTAAACCCTTCTTGAGCAAATTTATAAGCTAAAGCCTCTCCAATTCCAGAAGAACCACCAGTAATTACCGCTACTTTATTTCTCATTATAAATATTAATTTATAAAAATAATCTATTTTTATATTAGTAAATAATAAATTCTATGATACCCGATATAATTAATGAATTAGGAGAAAATAGAGAAAGCTATTTTAATGCCGGTTCACCTCCAATTTTTTCAACTTCCAATTTTTTATTTGATAAAGTAAAAGATATGAGAGAAGCTATGGTTACTAGTAATGAAAAACCATTTTATACTAGAGGACATAACCCTACAACTAGAATATTAGAGAAAAAAATTGCAGCACTAGAAAATACTGAATCAGCTATTGCAGTAAGCAGTGGTATGGGAGCCGTAGCTATTGGAATGCTATCACAGTTAAAAAGTGGTGATCATTTAATTTGTATTAAAAAACCATATACTGGAACAGATAAGTTAACTAATAAAATTCTTCCAAAATTTAATATAGAAACAACATTTATAGAGGGAAAAACTATTGATGAATTCAAAAATGCTATAAAAAGCAATACAAAATTAATTTATTTAGAAAGTCCAAATTCATGGACTTATGAGATGCAAGATTTAAAAAAAATAAGTGACTTAGCAAAAGAGAAAAATATTATAACTGCTATAGATAATAGCTATGCATCACCAATAAATTGTAACCCTAGTGATTGGGGAATTGATATTATAATTCACTCAGCAACAAAATACATTGGAGGTCATTCAAATGCAATGGGAGGAATTATATGTAGTTCAAAAAAAATAATAGATCAAATGTATGAGTGTGAATACACACTACTTGGAAACGTAATGTCACCATTTAATTCATGGATTTTTATTAATGGACTGAGAACATTAAAAGTAAGAATGAAGCAAATTAGTAAATCAACTCCTAAAATTGTAAAATTTTTAAAAAATCATCCAAAAATCAAAAAAGTAATATATCCTCATAGCAAAAATTTTGATCAGAAAAATCTTGTTAAAAAATACCTAAAAAATCCATGTGGACAATTTTCTATTCAACTAAAAAGTCAAAGTAAAAAAGAAATTGAATCTTTTTGTGATAAACTTCATCACTTTAAAATGGCTTGCTCTTGGGGGGGGTATGAGTCTTTAATTTTTCCAGAAATTGCCAGATATAACTCATCAAGTAAATACTATAATGACACAGAGTTTTTACCAATAAATTATATTAGATTTTATATAGGATTAGAAGATAAAAAAATGCTTATAGATGACTTAAAAAAAGCTCTTAACTAAAAACTATTTAGAATTTTGTTACAGCTCCTTTATATTCAGAAATAGTATATTTTATGTAATAAAAATAAATACCAGGAGACAAACCACTACCATCCCACTCAAAATTTCTATCATAAGATTTATAAACTTCTATCCCAGTCCTATCAAGAAAAGATATATACTCAAAATTATCATCACATGCATCAATAGGTAAATTTTGAGATGGATTCGTTAAATTTGATAAAACATAAATATCATTAATACCATCATTATTTGGACTAAAGGCATTAGGTGGTGTAAAACCAAATTCATCTTTTTTTGGTTTTCTTAATAAGAATTTAATTGTTTTTGTGGAAATAGAAAAAAATGGACAACTATTATCACTAACCTTAAACTTTAAATTATATCCTTTTGTAGAAAAATCACTATTCAAAAATTCACATGTAGGATTCCATTTTAATTTACTTGTAACTTCACCTCTACCTGACGCAGATTCAAAAGAAAATTCTCCAGGCAAGATATCAGAAATTAATTCTAATAAAATCATATCATTATCCTCATCAATAGCATTAATATCAATCTCAAATGGTACATTAACTATAATTTCTTCTTCACTATTATTTGTAATTTGGGGTTTACTATTTTCATCTAAATTAATATTAATAATAAGCTGTATAGTATCTGCATTTACCTCTTGACAAAAATCAATATCTTCTGTTATAAAATTAATTTTATATTGATTTATTCCATCATAAGGAAAATTAATACATTCAAAATCAATATCAAATGATCCATCAACATTACCTATTGCAGGACCATTTGAGGCAAAAGACGCATTTATATCCACAAGATTAAAATCAACACCAGTAGCTAATAAAGTTAATGTATCATTATCTAAATCATCAGCATCAAATTCTAAAGAATATGTCCCTGATAAATTAGTTTCTATTTCAATAATAGAAAAATTAGGCCTATTATTTACAGAATCCGTAATTGGCTTATTTGCTACTAGATCAGGGCCTGAATTAAGGGGTAACTCAACAGTTAAATCATAATAAATAGTATCTTGATTTAATATAAGACATGTATCTAAATCATCAAGTATTATTCCCAAGAGGAAATTTGTTTTATCACTGTAATCAAACTGCCTACAATTGGTATCAAAAATTAATTGACTAGAAATTGTGCCTGCATCACTTTCAGATTCTATAAAAGAAATTCCATAATCCTCTATATCGTATCCAGGTTTTTGAGGAATAGTAAAATAGTTTAAAGTTAAACTGTCAAAATCTGGATCCACACCATTTATAGTAGTTGCATATTGTGAATTCCACGGTATGGTAACTTTATTAGTATCAAGTTGATTAACAAAATAAGGATCTTCATTAGTAGGAGGCTCAACTATAATTGTTATTCTTACAGTATCTCTTTGTGGTAATGGGCATGCATCATCGGCAGCAATAAGATTTATTATATATGGTTCATTTTGGATATATGGACAATCAGAAACACAAACTTCAACCTTTAATGTATCGCCATCTGCATTAATTGAACCTTCGCTAAATGAAAATATATCAGATAAATCACTCCCTTCTTTTCCAAAATTAACACCTTCTGCAGTCAAAGTAACATTAGTACCTGCATCATCAGTAACAAATAAATCAAAACATTTAGGAACGGAAGCAACAAAAAATATTGTATCGTCTTCATTATAAAATCCTTTTTCACCAGGAACTTTAACCAATGCTTCTGGGGGATCAGGTGGATTACACCCATCTACTACAAGCATCTGAAAATCTCTCCTTGCCTGACCAATTTTTATTCCATTACGATATTCATCTGCTGTAATAGAAAACACATATAAACCAACCTGAGATGGAGTAACAGTAATAAAACCGTCACTTGAAATAGATAGAGACGGATTTCCTGGAACCATATTATTTACAGTATATCCAGGCTTAAAGTCTACTATAGGATGAGGTGGAGGAGTCGGATCAGGAAGAGCACTAATACCAGCATCATTGGGTTGATGATCATCCAAAGGTGCAGCCAAAGAATAAACTATTGAATCACCATCATCATCAGTTCCAGCAAAATCAATATAAAATAACTGGTTAATACAAGCATAATCACTTAATGGTGGAAAAAGTTTTGGTGAAGAATTAATAAATGGCTGATTGTTTGTATCTACTATAGGTGGAAAATGAAGTTCGTATGTCATTCCATTCCATCCAGGATTAATAAGATTATCTGTTGCCCAATTTCTACAACATCTCTCCCAAATAATAACGTAACCATCAGGATCATTAAAAATTGTAGGGTCTAATGTTATTTCATGAGAATAAGTAACTCTAAGAGTACACAAAAAACCAAGAGCACAATCAGGATTAGTATAAGGAACAAATTCTTGAGCAGTTATAAACATAGTTCCATCTTGTATTGGAGCACCATCTGATTTTCTAAAAATTCTATACGAAATCCAATTGTCGGGACTAGGATTACCAGTCTGAGCACAATCAAAATATTGAATTAAACTAACATGATACTTAAACTCACCAGGAGTACCAATATGTATCATTTCAATTTCACCACCAACAATATGATTTGCTAAAAGACT
>JAPYTU010000006.1:10918-12638 GCA_029940715.1 Cytophagales bacterium
TACCAATATGTATCATTTCAATTTCACCACCAACAATATGATTTGCTAAAAGACTACTTGGAAAAAAGAAAATATATAAAAAAAGTATTTTAAAATATCGCATTTTTTAAATTTGCTATAAATATAAATTAAGTTTTTTAGGTTATGGAAAAAAATTCGAATGAATTAAACGGAAAAAGTATTGGAATAATTACATCAGACTTTGTAAAAGTTTCAGAAAATTTAAAATTAGCATGTTCTAAAATTATAAGTAATAATTTTTCTAATTATCCTATAATAATTATGACTAAAGAATCTGTTTCAATAGGAACTCTTTTTATAGATATAGGAGAATTAATGAATAATTCTTGGAAATACTATGCAACCTATCTAGAAGTACTAATTGAAAAAAAAATAATACACCAAATCAAAGAATTTAAAAAAAAATATAAAAATTCAGATGAATTTTGTTGTCTACTAGTTCTCTTAAATAACAATTCGAAGATAATTTTTATTCCTTATCCAGAAGATTAAACTAAATTTGAATTACTAACGGAAAAAACTAATATGGAAACTTTAAAAAATTTCAATCTCACTGAATATAATTTTATTCTCAGTAAATCTCTAGAAATAATATTTGGAATAGTCTTCTTATTCATTGGTCTATGGATTATTAAAAAATTTATAAAGGGACTCAATAGATTGATGAACAAAAGAAATATTGATCCTTCTCTAATTCCATTTCTTAAATCACTGCTTAGTATTGTTCTACAAGTTTCACTAGTTATTTCAGTACTATCAATGATAGGAGTTGAAATGACATCATTTATTGCTATTTTGGGTGCTGCAGGATTAGCTGTTGGTTTAGCTTTAAAGGATACACTCCAAAACTTTGCTGCCGGTGTAATGATATTATTTTTTAAACCATATAGAGTGGGTGATTGGATCGAATTTGAAGGATTATCAGGAAGTGTTAAAGAAATTCAAATATTTAATACTATTCTAACCACTATAGAAAATAAGAGAGTTATCATTCCAAATGGAGTACTTCAAAGCAATTCAATAACCAATTTTTCTGCAGAAGATAAAAGAAGAATTGAATGGATATTTTCTATATCATACGGTGATAATTATGATGTGGCAAAAAATTTATTGTTACAATGGATAAAAGAAGATTCTAGAATTTTAGAAGATGAAGAACCAAGAATAGTACTATCAGAACTAGCAGATAGTTCGGTAAATATAAGAGTTAGAGTATGGGTAAAAAAAGCTAATTTTAAACCTGTAAAATTTGATTTTAATGAAAAGGTATACAAAGAATTTCCTCAAAATGGACTAAGTATACCATTCCCTCAAATGGATGTAAATATTAATAAATAATCAATTCTATGAAAATATTATTTCCTTTTCTACTTTGTTTATTATTTATTAATGTTAACTGTACTTCCCAAACAAAAAATACAGAAGAAGAAAAATGGAAAAAAAAATTGAGTAATGAACAATATTATATTTTAAGAAAAAAAGGAACTGAAAAGGCATTTACTGGAAAATATTGGGATAATAAAAAAGAAGGTGAATACAATTGTGCAGCTTGTGGACAAAAACTTTTTATTTCTAACACTAAATTTGACTCTGGAACAGGATGGCCATGTTTTTATGATGTTGTTGATGATAAGTATGTTAATTTCATGGAAGATAATAGGTATGGTATGAAACGAACTGAAATAATTTGTTCTAACTG
>JAPYTU010000006.1:12738-15864 GCA_029940715.1 Cytophagales bacterium
CTATTTAAAGATTTTAAAAAAAGTTCTAGTGATGTAGATCTTACTGAAATTTTTCCTGTTATTTCTGAAATAAAACATAACATAAGACACTTAAGTAAATGGATGAAAGATGAAATAGTACCTACTCCATTAACACTACTAGGTTCTAAATCCTATATAAAATACGAGCCTAAAGGCATTATTCTAATTATGACTCCATGGAATTTTCCAATTAATTTAACTTTTGTATCAATAATTAATGCAATTGCAGCTGGAAATTCTATAATAATTAAACCATCAGAAATATCAGAAAAAACTTCCATAATTATTAAAAAAATTGTGGCTAATACATTTGATAAAAATGAAATAAAAGTAATTTTAGGAGGGGCTAAAACAGCTCAGAAATTATTAAAACTAAAATTTAATCATATACTTTTTATAGGTTCACCTTCTATTGGGAAAATTGTAATGCAAGAAGCAGCAAAAAATTTAGCTTCCGTAACTCTTGAACTTGGTGGTAAATCACCAACTATTATTGATGAAAAATGTAATATAAATAAAGCTGCAAAAAGAATTGCATGGTCAAAATTTTTAAATAATGGACAAGTTTGTATAGCTCCTGATTATCTATTTGTTCATAACAAAATAAAAGAAAAATTTATAAAACAATTAATTTTATCAATCAAAGAACTTTATTCGACTGATCCTATTAAATCTGATGATTATTGTAGAATAGTTAATAAAAAACACTTCAATAGATTAATAAATTTACTAGAAGACGCAAAACAACTAGGTTCAAACATTATATATGGTGGTAATATAAATGAAAAAGAAAATTTTATAGAACCAACTCTTCTCAATAATATAAGTAAAAAATCAAAAATGTATAAAGAAGAAATTTTTGGTCCTTTACTTCCAATTTTTGATTTTAATGAAATTGAAGAGGTTATAGAGTTTATAAATAAAAATGAAAAACCATTAGCATTATATATATTTAGCAAAAATAATAATAACATAAAAACTATAATTAAAAATACATCTTCTGGAGGTGTTTGCATAAACCATAGTACACTACATTATTCAAATAATAATTTACCATTTGGTGGAATTAATAATAGTGGTACTGGAAGATGTCATGGTATTTATGGATTTCATGAATTATCTAATAAAAAAAGTATTTTTAAACAAGTCCTACCATCTAGTCCTACAGATTTCTTATTTCCACCATACAATAATTTTAAAAATAAACTCATTGAATTTACAATAAAATGGCTCTAAAGAGTATCTCTAATTTTTCTATCTGAATCCCTTTTCTTTATAGTCTCTCTTTTATCATATTCTTTTTTTCCTTTACCTAAACCTAACTCAACTTTGGCAAAACCTCTTTTATTAACAAAAAGTTTAGTTGGTATTATAGATAATTTTTTCTCAAAAACTTTTTTTTTAATTTGACGAATTTCTTTCTTATTCAATAATAATTTTCTATCCCTTACAGGGTCATGATTATTTATATTTCCATGTAAATATTCAGAAATTTGCATTCCTTTTACTATAATATTATCATTTTCTATGGAACAAAAAGAATTAGAAAGATTAACTGCCGATTCTCTAATCGATTTAATTTCTGTTCCTAGTAACATTATACCAGCTATATACTTATCTGTAATTTGATAATTAAAAAATGCTTTTCTATTCTTAATTAAGATATCTGATTTTTTCACATTTAAAATTTTAACCTTGGTTCGGGAATAATATCATAACTTGAAAATTGGTTATCCAAAAACATATAATTAGCATAATTTGCAATCATTGCAGCATTGTCAGTGCAATGTTCAATTTTTGGAAAGTAAAAATTCCATTTTAATTCTTTTGAACAATTTTTAATAGTTGTTCTCAAAAGAGAATTAGCAGCAACACCACCAGAAATAGAAATTTCTGAAATTTTATACTTTTCTGAAGCAATAATAATTTTTTCCATTAACATATCAACTAAACTTTTTTGTATAGATGAAGCTATATCTTCTAAATTTTCATGAACAAAATTTTTATTTTTTTTAATTTGAGTATTAATAAAATATAAAAATGATGTTTTAATTCCACTAAATGAAAAATCTAAATTTTGGATTTTTGTCTTTCCAAAAGTATATTTTAATGGATTACCATTTTTAGCTAATTTATCTAATAATGGTCCTCCCGGATAGTCTAACCCAAGAATTTTAGCTGATTTATCAAAAGCTTCTCCAACAGCATCATCTCTAGTTTCACCAATTATTTTCATATTTAAATAATCCTCTACTAAAATAATTTGAGTGTGTCCACCACTTACCAATAAAGATAAGTAAGGAAATTTAATTTTAGGATTATCAATTAAATGTGATAATGCATGGGCTTTTAAATGATTTACTGCTATTATTGGAACATTTAATGCATATGCCATAGACTTACAAAATGAGGAACCAACCAATAATGAACCCAATAAACCTGGACCATTTGTAAATGCAATTGCATCTAAATAATTTTTATCAATTTTTGCTTTTTTAAGAGCTTTATCTACAATTAAAACAATACTTTTTAGATGAGCTCTTGAAGCAATTTCAGGAACCACACCACCAAACTTAGCATGGACCAATTGTGAAGATATTACATTGCTTTTAATTATTCCATCAATAATTACTGAGGCAGATGTATCATCACATGAAGACTCGATCGCTAAAATTGTAATTGACATAAAAAATATATTTAAGCAAAAATATATATACTTTTGCCAATGTAAGTGGTCTTATCGCTTCATATTTTGAAGAGGAAAGTCCGGACAATGAAGAGCATTGTACTTCCTAACCGGAAGGTCTCTTAGGAGAACAGATAGTGCAACAGAAAATAAACCGCCATTTTGGCAAGGGTGAAAAGGTGAGGTAAGAGCTCACCGGTCAAATAGTGATATTTGATGCTTTGTAAACCTTATGAATTGAAAGATCAAGCAATTCGAAAGCATTTATGCATATAGTTGCTCGCTATAACTCGAATGGGTGGATTGATGGAGCTTAATAGCAATATTAAGTCTAGATAAATGATAAGAATCTGAATTTCAGATACAGAATCCGGCTTATAAGCTTACAACTTTTTTTGTAAATTCATCTTCATTGAAAG
>JAPYTU010000006.1:15964-36105 GCA_029940715.1 Cytophagales bacterium
CAAGGAGGTTGGCCATTAAATTTATTTCTAACACCAAATAAAAAACCTTTTTACGGTGGTACTTATTTTAATAAAGAATCTTGGTTTAAAATTTTAATTAATATAATTGAAGCATACAAAAAACATAAAAATAAAATTATTAAATCATCAAATAATTTTTCAAAAAACTTAAATAGAACACACGATGAAAAATACTCTACTAAGAATAAATTTTCAATAAGTGCTTTAATCAATGAAATAAAAATAAAATTTGATTATAAAGAAGGTGGAATAAGTAAATCACCTAAGTTTCCTATGCCCAACCTATGGAAATCGTTATTATTTTATTCCTTAGAAAATAAAGACAAAAAAGTATATTCTCATGTTATAAAGACTATAGACAAAATATTAGAAGGTGGAATTTATGATCAAATTGAAGGAGGTTTCTCAAGATATTCTGTAGATGAAAAATGGATTATTCCTCACTTTGAAAAAATGCTATATGATAATGGTCAACTTCTTGATTTATATGCTGATATATTTAAAATTACAAAAAATGAAAAATATCTTCATATAATCAATAACACAATTAATTGGCTTAAAAATAATATGACTGATAAATCTGGAGGTTTTTATTCAGCTATTGATGCAGATTCTGAAGGAGAAGAAGGTAAGTATTATATTTGGAAATATCATGAAATTAAAAAAATATTAGGCAATTTAACTGCAAAAGCATGTAAAGTATTTAAAATAACAAAAAAGGGAAACTGGAATAACCATAATATTTTATTAAGAGATTACAAACAAGAAATAGAGAGTAAAAATCTTAATAGAATAACAAAAAAACTTCTTTTAGAAAGAAATAAAAGAATCAAACCATTAATTGATAATAAAATAATTTCATCTTGGAATGCAATAACTTTAATAGGATTATTAAACTGTTATCAAGCTACAAATGATAATAAAATACTTGAATTAGCTACTAAAAACGCAAAATTTATTAAAGATAAATTAATTACTAAATCAACAATAACTAGGGTATATAAAAATAAAATTGGTGGTTTTCTTGACGATTATGCATATGTCATTAATTCCTTTATAAAATATTTTGAAACAACTCAAAATTTCACATACTTAAATAAGGCTAGAGAATTAATTGAAGAAACAATAAAAAATTTTTATTGTCCAAAAAATAAACTCTTCTATTATACAAATAATACTAGTGAAAAATTAATTTCAAGAAAAATAGAGATTTTTGATAGTGTAATTCCATCTTCAAACTCAATAATGTACTATAATTTATTATTTTTAGGTAAAATATATGATGATACACTTTATTTAAATATTTATAATAATATGAATTTAAAATTTGAAAAATATTTAAATAATTATGAATTTATGTCTAATTGGATTCATGTTAATAATTTAAATAAATCTCAAATCAATGAAATAATTGTTAATGATCCTTCAAATAAAAAATCTATTATTGATAAAATAAATTCAAAATACATTCCTAATAAAATATTAATACATAATAAGGGTAATTACGATTTAGATATATTAAATTCTCAAAAAATAAATAATAAACTTTCTATAAGTTTATGTAGAAATAAAGTATGTCAATTACCATTAAAAATGGTATCTGAACTTTTTAAAACAATAAAATATCCTATATTAGGTTAAGTAATTATGAAGTATACTTATTTAATATTTATTTTTCTCGTCATATTTTCATGTGATCAAAATGAAAACATTTCTGTTATTCCAACCATTACATTTGAAAGTCTAGAATATAAAAAAAGTCCAAATAATATATCTCAAGATTCTTTAATTCTTACTATAGATTTCATAGATGGAGATGGTGATTTAGGTTTATCAAATGATGAAATTAATTTTCCATATCATCCATACAATGCAATTATAGACAATGATTTCGTTTGGGTAACCTATGGTTCACAGGACATAAATACTCCATTTTATGTTTACCAACCTGATGGAAGTTATTATTTTTTTAGTAATGATGATGAGAGACCTCCTTTTAATTGTTCCGATTATATTATTGATACTGTAAATACCACTGCAGCTTTAGATACTTTTTATATTCAAAAAAACGAAAATAATAAAAACATTTTTATCGAATTTTATAAAAAAAATGGAGATGAATTTGAATTTATAGATTGGACTAGAGTTTTTGATCAAGAGTTTGGATGTGGAATAAATTTTGATTCTAGATTTCCAAGATTAAATACTGGTAGTTCATCTCAGGTTTTAAATGGAAAGTTAAGATATGGAATGGTCTCCTATGGATTTACTTCTGTGTTAAATAATGATATCTTTAAAATAAAAGTTAAAATAAAAGATAGAAATCTAAATACTAGTAACATTGTCGAGTCTCCAGAAGTCACTCTCGAGCAGATTAGAGTAGAATAATTTTTAAAATAAAGAAGGATAAGACCTAGAATCTAATTCATTAAAAACTTTATAAATTTTCTCAAAAATTGTTTCACAATTTGGTTTTGAAAAATAATCTCCATCGGTACTATAAGCTGGTCTATGATCCATTGATGTTATTGATAAAGGTTTAGAATCTAGATAATAATATCCATTTTGTCTTTCTAAAACATTTTGCATCATAAAAGCACTTGCTCCTCCAGAAACGTCTTCATCTGCAAACAAAATTCTATTTGTTTTTTTTACTGATTCAACAATAGTTTTATTTTTATCAAAAGGGAGTAATGTTCTAACATCAATAATTTCACATGAAATACCAACTTTTTCTAATTGATCTGATGTTTCCATAACAATCTTACACATAGAACCATAAGTAACAATAGTTATATCATTACCTTCTTTTAAAATATAGGGAACACCGAACTCAACTCTAATTTTATCAAGATTAGTTGGTAAATTTTCTTTTAATCTATAGCTATTAAGTGGTTCTATCATTAAACCTGGTTCATCTGAATCAAGTAAAGTATTATACATACCACAAGCCTCAACAAAATTTCTAGGAGTTAATATATGAATTCCTCTTAAGCTATTGATTAAAGTTCCCATAGGAGAACCCGAATGCCAAATACCCTCCAATCTATGTCCACGTGTTCTAATTATTACAGGAGCCTTTTGGCCACCTTTTGTTCTATATTGTAGAGTCGACAAATCATCAGATAACGTTTGAATTGCCCAATAAACATAGTCTAAGTATTGAATTTCAACTATTGGTCTAAGTCCTCTCATTGCAGCTCCTATACCCTGACCAATTATTGAAGCTTCTCTTACTCCAGTATCAGTTATTCTTAACTTTCCATATTTTTTTTGAATTCCAGCAAAACCTTGATTAACTCCCCCAATTAAACCCACATCTTCTCCAACAGCAAAAACCAATGGATTATTTTTAAAAATACCATCAAAATATTTATTAATAACTTCTCTTCCATCTACTATATTAGGTGTCTTTGAGTAAATTGGAGAAACTTCTTCAATATTAAGAGCAGAATATTTTGATTGACTATAGAGATGAGAACTGTATTCATCAAAGTATTTTTTTGACTTTTCAGATATGAGATTAATTAAATAATTTTTTGCAATGTTGTTTTCAGATCTTATTATTCTTTGAACATATTTTAATGATTTTTGAATATCTGATTTTAATGGTTGAATTATATTATTTAAATCATTTTTTATAGATATAATTTCCTTTTTATTTTTTGGACTATTTTGTGCAACTCTAGTAATTACAACATTAGCATCTTGTAAATCTTCATTTATATCTTTTCTATATGATTTCCACGCAGAATTTCTAGATTTCTTAGAATTACTACCAGCACTAATCTCTATATCATATAACTCATTAAGGTCTGCTATTTTATTTTTAATAATCCATTCTTTCATTTTTTTAATACAACAAAAATCACCTTCCCATTTAAGTCTTTCTTTTGATTTATATCGTTCATGAGATCCAGAAGTTGTATGACCTTGAGGTTGAGTAACGTCTTTAACATGAATAATACATGGTACATGTTCATTTCTAGCATATAAAATAGCTTTTCTATATGTTTTTATTAAACCAACATAATCCCAGCCCTTAACCTGAAACAATTCAAATCCTTTTTCATTTTTATTAGATCTTTGAAAACCAGATAGTACTTTAGATAAATCATTTCTTGTGGTGTGGTATTCTGAAGGTACAGAAATTCCATAACCATCATCCCAAATAGACATAACTAATGGAATTTGTAATACACCAGCCGCATTCATAGTCTCCCAAAAATGACCTTCCGAAGTACCTGCATCACCAATTGTTCCAAATGCAACTTCATTACCATTAATTGAAAAATTTTGCTTATTACTTAAACTACTATTGTTCCTATATAATTTTGAAGCATAAGCTAAACCAACTAATCTAGGCATTTGACCAGCCACACATGAAATATCACTAGTTGAATTCTTAATATCAGTTAATGTTTTCCATTCACCAGAATCATTAAGCATTCTAGTAGCAAAATGACAGTTCATTTGCCTACCAGCAGAGTGTGGATCTTTCTTAACATCAGTGTCTGAGTAAAGTTGAGAAAAAAATTGATTAGGTGTTAATTGATCAATAGCCATCATAAAAGTTTGATCCCTATAATAACCAGATCTAATATCACCATTTTCAAAAACTTTAGACATGGCTATTTGAGCTAATTCTTTACCATCACCAAAGACTCCAAATTTTGCTCTTCCCATAAATACCTCTTTTCTACCTAGGAGACTTAATTGCCGACTTTCATTAATGAGATAATAATCTTCTAATATTTCTTTCTTAGAAATGTTAATCTTTTTATCTATCTGTAATAATTGATCTGACATAAATCAAATTATTTTAATTGCAAATATACAATCTTTAAAACAGATAATATTTTTAATATCAAAATAATATATTATATATTATTGATATAATGTAATATTATAAAATAAAATTCTGTAAATTAAATATAAACAAAATATTATTTTATAAATAAAAAAAAATAAAGAATAAAAAAAATTATTATTTCTTCATTAAAAAAAAACTAAAATATAATTTTACGTGTTAATTAATTAAATATTATTAGCAGTGATAATAGGAATACCAAAAGAAATAAAAAATAACGAATTCAGAGTATCAATAACACCATATGGAGTTAAAGAATTAATTAATAAAAATCATACAGTATTCATAGAAAAAAATGCTGGATATAACTCAAGTTTCACTGATGAAGACTATATAAAGTCAGGAGGTAAAATCTTAAATACAAATAAAGAAATTTTTGAAATTTCAGATATGATTTTAAAAGTAAAAGAACCAATTAAAGAAGAATATAATCTCATCAAAAAAGATCAAATAGTATTCACCTATTTTCATTTTGCATCTTATCGTCCATTACTTAATGCAATGATTAATAATAAATGTATATGTATTGCGTATGAAACTGTCCAAAAGGAAAATGGATCACTACCACTTTTAGTTCCTATGTCTGAAGTAGCTGGTAGAATGGCAACTCAAGAAGGAGCAAAATATCTTGAAAAACCAATGGGAGGAAGAGGAATTTTACTTGGTGGAGTAACAGGAGTAACTCCTGCAGAAGTATTAATTATAGGAGGTGGAATATCTGGAACTGAAGCAGCAAAAATGGCTATAGGATTAGGAGCAAATGTTACAATTTTAGATACAAATGAAAATAGAGTTAAGGAACTTAAAAAGTTATTTTCAAATAAAATTAAGTGCATTTTATCTTCTAAAAAAATTATAGAAAAATATGCAATAAAAAGTGATTTAATTATTGGAGCTGTCTTGATCACAGGAGCAAAAGCTCCTAAATTAATTTCAAGAAGTCTTTTGAAATCTCTAAAAAAAGGATGTGTTTTAGTTGATATTGCTATTGATCAAGGTGGATGTTTTGAAACATCAAAACCAACAACACACGAAAATCCAGTCTTTAAAGTTGATGATGTTCTTCACTATTGTGTAGCAAATATGCCTGGTGCTGTTCCATTCACATCAACCTCTGCACTAACAAATAGTACATTAAAATACATTATAGAAATTGCAAATAAAGGATGGAAAAAAGCAGCAAAAGAAAACAAAGAAATACTAAATGGAATAAACATTATAAATGGAAAAATAGTACACAAAAGTATTTCTAATGCATTTAATTTAAAATTAAATAATATTAATAATTTAATTTGATGGATATAATGGAATGTTATCTAACCATTTAAAACTATTTTCATTCCAATTATATTCACATAAATAATGAGTAAGACCATTAGTAATCATTATATTATTACTTTTATATACCTTATTATAAACAGATATTTGTTTAAAAGCATTCTTGTTTATATTTATTTTAAAAGATTTACATTCTACTAATAAGAATACATTCATTTTTTTATCATAAACTATAATATCTGATCTTTTATTTAAATTATTATACTTTAAACTAGATTCAATCTTCATAAGACTTCTAGGATATTTATGATCATTTACTAGATGATGAATAACATTTTGTCTTACCCATTCTTCTGGAGTTAATATGATGTTTTTTTTTCTAATAATATCAAAAACATAAATTTCAGAATTAATGTTTTTAATTTTAATATCGTTTAATGGTAAGTTTAATTTGAACATTATAAAATTATACTACTTTTTAATTTTAACAAAAAGCAATATAACAAGACCTATCAAAAAATAAAAAGCTAAAACCAAAGTACTTATTCTCATACTCCCAGTAAGCTGCTCAATATACCCATATGAAAAAGCACCTAAAACAATAGACATATTATATGATATAGAATAAAAATTAAAAAAAGAAGCGTTATCCTTTATTTCAATTGGAATTAATTTAGAAAAAGTTGAACGTGATAAAGACTGAATACCACCCATAACTAAACCAACAGTAGTTGCAAGTAAATAAAATTGATTTTCATCTTGAATAAAATAAGCTGAAATGCATATAATAATCCATAAAATGTTCATAATAATTAAAGAAAACTTATTACCCTTATATTTAGATATATAAGCAAAAAAGTAAGCACCAAAAATTGCAACAATTTGGATAATTAAAATAGTAAATATTAATTTATTCTGGTCAAGATTTAACTCTTTACTTCCAAAATAAGAAGCTATTAACATTACGGTTTGAACTCCCATACTATAAAAGAAAAATGAAAACAAAAACAATTTTAGATTTCTTACATTCTTTAAATAATTCCAAACTTTAATAAGCTCATTAATTCCATAAGAAAGAATACTAAAAGATATTTTTTGATTTTTTCTAACTTCAGGAACAGTAAAAAATGTAATTTGTGAAAAAATAATCCACCAAATACCAACCAATACAAATGTAAATCTAGTTGCTAGAGCGGAATTACTAAATCCAAAAAAATCATAAAATGTTATAAGAACTAAACAAATAATTAAGAGTATGACACTTCCAATATAACCAAAAGAATAGCCACGAGCACTTACTCTATCAAATTTATCTTTAGAAACTATTTCAGGAAGAAAAGCATTATAAAAAACTAAACTACCTGAAAAACCTAAACTTGCTAAAACCGAACATATTATACCAAACTCTATATTAGAACCATCAAAAAAATATAAAGAAATACAAGAAACTGAACCTAAATACATAAATATTTTAAGAAATAATTTTTTTCTTCCAACATAATCTGAAATTCCTGATAAAATAGGTTGAATAATTGTTAATAATAAAAATGAAAATGATAATGAATATGAATACAAAACAGAATTTACAATTTGAATACCAAAAAAGGACACTATGTACGAACCATCTAAACTAGTAGTTACAGAATTGAAATAAATAGGAAAAATAGCTGTGGTAATAACTAAGGAATATACAGAGTTAGCCCAGTCATACATGCACCAACCATTTACAACTTTGTTACTTAATAAAGTTAATTTATTATACATTCTTTTTAAATAAGAAAACGTATATATACTTCACTTTCTTATTTAAATATCAATAGTTTGAATTGAACTGTAAAGAACTTTTCTTGCATTTGCTTCTCTCAATTCTTGTTGGACATCCGACACTATTCCCATCTTAGACTCAACATCCACTTTCATTGCAATAGTAATTTGATCTCTTTCTACTTCATTTAATTTATCTTTTTCTTGATTAATAAATAGTACAATTTCATCAATTTCAACAAATACATCATTCACCTGAATTTTAGGTTCTTTACCAAAAATACCACTCTGTTTAGGCTCACCTATATAAATATAACTAATTAACGATTTTCTTTCTAATTTAGATAATTGAATAGCTTTAGGTAATATTTGTTTTACAAGAATATCCGTTTCCCTCATTACAGTAGTTACCATAAAAAAGAACAACAACATAAAAATAATATCTGGTAATGCAGCAGTAGGTATATCTTGAGATGTTTTTGATTTCTTTCCAAATTTTGCCATTAGTTCACTATTTTATTAGGTTCTGCTATTGATATATTTCTTCCTATTCCCTGTCTAGCCAATAAATATTTCTGATCTTGAATAGGATCATCTCTATCTAACTGTAGAAATTGTGAAGCTGATAAACCGACCCTTTCTCCATACACATCATTATATGCTCCATTTACCTGATCTAATACTTGAACAAATAATTCATATGAGGTACCTCTATCAACCTTAAAAGAAACTATAGCTTCTTTTGGATCATCTGAGGAATCTGCTCTTCTACCATTAATAGAAACAAAAGACTTCATTGAATTAGGTAAGCTATTATATATTATAACTCCTTCATCTCCAGGATTTCCAAAATTTAAAATAAAAATTTTAACCATTCCTCTCAACTGTGTAACATCTGATAAAGGCTCATCCTCAACTAATAATTTATCTTGAGAATTCGCTAAAATTTTAAAAATATTTCTAGCATTTTCAGTAATCTCAGGAGGAGGTTGAGTAGGATCAGGTTTAGGGGGTAAAAGCATAGCAATTCCTTTATCATTTTTCATAGTAGTAGTTACTAAGAAAAAAATTAAAAGTAGAAAGGCTATATCTGCCATAGATCCATTGGGAATCTGAGCAGTAGGTCTATTTCTTCTAGCCATTTTTAAAATTTTTAATCACTTCAGAATAAAATATTCCTCCTATAGCTACACAAGTTAACACATATACTAATATTATACTTCCACCAATAAACTTAGATAAACCAGCATCAACACCAAATTCAGCATAGCTTGATAAAACCTCATTTCCAGATATTAACCATGAAAATAAAAATAATGCAAGAATAACGCCAATTCCAATTCCTGAATCAACCAAAGATTTAGGATTTTTTGAAGCAAGATATACAGGAAAACCAATGGCTAAAACTGCACCAATTCCAATCATTAAATATCCGAAGTATAAAATAAAATCTATAAGATCAAATAACAATATCATTATTTAGATAATTTGTTTTTAACTAAAATATCAACAAGAGTGATAGAAGCATCTTCCATACTATTAACTAAAGAATCTATTTTAGAAACAAGATAGTTATAAAATAATTGAAGAATAACAGCAACTATAAGACCACCAACTGTGGTTAAAAGAGCAATTTTAATACCACCAGCAACTAAAGAAGGAGAAACATCACCAGCTTCAGCTATAGCATCAAATGCACCAATCATACCAATAACTGTTCCCATGAAACCAAGCATTGGAGCAAGAGATATAAATAATGAAATCCAAACCATCCCTTTCTCTAATTTTCCCATTTCAACCGACCCATAAGATATAATTGATTTTTCAACCATTTCTATACCTTCTGAAGCTCTCATAAGTCCTTGAACGAATATAGATGCAACTGGACCAGGAGTATTTTTACAAATTTCTTTAGCAGACTCCACACCTCCTTTAGAAGATATAGCATCTTCTATATCAGATAAAAGTTTCTTTGTATTAGTTGTTGCAAGATTTAAAGTGATAATTCTTTCAATTGCAACAGCTAAACCAAGAATAAGACAAAGTAACACAATGCTCATAAATTGCCATCCTCCTTGGATAAATTGTTCTTTAATTGCATAATGAAATGATTGTGATTCTTCCACAACCTGAATGTCTTCAATAGTTTCAATCTCTTCTTGAGTAACTTCTTCTGCAACTATTGCAGTAGAATCTACAATTTCAAGAGTAGTAGTATCTTCTTGTTCAATATCTTGAGAAAACGATGATAGAGGGTAAAATAAGAACGCGAAAACTAATAAATAAGTAAATAATTTTTTCATAGTTAAATATTATAATGATTTGAAAATTTTTCAAAAATAAAATTATTAATACATATAAAAAAGAACTTCAATGTATTTTTTGCAGAGAGGAAGGGATTCGAACCCTTGATACAAAGGATTACTTCGTATACATGCTTTCCAAGCATGCGCCTTCGACCACTCGGCCACCTCTCTATTTTAATTTAATTTAAATAAATTATTAACGTTATTAGAAGTGATCTTAATTATATTTTTTAGGGGTAATGAGTGTAAAAGTGATAATTTTTTAGCAATTAGATTAATATTTAATGGTTCATTTCTTTTTCCTCTTTTTGGTTCAGGAGATAAATATGGACTATCCGTTTCCAAAATAATATTGCTTAAATTTATTTGAGATATTATATTTTTTAAATTAGAATTCTTAAAAGTTAAAATTCCACCTACTCCAATTAAAAAACCTAAATCAATAATTTTTTTTGCTTGAATAAAATTTCCAACAAAACAATGAAAAACACCTCTTAAATTTTGTTTTTTAAATTCACTTATTATTTCAATAGTTTCATCAACTGAATTTCTAGTATGAATTACTATTGGTAGATTATTTTTAATAGCTATACTACACTGAATCCGTAAAGCATCTGCTTGATTATTAAAATTTTTGCTGCTTCTGAATAAATCAATTCCTATTTCTCCAATTGCAATTATTTTTTCATTAAAATTTTCAAAAATTTCATCAATCTCTTCTTTATAATCTTCTTTAAGATAACAAGGATGAAGACCAAGCATTGGATAACAAATATTTTTAAATTTATTAGATAGGTTAAGTACAGCTGGAACCGTTTCTAAATTAATATTAGGCAAAAGAATTTTTTTTACTCCTCCTTCACCAGAACGAGAGATAACATCTTTAATATCACCTTTAAAATCCTTTAAATAAATGTGAGCATGGGAATCAATCAAATAAGAATCCATAATTAATAATTCTTCATTATAAACCATTTCCAAAGTAGTTTATAAGTAATTTTTGATCCTGTTGTTAAAATCCCTACCCTATAAATTCTACCTGCAAACCATAAAGCAAATAATACAGATAATATTAATAAAAATATAGATAATAGTAACTGCCAATCAGGAACACCAAAAGTTAACCTTGCCATCATTAGTATAGGTGAAGTTAATGGAAACATACTAAGAAAAATTGAAATATTACTATCAGGATTCTCTAATACAATTGCCATAAACATTAAACTTGCAATTATTGGTAATGATATTGGAAGAGTGAATTGACTTGCATCTTGTAAATTATCCACTGCAGATCCAATAGCTGCAAAAAATGCACCATAAAGAAAAAATCCTCCCAAAAAATAAATTATGAATATTATAACAATTTTTTTAATATCTACTGAAGAAATCATATCAAAAATACCAAATACTATCTCTTTAGATTGGTCTGAATTTTCTTGAACACTCATAATTTCATTTACTGAATTTGAGCCATCGTAACCAAAATAGGTAGACGTAAGGGTTGATATTGTGACAGCCAAAATTATCCAAATTAAAATTTGAGTAAAAGCAACTGCACCCACTCCAAGAACTTTTCCCATCATTAATTGAAATGGCTTTACAGATGAAATAATTACCTCAACTACTTTACTAGATTTTTCATCTAATACACTTTGCAAAATAAAACTACCATATATAAAAACAAACATATAAATTAAAAACCCATTAAAATAACCCAATCCCCATGCCATAGCAGAACTTGATTTTTTAGCTTCTAGATTAGAATTATTGTCTTCAGAAAATGTTTCTGATATACTATAAGTATTTAAACTAACTTTAGTAATAAATTTATCTAATGATTCTTGATTAAGATCTAAATCTTTAATTTTTACACCCTTTATTTTATCTTCTATAATATTTTCAATATCATATATTAAGTCCCCACTGGGAATAGTTTTAGAATAAAATTTTATTCCTGAAGGATCATAAATATCAAATTTTGGTATAACTAAAGCACCATATATTTCATCAGAATTAATCTTTTTATTTAATAACTCTAACTTCATATTAGTCGGAACTATTATGTTATTATCAAATCCTATAGAATCTACAATTAATGAATTATAATCAATACAAGATATAATACGTTTTTTTTTATCATCACTTGAAAGAAAAAAAATAGTAATACCCATAATTAACGGAAGAATTAGTGGAGTAAGAAGAGTTCCTATTAAAAAAGATTTCTTTTTAACCCTCTGAAGATATTCTCTTTCAAAAATTATCCATATTTTATACATTATTATTTCCCTCCTCAACCTTCATTATAAATATATCATTCATATTCGGTGTCTTTTGTTTAAATTCTAATATTTCAATACTATTACTTAATAATAATCTTAAAAGATCATTTGAAGATATTTTTTTTGTAAGCTTAATCTCTGATTCATAAATATTATCAAAAACAATTTTAGAATCTATTACTGAAAAATTACTAATTTTATCATCAATTCTGTTTAAGTGTTTAATTTTATAAATATCTGACTTGTAAGCAGATTTAATATCATTAATTTTCCCGCTTAATATTGTTTTTGATTTATTAATCATGGCAAGATTATCACAAAGTTCATCAACTGACTCCATTCTATGAGTTGAAAAAATTATTGTCTTTCCTTCATCCTTAAGTCTGAGTAAATTTTTCTTTATTAAATTAGTATTAACAGGGTCAAATCCAGAAAATGGTTCATCTAAAATTATTAAATCAGGATTATGTAATACCGTTAATATAAATTGCACCTTTTGACTCATACCCTTCGATAAATCTTCAATATTTTTATTCCACCAATTTGAAACTTCAAGGTTATTAAACCAATTTTTAGCTGAATTAATAGACTCAGATCTACTTAAACCTTTTAATTTTCCCATAAAAAGTAAAAAATCACCAATTTTCATCTTTTTATACAACCCTCTCTCCTCTGGCATATATCCTATCTTCCTAATATCATCATAATTGATATTTTTTCCATGAAGAAGAATCTTACCAGAATCTTGATTAATTATCTGATTAATTATCCGAATTAAAGTAGTTTTTCCAGCACCATTAGGACCTAAAAGACCAAAAATACTTGACCTAGGAATGTCTATACTTATATTATCAAGAGCCCTATGATTGACATAGCTCTTACAAATATTTTTTACATTTAATAGATCCATAGCTTAACAATCATTTTTTTTCGTGAAATTAGTTATTAAATTAATATATATGAAATCTGACAAAATAATTTTAGGTATTGATCCTGGAACAAACATAATGGGATATGGGGTTATAAAATCAGACCAATTAAAATTAAAACTGATTCAATATGGAGTAATTCATCTTAAAAAATATTCCAATCATGGAACAAAACTGAAAATGATATTTGATAAAATAAATGAGTTAATCAATGACTACAAACCAGATGAAATTTCTATAGAAGCTCCTTTTTATGGAAAAAATGTACAATCTATGTTAAAACTTGGAAGAGCACAAGGAGTTGCAATTGTAGCTGCATTAAATAAAGAAATACCAATCATAGAATATGCACCAAAAAAAATAAAACAGTCTGT
The DNA here is from genome assembly GCA_029940715.1 of Cytophagales bacterium. Lineage (GTDB taxonomy): Bacteria > Bacteroidota > Bacteroidia > Cytophagales > MED-G16 > JAPYTU01. The sequence goes on from JAPYTU010000006.1 coordinate 29,786, forward strand.
AACCGGAAATGGTAATGCTTCAAAAGAACAACTTTCAGAAATGGTAATGAGAATACTAAATTTTAAAAAAGATAATTCAATAAAAAAATTTGATGCAACTGATGCTTTAGGAGCTGCAATATGTCATTTCTATCAAAAATCCTCAAATAGAAATACAAAAAAATCTTGGGAACAATATGTTGACTCAAATAAAGAGAGAATTATCAAATAATTTCTGATTGGATTTTTTTACATATATCACTTAGTTCCGAATTTTTAAGAGAAATTTTTTTTTTTCTAAAATCAATATCATTCATTTCATTTAATGGAACCAAATGTAAATGAGCGTGAGGTACTTCCAAACCAATTACTGATAATCCAACCCTATTACATCGAGTAACTTTTCTTATAGCTTTTGATATTTTTTTAGAAAATAATAATATTTCAGTAAGAAAATCATCATCTAAATCAAAAAAATGATCTATTTCTTTTTTAGGAACAACAAGAGTATGACCGATAGATAGAGGATTTATATCTAAAAAAGCAATAAACCTACTATTCTCCGATATAATATACGCTGGTATTTCTCTATTTATAATTTTTGTAAAAATAGTACTCATATTACAATGAAATATTTAAAATTTCAAATTCTATGTTACCAGAAGGAATTTCAACTTTAACACGCTCACCTATTTTCTTACCTAATAATCCCTTTCCAATTGGAGATTTAACAGATAATTTATTCTCACTCAAATTAGATTCTTCCTCGGAGACCAACATGTAATTAAAAATTATGTTATTTGTCAAATTTTTTATTTTCACTTTAGATAATACTGAAACCTTGGATATATCAATATTAGACTCATCAATAGTTCTAGCATTACTAACAGATTTTTCAAGTTTTGATATCTTAAGTTCATGAAGCCCCTGAGCTTCTTTTGCAGCATCGTATTCAGCATTTTCCGAAAGATCTCCTTTATCCCTAGCTTCAGCAATTTGCTGTGCAATATCTAATCTTCCTTTTGATTTTAAAAGATGCAATTCATCTTTTAATTTTTTAAGTCCTTCTTCTGTAAAATATGAAATTTCAGTCATAATTTTTAAAATAAAAAAAACGGAATACACCGCTTATAAGTACAAATATACAAAAATAAGTGTTTAAATGCTCCCTATTAATATAGCAACTAGAAAATATATTGCAAGAGCTATAAGATCATTAGTAGTAGTTATAAATGGACCAGAAGCAAGAGCAGGATTAAACTTTAATCTATTTAAAATAATTGGTGTAATAGTCCCTAAAATTGATGATACCAAAACTATAGAAAAAAGTGAAATAGAAACAATTAGAGTAGTTTTTGAATAAATTTCTAGATTTAAAAAATTTAAATAATCAAATATTGACAAACTAAAATATACAATAAAAGCCAATACAATTCCATTTAAAATGGATACATACAAAACTTTAAAAAGTCTATTAAGAACAGTATTTTCAAAAGCACTTGGATTTGATAAACTTTGGATAACAATTGATGATGACTGAATTCCAACATTTCCAGCGGTTGCCATAATTAAAGGAATAAAAAAAGATAATGATATAAATAACTCATTTCCTTCAAAATAATTATTTTCAAATGAACCAAGGAAAAAAGCTCCAAATAATCCTCCAAAAATACCAATCACTAACCAAGGAAGTCTTGCATTTGATAATTTCCATATAGAATCATCCTCTTCAACATCTGAAGTTATTCCTGACATAATTTGTCTTTCTTCTTCTGCAGTTTCAGTTATAACATCAACAACATCATCAATAGTAATTCTACCCAATAATTTTCCTCTATTATTAATTACAGGAAGAACATCTAAATCATATTTCTGCATAATAATTGCTACCTCTTCTTGATTCATTTTTGAATCAACTGAAATGACATAATCATCATAAATATCTTTAATTCTTGAATTATCAGATGCAACAATGATATCTTTAAGAGAAACCTTACCTAATAAGGTACCTTTATTATCAGTAACATAAACACTATAAATTCTAGATACTTTTTCAGCTTGTTTTTTTATTAAATCAATACATTGATTAATTTTCCAATTAATATTACACTTCACAAGCTCTTTAGCCATCAACCCACCAGCAACATCATCATCATATTGTAATAAATCTTTTAAATTTTTAGATTTTTCTTTATCACTTATTGATAAAATAGTTTCCTTTCTTACTTCTGGACTAAGTTCAGATAGTATATCCGCACCATCATCAGAATCAATTATTTCTAAATATTTAGAAATTTCATTAGACTCAAAATGTGTTAGAAAAATCTGCCTTGTATCTTCATCTAACTCAGAAATTATTTTTGATGCTGTTTCTAAATCAATATTATCTACAATATATTTAGATTGAATAGAATCAAATTCATAAAGTAACTCAGTAATATCTGCTGGACTTGCACCTTCAAAAGATAATTTTATAAATCTTACATCTTTATTTTCTATTGCAATTTTTAAGTTTTCTCTAAATTCATTAGTTAGGGAGAATTTCATGATTAATTTTTTTTATTTCAATAGCCAACCAAATAAATTCACTAATTTTTAATTGTTCAGCTCTCTTAGAAAAAATATTATTTTTAATAAATGCTAATGGCAAATTTAGATTTTTTAGTGAATTTCTCAATGTTTTTCTTCTATTTTGAAAAGATTGTTTAATAATTTTTTTATAAAAATTATAGTCAACACCAATATCCATTACTTCATTTCTTATTCCTTTTACAACAGCAGAGTAAACCTTAGGCTTAGGATTAAATGATATAGGGTCAACTATAAATTCTAAATTTAAATTAAAATACGTTTGCATAAGAACCGACAAAATACCATAAGATTTATTATTATAATTTGAACAAATCCTTTCACCTACTTCTTTTTGAATTAATATCACAAACTCAGAAATAATCAATCTATTATCCAAAATTTTAAAAAGAATTTGAGATGAAATATAATATGGCAAATTGCTTATTATTGAAAATTTAGATTTAAATAATAAAGAAAAATCAAGGTTCAAAACATCTTCATGTATAATTTTCAAATTATTTGGAAAATGTTCTTTTAAGTAAACAATGCAATCATTATCTATTTCATTAACAATAAAATTATCTATTTTTTCATTTAATAAATACTTCGTCAATACCCCTTTACCTGATCCAATTTCTATAATATTAGATTTTTCACTTAATAGATTAACAATTCTTACAGCAACCTCTTCATTATTTAAAAAATGCTGTCCATATTTTTTTTTATTTTTTATTCTTGTCATAATAATTAATTGAATATTAAATTTGAAGAAAGTATTATTAAATTAATGAAAAATAAAATTAAGAAAAAACTAATTATTGGTTTTAGTATTGGAGATTATAATGGAATTGGTCCTGAAGTTTTAATTAAATCATTTTCTAACAAAAAATTATTTAAAAGATGCATTCCTGTGATTTTTTGTAATCCAAAAATAATAAATTTTTATAAAAAAAAACTTAACATACAGATTGATATTTTTATTTGCTCAAATATATCTTCTATAAAAGAAAATGTTTTAAACATATATTCAACAATAAATAATAACATAACCATAGAACCAGGAACTGTAAATAGTGCTGTTGGCGAATATGCTGTAAAATCTTTAGAAGAATTATTTATTTCAATAAATAATAATAAAATTAATGGGATAGTTACATTACCATTCTGTAAAATCAGCATACAATCTAAAAAATTTAATTTTCCAGGTCATACAGAATATTTATTAGAAAAAACTAATCAAAAAGAAAACATAATGATAATGGTTTCTAATAAACTAAAAATAGGTTTTATAAGTGGACATTTATCTTTGAAATTGATGATTAATTCTATTAATAAAGAAAAATTTTATAACAAAATTTTGATTTTTATAAATTCATTAAAATATGATTTTAACATCAAAAAACCTAAAATTGCTATCCTTGGAATCAATCCTCATGCTGGTGAATTAGGCTTATTAGGAAAAGAAGAAATTGAAATTATTAATCCAATAATTGATAAGTTAAACAAAAAAGAAAATAAAATAGAAGGTCCTTTTTCAGCTGATTCATTTTTTGGTATGAAAAATTATTTAAAATACGATGGTGTAATATCCTGTTACCATGATCAAGGTCTTATAGGTTTTAAATCATTATTTTTTGATGAGGGGGTTAATTATACTGGAGGATTGCCAATTGTAAGAACATCACCTGATCATGGAACCGCACATGATATTGCTGGAAAAGGAAAAGCAAGTGAATTATCACTCACCAATGCAATAAAGCTAAATATTAAAATATTAAATAATAGAAATTTTAATTCATAATTTTTTTATTAAAATATTATAATATTTTTACATTTTAATTTAAACCTATGTCAATAAAGATATTAAAACAATTTGATATAAAAATTCAAAGTTTATCAAATAATAAACATGAATTTATTTTTGATTTTGACCAAAATCTTTTTGATTTTTTTTCAAAAAATTTAGATAGTAAAAAAAGTTCTGGAACATGTAAAATTGAATTTATAAAAAATGATCTAATGTTAAATCTACTTTTTCAGATAGAAGGTAAAACAAAACTTATTTGTGACAGAAGCCTAAAAGAATTTAATTATTTAATAAAAACTGAAAATAAACTTTTATTTAAATTCAGTAATCATGATGAAGAATTATCAGATGAAATACTAACAATAAACCATAATAAATCTATTTTAAATGTAGGAAAGTTCATTTATGAATTTTTTATATTAAAAATTCCTATAAAAAGATTACATCCTTCCTTAAAAAATGAAGATAATATTGATAATTTTGTATACTCAACTATTAAAGATGAAAAAAAAATTGATCCAAGACTAGAATTATTAAAAAAACTTAAAAAATAAAATTATGGCACATCCTAAAAGGAAAATATCTAAAACAAGAAGAGATAAAAGAAGAACACATTATAAAGATACACCAAAAAGCTTCGTAATATGCCCAACAACAGGTGAATCACATCTCCCCCACAGAGCATTCTGGTATGAAGGAAAACTTTATTATAAAGGAAAAGTTGTACTAGAAAAAAAAGTATCAGCTTAACAATAAGCATTTATGGTTATAAAAAAAATAAAATCAAGTATATCTGGAGTTTTTGGATATGTTCCTGATTATGTTCTTACGAACAAAGAGCTTGAAAAGCTTGTTAATACAACAGATGAATGGATAGTTACAAGAACAGGAATTAAAGAAAGAAGAATTTTAAAAGGAAATTTACAAGGAACTTCTGTTATAGGAATTAAATGCGTAAATGGTTTGTTAGAAAAAACAAATACTGATGCTAAAGAAATTGATTTAATCATATGTGCAACAGTTACACCTGATATGGCATTTCCATCTACTGCTAACTTAATTTCTAATGAAGTTGGAGCAACTAATTCATACAGTTTTGATATATCTGCAGCATGTTCTGGATTTTTATATGCTTTAACTACAGCTTCACAGTTTATTGAAGCTGGAACACATAAAAAAGTAATAGTTGTTGGTGCAGATAAAATGTCATCAATAGTTAATTATGAAGATAGAAAAAACTGTGTTTTATTTGGAGATGGTGGAGGAGCTGTTTTACTAGAACCATCTATAGATGATACAGGAATACAAGATTATATATTAAAAAGTGATGGATCAGGAGGATCAATGTTATGCTTAAAAGCTGGAGGAAGTAAAAAACCTGCTTCAATTGAAACTATTAATAATAAAGAACATTTTATCTATCAAGAAGGTTCATCAGTTTTTAAATTTGCTGTTACTAAAATGGCAGATGTTTCAGAAGAGATTATGCTTAATAATAATTTAAATTCAGATAAAATTGCTTATTTAATTCCTCATCAGGCAAATAAAAGAATAATTGATGCAACTGCAAATAGAATGGGAATAGGTCCAGAAAAAGTACTATTAAATATTGAAAAATATGGAAATACTACTGCAGGTACAATACCGCTTTGTTTTTGGGACTTTGAAAAATTATTTAAAAAAGGTGATAATTTAATACTAGCAGCATTTGGAGGAGGTTTTACTTGGGGTTCCATTTATTTAAAATGGTCTTATAATAGCTAATAATATGGCAACTGCAAATGATATTAAGAATGGTATTTGTATAGAATTTAATGATAATTTATTTTTTGTTACTGAATTCCAACATGTAAAACCTGGTAAAGGACCTGCATTTGTAAGAACAAAACTTAAGAATGCTAGAACTGGAAAAGTTATTGACAATACTTTTCCATCTGGACACAAAATAATAACTGCTCGAGTA
>JAPYTU010000084.1:0-4796 GCA_029940715.1 Cytophagales bacterium
CCATTGCTTCCCTGGAAGACTTCATCTACCCTACTAGCTGTACCAGTTTGGTGTCTACACTGACTTGAAATAACCGCTCCACTTGCGTAGGTAAACTCTACAAAATGATGATCAAAAATTTGTCCATGATCAATACCATTTCTAACTTCTCTACCTCCCATACCCTGAGCAGAAATTGGGTAATCCCCAATAAACCAATTCGCCACATCTATGTTATGAATGTGTTGTTCAAGTATATGATCACCACATAACCAGGTAAAATAATACCAATTTCTCATCTGATACTCTAATTCTGATTGTGAGGGTGTTCTTTTTTTAACCCAAACTCCACCATCATTCCAATAGACTTGTCCAGAAACTATTTTTCCAATATCCCCATTTACAACTTTATTATATAGAGTAATGTATTTATCCTGATAATGTCTTTGAAGACCTACTACAACATTTAATTTTTTATCTTTTGCAATCTTAGCAACCTCTAAAACCCTTCGAATTCCAGGAGCATCTGTAGCAAGGGGTTTTTCCATGAAAACATGCTTATCATTGTTAATAGCATATTCAAAATGTAGAGGCCTAAACCCTGGAGGAGTAGTCAAAATAACCACATCACACAAGTCGATTGCTTTTTTATATGCATCAAAACCAGTAAACATATTTTTTTCTTTTACATCAATATTTTTAGATTCATCAAAATGTTCTTTAATACCATTCAAACTAGAATCAATTCTATCTCTAAATGCATCTGCCATTGCATATAACTCTACTTTATCATCAGCAGTCAAGGCTTGAACTGCAGCACCAGAACCTCTTCCGCCACATCCTATTAATGCTAATTTTAATTTTTTATTATCGTAAACATTAGACATAGCATCAAGAGGAAGAGTACTCGCTAATATTCCAGTAGTCGCCGCAGCTGTTTGTTTACAAAATGTTCTTCTTGTACTATTTATCATAATTTTTGGTTTAAAGGTTTTTTCAATCTAAAATATATTTTTAGTAATTCCAAAATAAATTTTTAACATCATCTTCAGGAGTAGATAATGGTCTTACAATTCTAAAACCAATATAAGGCGCATCCGTATTCCACCACTTACTTTTAGGTATTTGGGGATCCCTCTTTTGAAGTTCTTTAGTTGACAAATCTCTTCTTGAACTTTTTAATCTAGTAGCATCATCATTCCAAGAGCCACCTCTTATTACCTTAGGATATTTATTTTTAGTTATGTAAAAAGGATTTTTTAAAGTATTTCTGTTTTTATACTTATCAACAGAATAAGTATCAATTGTCCATTCAGAAACATTTCCATGCATATCATAAAGTCCTAAAGCATTAGGTTTTTTTGTGCCTATCCTATGATAGGATTCATCTGAATTATCAGAATACCACGCATATTCACCTAATTTAGAAGTGTCATCTCCAAAATAATAATAGGAATTTGACCCTGCTTTACATGCATATTCCCATTCAGCTTCCGTAGGTAACCTATAATAGTTTCCTGTAATTGAAGATAACCATTCACAAAATTTAGAAGCAGCGAATTGAGTCATATTAATAGCAGGATAACCATTGGTCCCCATTCCAAAGCTCATTTCCATATACGGAGTAGTAGCACTAGAAACACCATCAACATCAATGAATACTTCTGAACCTTTTTTGAAAGAAGATGGTAATTCATCAATATTTCGCTCCATAAATAAAGTATATACGTCCCACGATATTTCATATGTAGAAATCCAAAAAGATGAAACTTCAATTTCATGCTTTAGAGCATCAAATGAATCATCGCCCATTATAAACTTTCCACCATGTACTGGAGTCATATCTATTTCTAAAGTAGAAGAAGGTAGAGGCTGACTATATTTAACAAAATCATTTAAAGAAAAAGAGGGATAAAGTAAAAGAAAAAATAAAGATGAAGAAAGTATAATTTTCATTATAGAAAAATAAAAAAAAAAGGTCACAATTAATATTATGACCATAAATATATGCGCCTTCTCTAGGATTCGAACCTAGGACCAATAGATTAACAGTCTACTGCTCTAACCAGCTGAGCTAAGAAGGCATAAAATAATTTGCAATAATAAATTTACAATATTTAAAGTGCAAAATTATTCTTAAATAATAAATATAATAATTATCAATAAATGACATAATGTCATATAAAAAAATATATTTTATATATATATGTCATTATGGCAGAATATATCATTCTTTTTTCACTTTGGCATATTTATTTCATTACTAATTATTGAAGTTTAATTTAAATAATTTAATTATGAGACAATTAGTTTTAAGACCATCAAATAATTTTGTTAAACCATTTTTATTTGATAATTTTTTTGATGATTTTTTTGAAAATTCATTTATAAATGAATCTCAAAAAGGTTATTCTCCTAGAGTTGATATATCAGAAACAGATAAATCATTTGATTTCAATATAGCAATTCCAGGACTTAATAAAAACGACCTATCAATTGAAATTGAAAAAGGTCATTTAATAATTTCTGGTGAAAGAAAATTTAGTAATGAAAAAAACAATTTTCATTCTATCGAAAATGGATACGGTAAATTTACCAGATCATTTCAGTTACCAGAAAACATAATCGAGGGAAAGATAACAGCTGTACACAAAAATGGAATGCTAAACATATCTGTTCCTAAAGATTCAAAAACATCTATTAAAAAAACAATTCAAATCAAATAATTTTTTTTAATAAATAGTTTAAAAAAGGCAAATGAATAATTTGCCTTTTTTTTATGTTAAACAATGTTAATTAACATATAATTAAATTAATAATACCGTTTGAGTATTTAAATTTGTTGAAACATAAAATATCGATATGAAAAATTTTTTATTCGCAATATTATTTTCAATTATTGGAGGATTTACTGCTATTGGAGGTTACAACCTTTGGGAAAACAAATCGAATGTTATTGCCATAGATTATAATGATAAAATAAAATTAGCAAATTATATTTTCGACACTACTGATGTCATAGTCCCAAAAGGATTAAATTTTATTTATACAGCCAAAGTAACAACACCATCAGTTGTTCATATCAGAACTACATATGAAGGAAGAAATTCTGGTACTGGAAATCCTTTTGGGGATGTGTTTAGAGATTTTTTTGGTGAAAGATATGATTATAGAGAACGTGAAATGCCAAAAAGAAGAGGTACTGGATCGGGTGTAATCATGTCTAAAAATGGTTATATAATTACAAACAATCACGTAGTTGAAAATGCAAGCGAAGTCGAAGTGCTATTAAACGATAACCGAACATTTAAAGCAACAATAGAAGGTACAGATCCTACAACAGATTTAGCAATTCTTAAAATTGAAGCAGATGATTTACCTACTATAAGGTTTGGTAATTCAGACAACTTAGAAATTGGAGAGTGGGTTCTTGCTGTTGGTTCTCCATTCGAATTTAGATCTACTGTTACAGCAGGAATAGTAAGTGCAAAAGCTAGAAATATTGGAATATTAAGAGATAAAAATAACTTACAGATCGAAGCTTTCATCCAACATCAAGCTCCTGTTAATCCAGGAAATTCTGGAGGAGCATTAGTTAATTTAGAAGGTAAACTTGTGGGAATAAACTCTGCTATAGCAACACCTACAGGAACATTTGCGGGTTATTCATTTGCAATACCATCAACCCTTGTAAAGAAAGTATATAGAGATTTAGTTGAATTTGGAGTAGTTCAAAGAGCATTGCTAGGAATAACTATCCAAGACGTAACCGCTGAAATTGCAAAAGAGAATGACATCCCAGTATTATTTGGTGTTTTAATTTCAGGAGTAAATGATGGCAGTTCAGCTTTTGAAGCAGGCCTTGAAAAAGGGGATGTCATTACCGAAATCAACGATGTAAAAATTAAAAATGTTTCTAATCTACAAGAACAAATCGCAATAAATAGACCTGGAGATAAAGTTGAAGTGACTTACATTAGGGATGGAAAAACAAAAAGGATTATCGCTACTCTAAAAAATACTTTGGGAACGACAGATGTAGTCGCATCAAACAATAATTTTTCTTTTGATGGCGCTCAATTCTCAGATTTATCAAAAGAACTTAAAGAAAAATTAGATTTAGAAGGAGGAGCTCAAGTAATTAATATTGAAAAAGGAAAATGGAAAAATACAGGAATCACAAAAGGATTTATTGTTACTTCTATTAATAAAAGAGCAATTTCTGATGTTGAAGATCTATCTACAACACTGTCTCAATTACCAAAAGATGATGGCGTTTTAGTAGAAGGAATGTATCCTAATGGTATTAAAGCATACTATGGTATAGGATGGTGATAAAAAAAAATTTGTTTTAAAGTCTTACATATATTAAGCTTTTTATATAATTTCATATAATGATTAAAAAGACAATTAAAGTAATAACTACATTTTTACTTACTATTCTCATTACATTATCATGTGGTTTTGAAGATAACCTGCCTTGTAATGATAATATTCCAGAATGTAATGATAAACCTGAATTACCTAATCCTGATACTGAAGGATAGAAAATCAATTAATTAATTTTATTAATAATTGATATATTCATCACATATGAAAAAAATTACAATTAAAGATGATTTAGAAAATGATTATGTCTTAGATAATTATTTAAATTTTAAAAATCACATAATTAAATACCATTCTCTAAATGGAGAAGGAGATAATAGTCTTCATCTTGAAAATGGAAGATATTTTACAGTAACTAAAGAATTTTATAACAATATTATATCCCTTGAAAAATAATGTTTTATTACTGATTTCATAAAATAAAAAAA
>JAPYTU010000084.1:4896-6142 GCA_029940715.1 Cytophagales bacterium
AAAAAAAATTATTGATATATAGGTGAACTTAATTCAGGTAAAAACTCTAATAATTCTACAGAATTACCCCATCCACTACCATATGCTCCTGGAAGGATACTTGAGTTACCTAAATCCCAATCTTCATTCCATGAATTATTACCATAAAGTTCATTGTAAGCATCTCTAATCTTGGACCAATTACTAGATTCTGGCTCAAAACTTTCCATATCTTTTCCAAAAATTACAATTCTTGCATGTTGCCTAGATCCTCCAGCAAAAGAATTAAAACAATTAATATCAAAATCAACTCCCGCTTTTTCAATTGCCTTAGGTAAATTATCTCTTACCCTCCAAAAGTTATGTTGCTCCCCATGCTTAATATTATAATGAAAAACTCTTCTAAATGGTTTATCTACTCCATTAGCATCATTATGAGTAGCACTTTCTCTTAAAAGAAAAATTTCATTAGATGATGTTTTTTTAATTAAAACATTCACATTTTTCATCCAATAATCCATCATTCCTGGCTGATTAGATCCTCCCATAGAAAGTTCTCCTAATCTAGATGCATATGATAATCTAACAAAAGATGACATACTGCCCATCTGACTAGCTCTAACTGCAAAAGTATAAATTCTAGGATCACCTTCTTTAGAATTATATTTTTTTGTTTTTACCTTTAATGCTTCTCTTAATTCAGCACCTTTTCCATCTTTTGCTTCTATATATCTTGTAGATATAGCTTGTCCATAAGCGACGTCTGATAAAAAAAACAATGTTAATATTATAGTTAATTTTCTCATAATTTATATAGTTTAATTGTTAAAAATAAAATACAATCATTTTTGATTTAATAGCTATTAACTATTTTAGTAAACTTAATTTAAAAAGTTAAAATTTTATATTAAAAATCAAACTTTATACCCTGAGCTAAAGGCAAATCATCTGAATAATTTATTGTATTAGTTTGTCTTCTCATGTATGCTTTCCATGAATCTGATCCGGATTCTCGTCCTCCTCCAGTTTCTTTTTCACCACCAAAAGCACCTCCAATTTCAGCACCTGAAGTACCTATGTTTACATTTGCTATACCACAATCTGATCCTTGAGCAGATAAAAATTGTTCTGATTCCGACAAATCTTTAGTCATAATTGAAGAAGATAAACCCTGAGGTACATCATTTTGAATTCTAATAGCCTCATCTAAATTAGAATATTTTATTAAATATAATATAGGAGCAAAAGTTTCATCTTGAACAATTGA
>JAPYTU010000007.1:0-4272 GCA_029940715.1 Cytophagales bacterium
TTTGAAGATAATGCAGAAGCTAATTTTCCAGAATTCTCTAATCCCATCCCATTATTTATACCAAAAAGGAATGCCCCTGAGAAAGCATCTCCAGCTCCTACTGTATCAATTGCATCTGTTTTTACAGAATCTATATTTATTTTTTCTTTAGAGCTTGCAATAAGAGAACCTTTATTTCCCCTAGTTATAACAACCAGTTTAGAAAATTGTAATAGAAAATCGGAAGATTCATTTAAAGAAGGTTTTTCTGAAAAGGCTTTCGCTTCCTCTTCATTACAAAATAAAAGATCTATTTTATATTTTAATATTGATTCAAGTTTATCTTTAAAAAATTTTACCATACTCAAATCTGAAAAAGTTAAAGCAATTTTAATATCATTTTTTTTACAATAAGAAATACAATCATGAATGGCTTGCATAGATAATTCTGAAGCAACAAGATAACCTTCAATGTATAGATATTTTGAATTGTTTAAATCATCAAAACTTATATTTTTTATTGAATATTTAGTAGAAATTGAAAGACAAGTGTTCATCGTTCTCTCAGCATCAGGTGTTGTTAATACTAGACAAGAACCAGTCATCCCATCAGCTATAATATATTTTTTTTCTCCAATTTTTACACCATTATTCTTCAAATCATTAATATAAATATTTCCAAAATCATCATCTGAAACTAAAAATGAAGAATATCCTGATCCCCCTAACTGAGATAGAGCAAATATAGAATTAGTTACAGACCCTCCTGACTGAATAAAAGGTTTAATTTTTTTTATTTTTTTTATTAATAGCTTCTGTTTTTCTTCATCGACTAAAGTCATAACTCCTTTTTCAATTTTATTTTCAACCAAGAAAGAATCATCTACCATACAAACACAATCTACTAGAGCATGTCCTATTCCAAATACATCATATTTTTTCATATCATTCTATCATTTTTATTACTCTATCAGGATAATCAGAAATTATACCATCAACATCTAATTTTAAAACATCTGCAATATCATCATAAGTATTAACAGTCCAGGGAAGAATTTTTATTTTTTTATTTTTTAAAAAGATAATATGAGACCTATCTAAAAGATTAAAATTTGGACTATAAATATCAGGAATAAACCCAAGTTTATTTAAATTATTCTGTGGACCTAAATCATTATCAATCAATACCGCTAAAATAATATCAGGATATTTTTTATTAAAATAATTTAAAATTCTAAAATCAAAACTCTGAATATTTACTTTTTCAAACCCAATTGAATTATCAACTACATTATAAACCAAATCTGAAAAAAAATTAGGTTTAGGATGAAAAATATCATCTCCTTTTACACTAGATTTTATTTCAATATTATAATTAGGTACATTTAAATTTTTCATTCTAGCATAAGCATCTATCTCAGTAAAAACATCTTCCAAAAGTGGCTTGTTAAGAGGTAATTTTACTTGATCAAGAAAGTCATAATTTATCTTGCTACCACAATCAATTTTTTTTATTTGATCATATGTCATATTATAAATATTATAACCTATTTTTTCATCTATAGAATCATTTTCTAAATCACACTTTTTTTTTGACATCCAATGTTCATGTGATACTAAAACTTTATGATCTTTACTTATCACAACATCAAGTTCAAGAGTATTCACGCCAATATCTAATGCTTTTTTAAAACCATAAATGGTATTCTCTGGTGCTAATCCTCTAGCACCCCTGTGGCCCTGTACATCTATAGTATAATTTCTAGTACAAGACATTAAAAGTATAATAATTAAAAATATTCTAATCTTTATTTTCAATGAAGGTTAAAACAATTAATATTAAAAAAAGAACTGAAGATATAATAAAAGTATTGCTTATAGAATTATTAAATAAAAATTCATAAACATTTACCCCTAATATCCCTCCCAAAATGGGACCTATAACAGGAATCCAAGAATAACTCCAATTAGAGTCACCTTTACCTTTGATTGGTAAAATTGAGTGAGCTAAACGAGGAATAAAATCTCGAACTGGATTTATAGCATAGCCAGTAGTTCCTCCTAGAGAAATTCCTATTGCACATACCAAACTACCAACCACTATTGGATTTAATCCTTCAGCAAAATTATTTGTCCCTATAAACATTAATCCAAATAACAAAGCAAAAGTTCCTACAGTCTCACTTAATAGATTTGACCATTTAGAATCTATAGCAGGTGAAGTTGAAAAAACTCCCAATTTAGTTTTTTTATCATCTGTTTTATCCCAATGAGGTAAATAATGAAAATAAATTATTAATGCACCAATAAATGCACCCATTACCTGACCTGTTAAATATTTTAATGCTAATGAAAGTTCCATTTCACCATTTGAAAGTAATCCAATCGTAACAGCTGGATTAATATGTGCTCCACTCACTTGACCACTAGCATATACTCCAAGAGTAACTGCAAGTCCCCATCCAATCGGCCCTACTATCCAACTATTACTACTTTTATTTGAAAAACTTTTATTTAAAGAAGTTCCAGCATTTACACCACACCCAAATAATATTAAAATAAAAGTTCCAATTGCTTCTGCTAATAATTCATTCATATTTTTATTTTTTATAGATTAATATTGTAAATGTATAAAACTTTTTAAGCTTTAGAAATTGAAAAAAATATTTCCAATTATTTTATTTTTTTACATTAGCTGTAAACCTATTGAACCAATAGAGTTTCAAGAAATTAAAAATGTAAAAATTGATAATTTAAAAAACAATGAACTTATAATATCAGCAGACATTATTTTATTAAACCCAAATAATGTAAAAATTACAATAACTAAAGTAAATGTTGGAATATATGCCGATGATATACTTTTAGTTAAAATTGATGACGATAATAGCAAAGAGCTTTCAAATTCTACAGAATCAACATTAAATGTTTCAGGTAATGTTAATGTAAAAAATCTAGAAGAATTTCTTAATAAGAAAGGATTAAAACTTTTAATAGGAACTGAAAAAGTTAATCTACTATTTAAAGGTTTCGCAGAAGCTAAGGCATATGGTTTTAAAGATAAAATTGAAATAAATTATTCAATAGGAAATGTAAAAGACTTAATTAAATAAAAGTTGTAATACTATTAATATAACTTTTTAATTCAACTCTTTCTAAATCAAATTCTTTTTCCGAAATGTTTTTCAATTTTTTATAGGCTTCTTTTATTATTTGGACTTGATCTGAAACTTTCTCAATTTCAAAATATACTCTACCTGTTCTTTGAGAAAAGAAATCTAGAAGTTTTTGACACATCTCATTTTCAAAACAATAAATAAATTCAGAAATAATTATTGCATTCACTTTACTAAAAGATTTGAACGTTTTAGATATTTTGATAATTTCTTTAACATTTTCTCCATAAATATCATATAATAATACTACTTGATCCTTTGAATGTTGATTTTTTAACAAATAACTAAAAATTTCTTTTTTAATTTCATTTAAATTTTCAGATTTATACAACTTTATATTGCTAGTAATACATTTATTAAATGATTTATGATTCTTTGCTTTAATAACTATATCAACTACTCTTTCTGCCATCTTCCTATACCCTGTCAATTTACCACCTGCAATTGTTATAATTCCATTATCTGAAACAAAAATCTCATCTTTTCGAGATATTTCAGTAACTTTTTTACCTTCTTCTTTTATAAGTGGTCTTAGTCCTGACCAACTCGAAACAACATCTTTTATGGTTAGAATTATAGAAAAATAATTATTTACAGACTCTAATAAATATTTAACCTCCGACTTTAAAATTTTTATATTATTCTTATCAAGTGAATATTTAGTATCAGTTGTTCCTATATAAGTTGTATTATTTCTTGGAATTGCAAAAATCATACGATTATCTATAGCATCAAAATATACTGATTGTTTCAATGGGAATTTTTTATAAGGAACAACTATATGAACTCCCTTAGAAAGAATAAGTTTATTATTTTCATTTTTTAATGTATCATCAACCCATGGACCAGTAGCATTCACAACTATCGATGAAAATAGAGAAAAAGAATCACCATTTATTGTATCTAAACAATTTATTCCACAAACCTTATCATCCTTTATAATAAATTCATCTGCTTTGATATAATTAATAGGAAAAGCACCCATTTTACTGGCTTTTTTTAATAATTCAATAGTTAACCTAGCATCATCAGTTCTATATTCTGAATAAATTGCACCAGCATTTAATCCATCCGTTTTAAGCAAAGGTTCCTTTAGTTCTGTTTCTTTTTTTGATAA
>JAPYTU010000007.1:4372-34505 GCA_029940715.1 Cytophagales bacterium
TTAATCCATCCGTTTTAAGCAAAGGTTCCTTTAGTTCTGTTTCTTTTTTTGATAAAATTTGTTTTTTATCTTTTATTCTAACTCCAGCTAAATAATCATAGATCGAAAGAGCTATCGATGTTGATAACTTATTTAGCTTCCCATTATTTTTTATAGGAAGAAGCATTTTTTCAGACTTAACAATTGAAGGAGCTAATTTATTTAAAACAGATCTTTCACTTCCAGTCTCATGAACTAAATTAAATTTAAATTGCTCTAAATATCGTAACCCTCCATGTATAAGTTTAGTTGATTTACTACTGGTTCCCGATGCAAAATCATTCATCTCTATTAAACAAACCTTCATCCCCCTAGCAACAGCATCTAAACATATCCCTGATCCTGTTATACCTCCACCTATTACTATTAAATCAAAATGAATTGAAGTAAGTTGTGATTTTAATTTGTCTCTATTTTTTGAAGAGAAGAAATTTATTTTTCTATCCAATTTAAAGTTCTATTTACAGCCTTATTCCAGCCTAAATATAATCTTTTTCTTTTTTTACTATCTATATTTGGTTTAAATATTTTATTTATTTTTTGATTTGAGATAATTTTATTTTTATCCCATAAAGAAGAATAAATTCCTGCTAAATATCCAGCTCCCATAGCTGTTGATTCAATAATTTCTGGTCTTAAGACATCAGAATTTAATATATCAGACTGAAACTGCATAAGGTAATTATTATTACATGCCCCACCATCAACCTTCAAAGATTGCAGTTTTAAATTTGCATCTTTTTCCATAACCTCTATTATATCTTTAGTTTGGTATGCTAAAGATTCAAGGGTCGCCTTTACTATATGATCTTTACCAGTATCTCTCGTAAGTCCAAAAATTGCTCCCCTAGAATACATATCCCAATATGGTGCTCCAAGACCAGCAAAAGCAGGGACAACATAAATATCTTCAAGTTCCAAAATAGAATTAGCAATTTCTTCAGTTTCAGAGGCACTTTTAATAATCTTTAATGAGTCTCTAAGCCATTGAATTGCAGCTCCAGCAATAAAGACACTTCCTTCAAGGGCATAATTAATCGATTTTGTAGTTGAACAAGCAATAGTTGTAAGAAGACCATTTTGCGATAAGTTCATTTTTTTACCGGTATTCATCAAAAGAAAACATCCCGTTCCATAAGTATTTTTTACCATTCCATCTTCAAAACACGCCTGACCAAATAAAGCAGACTGTTGATCCCCAGCAACTCCATTAATTGGAATGTTACAACCTTTATAATTAAATGTTCCAAAATTAGAAGAAGAAGGTAATACATTAGGTAAAATAGATGTTGGTATATCTAAGTAACTAAGAATTTTACTATCCCATTTTAATGATTTAATATTAAAAACCATTGTTCTTGATGCATTAGTAAAATCAGTAAAATGACATTTAAAAGAAGTTAAATTATAAATGAGCCAAGAGTCTATGGTTCCTGCTAAAACTTTATTTTTATTAATTTTATCTCTAACTCCATCAACATTATCAATAATCCATTTAATTTTTGTTGCTGAGAAATAAGAATCAACAACAAGTCCAGTATTTTCTTTTATATATTCCTCAAGGCCATCTTTTTTAATTTTTTCACAAATATTAGCAGTTCTTTTATCTTGCCAAACAATTGCATTGTAAAGTGGTTTTCCAGTATCCTTATCCCAAAGTACTGTAGTTTCTCTTTGATTAGTTATTCCTAAACTTATAATGGATTTTGGATCAATACTATTACTTGATAATAAATCTTCAAAAACTTTGATTTGTGAACTAAGAATCTCTAAAGGATCATGTTCTACCCATCCCCGATTTGGAAATATTTGAGAAAATTCCTTTTGTTTTATATCAATAAGATTTCCACTTTCATCAATTAATACAGCTCTTGAACTAGTTGTTCCCTGATCAAGAGCGATGACATATTTCATTTTATTTTATTGAAAGGGTTGTATTTGAAATATCAACATTATCTAAAACAAATTTACCAACTTTCTCTCCCTGTTCAATACCATAAGTTATAGCAGGCATATAATGTATCCCACCATATATTCTACTGATTGCTGCCTCATCCGAAGCCTCAATAAAGCTACCAAAAGTTCTTGGAGGCAACCCATACTCATTTTCAGATGTATCAAAAAATTCAAACTTATCACCAAGCAAAGCCGTTAAAATAACAGCAGATGCTCTAGAAATAACTGAGTGACCCGAGGTATATTCAGGAAATGGTGGTGTTTGTAAAAAAGGTATCCAGTCTTCATCAAAATACTGATTAATTACCGTTTCAGGCCTAACTAAAATACTTCTCCATTTTTCATCCCAACATATAATAAAAGCATCAAAAAGTCCTATAGATACCATTGAATATGTTTTTATGGTCTCCATTAAATTAAGATCAGCATCACGCGTAACAAGAGAAGTAATTTCAATCCAATGTCCACCGGGAGTTATTTTTTTTGTTGCAAACATAGCATGACCTCTATGGTGAGACACATAAGGATTACAATCCCAAAAACTAGCTATTTCTTTTTGTTCATCAGTTAAATTTATACCTATATCATACACTTCCATAATATCATCATAAAATTTAGTATCAGGGTTTAAACTAAATTCAGGTGGTGGTTTAATCACAAATTGATTTGATGAATCAACTACCAAAGTTCTAATTTTATCCCAATGGGGTTCTATCCCTTCCATATAATCAGGAGGGGTAGGCTTCCAATAAACATCTTCACGAAGTATAGTATATTTTGGAAAAGATCTAGTTTCTTTATAATTATCATTATCATACCAATCCATGATATGCCTTGCTACCTCTTCACCATAACTAATAGATCTATTATATATATCATTTGGAATTCCCTTACTCTTTAGCTCATCATAAAGATTTTTTTGAAATTCAATTATTTTATTTTCTGAAAAAATTAGATCCTTACCAACAGTTAAGAAAGCATGTATACTAGCTAATGGAAAAGAATACTCCAAGTTAATATCAGGCTTAGGAATATTATCTAAATCAGTTAATTGACCTGAAAAACTTTTATAGGAAGGATTATCATTTATTAAAACTTCGTATGCAGCAATGGAAGGATAAACATAAATTCTTGAAGCAACTGGAGGAGAAAAAATATCATAAACAATGATATCTGATAACTTTTTCATTGATTTACGAAAAAGTTTAGGATCCTCATAATATTCAATATTATTCTTATACTTATCGTAAGTAGAACATGAAAATAAAACAATAAAAATTAATAACGCTAAAGCTTTTCTTAACATTTTAATAAAATTATAAAACCAAAATTTAATTAATAATTGGGATTGTAAATTTAATTTTATTTAATACAAAATAAAATTATCTTAAGCTTATTCTATAATAAAATTTTTTAATTTTTATTGATCTTAATAAAACTTAATTTTTTATCATTTTTTGCAATAACAAAATCAGTTTTTTTCTTATTTAAAGGTAATATTTTCACTACATCACCCTTAATTTTGAGGCCACTCTTAGCTTGATTTATATAACTAAAATCTCCCATGCCATTTCCTTCAAGGAGAATGCCATAATTTGAGTCAAAAGTACCAAAGAAAGGAGATACTGATGACATATTTCCTAATAAAATTAAATCTACATTATTATCATTATTATAATCTAAAGTTTGAATAGTTCTTATAGGAGAAGACTGACTAATAATGGGAAGATCTTTTAAAGAAAATGAACCATCTCCATTATTTATAAAAATGGTGGATTTAAAATTATTTGCTTTTAATTTATTAGAATTTGAAAGTGTTTTTTTAGAAAAAATTTGTGCAATATCTTTTCCAGCAAAATCATTATAATATAAAAAATTTCGATTGAGATAATTTAACTGTTTAGTGATTTCATCTTTGTTAGATATGGGAAACTCATTACCATTCTTAAAATATGTTATGATATGTTCTAAAGTAGAATTGTTATCGAAATCACCAAAATACATATTTACAGGATTGGAATTAGTTGGTTTTAACTTAGAATTTTCTCCTATATTCCCAGCAACAATATCCATAAATCCATCATTATTAACATCAGTAGCCTCTATAGAAAACCACCATCCATACAAATTATTTCCAATAAAATCTACATTCTCTTTTAAAATACCATTTTTATTGTTTTCAAAAACTTTAATATTATTCCAATCTCCACACAATACTAAATCACTATAATTATCATTATTAATATCTGCCCAAACTGCATCCGTTATCATTCCAAGATTATTAAAAGAATTATCCTTATCTATAGAAAACTCACCTTTTCCATCATTAATTAAGAGATAACTCTCAGGAGATATTCCATATTTTCCCGGAACAACACGCCCTCCTATAAATAAATCTTCATCTCCATCATAGTCATAATCATAATTCTTTACAACAGATCCATTTTGATATATTTCAGGTAATTTTTTACTTTTTATGTATTTACCATTTTCATTAAGAATATATAATCTATCCATAGTGCTTTGATATTTTAATGGAAATTCATTTCCAGCACTCACTACATATAAGTCGTAATCTTCATCATTATCAGCATCAAAAAAAACAGCACTTACATCCTCGGAAATTGAATCATTTTCTATTTCTAATTGTTCAGAATACTTATATCCTCCAGTCTTTAAACCAATAAAAAGTTTTGATTTTTGAAAAGAAGAAGAACCTATAAATAAATCAGATATACCATCTTTATTTATATCAGCAACACTCATAGCTGGTCCCTCTTTAGAAATCATATATGGTATCAACCCTTCACGATTAAAATCATTAAAGTTGTTTTCTATATGAGAATAATCAATTTCAACATTATCAGTATTATCATGAAAAATATAATTTTTATTTGCTTTTATTTGAAAGCTTTTAGTGGCATTTTTTTCAAAAAAATTAATATTCTGATTTGAAGAGATTGAATATAATATTTCTGATTTTCCTGATGGCCAATCAATTTTTAATGAGTCAATAATTTTATTTCTACCTAAACCAAAAATAAGGCCTGATGACTTTGATGACATAAAACCTTTATTCAAGTAATTTTCTTTAAATAATATTTTATCTTTTAACCAAATACTAATACTTGCCCCTATGCCTTTAAGATTTTTCTCTTCCCCATGAAAATTGATTTTTACATAATTTATGTCGGATAAATTTTCAATTGTCATGTTCTGATAAACATGAGAAACATCATTTATATTATTTACTATTAAATCATTATCTCCATCATTATCTAAATCAGCATATGTTGAACCATTTGAATACCCCTTGTAATCAATACCCCAATCTTTAGAAACATTTTTAAATGTTAAGTTTGAGTAATTTTTAAATGCATAATTAGAAACTTTTCCATCTGGCATCTGATTTGTTAAATCTGAATTTTCTAAAGAAGGATTCTGAACCAATCCACCTTTAACATTTTCATTAGAAATAAAATTAATATAATCCATATCATTTGGTCTTTTAACTATACCATTTGTTATAAAAACATCATTGTTTCCATCAAGATCAAAATCTTCTACAAGTGTTGACCAGCTCCAATCAGTAGCATGAATATTTAGTAATTGACCTATCTCAGAAAAACTATTATTTCCATTGTTTAATTGTAGTGTATTCCTTGAAAATTGCTTATTAAATCCATAATTTAATTTTAGTTTAAAAATTTCATAGGGATCCTCACCAGCAGAATTTTTTAAAACTTTTTCATCTTCTGGAAGCATGTCTAATACAAGAATATCTGGATACTGATCATTATTTATATCGGATATATCATTACCCATAGAAAATCTAGATGTATGATTCATATATTGTTCTAATTTTTCAGTAAATGTTCCATCACAATTATTTATATATAAATAATCATTTTCTCTAAAATCATTAGATACATATATATCTACACACCCATCTCTATTAATATCACTAATTCCTATACCTAATCCATAGCCAATATTACTTCCCAAAATTCCCGCATTTTCTGATACATCATTAAAAAAATGTTTTCCATCCTGATAATCATTTCTGAATAATTTATCTCCAGACTTACTATTTCTTTCAAAACGTAATTTATAACTCCCATAACTTCTTTCTGTGTGAACTGAATGATTTAATAAATACATATCGAGATCACCATCTTTATCAAAATCAAAAAATGCTGAATGTGTTGAAAATCCTTCAAAGTCTAAACCAAATTCAGATGCTTTCTCTGAAAAAGTAAGGTCCCCATTATTAATATATAATTCATTTTTTCCTTCTATTTTTTTATATCCTCCAAGTCTAGTTAAATAAATATCTAAAAAACCATCATTATTGATATCAACAAGATTAACCCCTGTTTTCCATTCTCCCATTGATTCAACTCCCGATTTAGTAGTTATATCTTCAAATAAAAAATTGCCTCTATTTAAATAAAGTTTATTACTATTCTGATTAGATGAAAAATATAAGTCTATTAATCCATCATTATTAATATCTCCTGCAGCAACTCCACCACCATTATAAAAATATAAATATTCAATAATATTAAATTCTTCGTTCTCATTAAGATCATTTCTAAAAGTAATATTAGATTCAAAAGGACTTAGTCTAACAAAAAGTGTTTCTTTTTTTTGACATGAAAATATAAAAATAAATAAGAATAAATAAGGTTTTAATTTACGCATTATTAATATATAAATGATTGCAATTTATCATTGTTGTTTAAAACAAATAAAATGTTTTCATTATTCCTTTTAAGTTTTAACAACTCTCTAGTCTGACCTTTAAATGATACTCCAGAAAAATTATTATTTGTGCTTACAAATCCCTCCTTATTTCCCAATAACAACAAGCCATACTGAGCATCATATCTTCCAACCTCAGGCTTTACATTATACAAATTACCACCTATTATAATATCCTTATACCCATCATTATTATAATCATCAACATGAATTGCATTAGTAGTAGAAAATTGGGATTCAATAGGTATTTCTATTTTATTAAATGAAGACGAATCATTTATAAAAATTGCTGTCTCAAGATTATAAATATAGTTTACAATACTAGAATTAATCTTTTCAGCATTAAAAATATCATAGACAGTCTGATTTTTATAACTATTATATTTTAAATATTTCTTCTTTAAACTAGGCATTTGCATAACCAAATCATGTTTTAAAGACATTGTATATGAACTATCTCCATTAAACTGGAAAATTACTTGTTCAATACTATTATTATTATCAAAATCATTTATGTACATAGTAATTGGCTTATCTTCTTGTGCTTTAAATCTTGAATTAAGTCCATGGTTTCCAATAATTATATCATCGAACCCATCATTATTTAAATCTTCAACATGAATTGTATTCCACCATCCATGTGATTTTTCAAAACTTTTAATTTCAGATTTTTTAAACTTACCTGAGTGATTAGTATATAATGTTATTGGCATCCAATGACCAACTACTATTATATCTTGGTCACCATCTTTATCAAAATCTATCCAACTAGCATCAGTTATCATTCCTACCTTTTTTAAATCAGGGGCAATAGAATCAGTAATATTTTTAAAAATACCCTTTCCATCATTTTCTAAAATATAACCGTTTGCAGGTAGACCATATTTTTGGGGAATTAAACGTATTCCTACAAATAAATCCTGATCTCCATCATTATCAAAATCAGATGCTTTTACAACAGAAGAGCTTTCAAAAATACCAGATGGTAAAATTTGATCTGACTTTGTAAAAGATAAATTTTTATTATTTATATACAATTTATCTCTCAACTCAGGCGAATAAATAGAAAATTCATTTCCACCACCAGTAACATAAATATCCATAAAACCATCATTATTGGCATCAAATATTATACAATCTGTATCTTCAGAACCCTTATCATTATCAAATATGTTTAAATGTAATTTTTTAAAAGAATTATCTTCTTGAATAAAAATTAAACTAGAGATACCCTTAGATCCTCCTATAAAAAGATCTTCTCTCCCATCATTATCAATATCTCCAGAACAGATACAAGATCCTTCCGTTGAACTCATATGAAATAATAATCTGTCTCTATCAAAATCTACAAAATCGTTTTCTTCATGTACAAATTCTATAAAATTATCTGTTGACTCTTTTAATAAATGCTCTATGGGTTTTTCTTGGTTTAATACCTCAGAATTTGAATCAACTTTATCAATAATTATTTTACTATTAATAGGAACATTTATTTTTTTAGTAATTGAAGCATCTGTCCAATAAATAATTAAAGAATCAATTTTTTGAATTCGCCCTAACCCAATAATTAAATTTCTATCAACTGTAGATTGAAATCCACGTATTGGCATTTGTTCCATATAAAAAGTTTTACCATTAGCATACACATAAACTTTACTACCTATAGCATCTAAGTTTTTATCTGTTCCATTTAACTGAACTTTAATAAAATTATTATCTGGAAATTTTAATTCTGATATGTTTTCATAAATAAATGATTCCATATTTACGTTATTTATTACCAAATCATAATCCCCATCATTATCGAGATCTCCATATGCAGCCCCATTAGAAAAACTTGGTTTATCAAGACCTAATTTTGATGTTTCATCATTAAATTTTAAACCTCCTTTATTCGTAAATGCATAATTTGAAATGGGGACACTAGGAATTAATTCAATAAGTTTTTTATAATCAACTTTACCAGGACTCACAATTTCCTGTACAACTTCATCTTTAGTAACATACTGCAAAAAATCTTGATCTGTTAAATCCTGATATATTCCATTAGCAACAAAAATATCTTTATTACCATCATTTTGAAAATCAAACATCAATGCTCCCCAACTCCAATCTGTTGCCTCAACACCCGTAAGTCTTCCTATTTCACTAAATGTTTTATTCCCATTATTTAACTGTAAAGTATTTCTTGTGAATTGGTTCCAATAACCACTATTTTTTATAAGTTGATGTCTATCCCAACTATCAAATGTAGTTACGGTTTTAATTCTCTCATCAGGTTCTGGAAGCATATCAGTTATGAATATATCTGACTTGCCATCGTTATTAATATCTGCCATATCAGCACCCATTGAAGCAGCACTTATGCTCCTTATTTGATTTTCTAATTCCTCAGAGAATGTTCCATTCTTTTGATTGATGTATAAATAATCTCTTTCAAAAAAATCATTAGACACATAAATATCCATCCATCCATCATTATTTACATCACCAACAGTTACACCAAGACCAAAACCTATTACACTTCCATAAATACCTGCTTCCTCACTAATATCTTTAAATATTCCATTTTCATTTCTAAAAAATTTGTCACCTCCAACTGAATCTCTAACAGGTCTCTGATCCTTACCAATACTAGTTATTCTAAATCCTCCTTTATAAGAATTATTTAAAAGATAACAATCTAAATCACCATCATTATCATAATCAAAAAAAGCTGCGTGTGTTGAATATCCCTTATCATTAAGACCATACTCTTCCGCTTTTTCTGTAAATGTTAAATTCCCATTATTAATAAATAATTCATTTTGCTTATTATCTCCTTTTATATCTCCAGAATTAGAAACATAGATATCTAAATAACCATCTCCATTTATATCTGTAAGACTGACACCAGTACTCCAAGATTTTTCACCACCAACATTAGCTTTTTCTGTAATATCTTCAAACTCAAAATTTCCTTTGTTAAGATATAGTTTATTCTTATTTAAATTGGATGTAAAATAAATATCAAGAAGACCATCATTATTAATATCACCAAGACCTACTCCTCCTCCATTATAATAATTTCTATAAGTAAATATATTAAAGTCCTCTTTGTAGGTAAGTGTATTACTAAAATCTACATTAGTTTTAAAAGAAGGTAGTTGCTGAAATAATTTATTTTCTTTTTTTACACACGAAAAAAATAATATAGCTAAAAAGAAATAATAAGATAATTTTTTCATTTAATTTATCGCTTTCTCTATTAATAAGTCCGTAAACCTTGCCCGAACTTTTCTATCATCTATAATGGTAAGAGCAATTCTTCTATTACCATTCACCGTAACATACAAATACTTTTCGTTTTCTGGATTATTAATTTCTATAAAATCTGATTTATACCAACCACTCAATAAGATTTTAATTTCTTTTATCAATGAATCTGAAAATAAATCTTTATTCCACGGAGCCCATGCTGCATAAGAAAATTCGGCATTAACCTCAAATACTGTATCGTTATTAAAATTTGGATAAAAAAGCATTTCAATATTTTGACCATTTGATTTAGTTGGTAATAGGTATTTAACCGAACTATTAGATGGTCCCTGTCTAATCAGTTCCTGCTTATTTAATTCCCAGCAATGGGAATAAAATTCTTCTGAAGACATTCCGAATTTTACTCCAAGAAATAAAGAATCATATCTCAACCCAGACGACAATTCTTCTTTTTCTAAAATCAAATATGGACTTGTTTCACATGAATAAAATATCGTTGAAATAAATAATATTATAATTAGATTATTTATCATTTTCATTTTTAAATATTTTAAGTTTTGAATTGTTTACTGCAAAAATATAATTATCTTTTTTATTTACTTTTACTTTAATTATATCTCTTATTTCTCCTTTAACAAATAAGCCAGATTCTTTTGAATTTAAACTTTTAAACTTTGAATCTTTCATTCCCAAAAGTAGAAGAGAGAAACTAGCATTATTAATTCCAAATTCAGGTTTTACTGTGGTTATATTTCCTCCAATTATTATATCATCATAATCATCATTATTTAAATTTTCTGATAAAATTGAATATATAGGAGAAAGCTGAGCTTCAAAGGGCAAATATTCTAATTTAAATTTATTGCCTAAATCATTTACTAAAATACCACTGGCTAAATTATAAACATATTTTTTTTCAGTTTTCTCTATAATTTCTTTACTAAACAATTCAAGTAATTTTTTATTTTTATAATTTTCAAATTTTAGATATTTCTTTTTTAATACAGGAATTTGCATCCAAAGATCTTTAAGTTGAACAATAGGGTATAAATCATTTCCATAATACATTCCAATAATTTGTTCTGTTTTTCTATTATTATCGAAATCATTAACTAGAAGAGTCAAAGGTTTATCAATTGATGCCTTAAATGAAGAATTTAATCCATAATTTCCAAGAATAATATCTTTAAAAGAATCGTTATTTACATCAACAATTTTTAAAACATTATATAATCCATTTGATTTATCTAAACCTAAATCATCAGAGATGTCCACAAAAACATCATTAGAAAATTCATATACTTTTACTGGCATCCATTCTCCAACTACTACCAGCTCTTTATTATTATCATTATTAATATCAACAAATTCACTATCAGTTACCATTCCCATTTTAAGTAAGCCTGGAGCAATATTTTGAGTAATATCCGTGAAGATTCCTTTACCATCATTCTCAAGCATATAACTTTTTGTTGTCGTGCCATAAGAACTAGAATTTAATCTAGTACCTAAAAAAACATCTAAGTCTCCATCATTATCAAAATCATTAGCTGAAATTGTTGATGTGCTTACAAATTTTTTTATAGTAGTGAGTGATTCTATAGATTTTTTAAACTCTCTTTTACCCAAATTAAAATATACTCTATCCATTAATTCTGGAGAAAAAATAGAAAATTCACTTCCACCACTCGCAACAAGCAAATCCAATAATCCATCACCATTATAATCGCCAACCAAACAATCAACATCTTCAGAATTTTTATCAAGTTCAAAAATTTCATTTTCAATTGAAAAACTACCATCATTATTTTGAAAAAATAAAACAGCGGATTGTCCTTTAGCTCCTCCTATAAAAATATCTTCTAGTCCATCCATATTAAAATCCGCATTGCAAAGACAAGGCCCTTCATTAGAATTCATTTTATATAGTAATCTTTCCATATCAAAATCAACAAAATTATTCTCTACATGTTCAAAATCTATTACAATATCTGATCGTTGTAATAATGATTTATTGTTTTTCTTTTT
Organism: Cytophagales bacterium; assembly: GCA_029940715.1. Classification (GTDB taxonomy): domain Bacteria; phylum Bacteroidota; class Bacteroidia; order Cytophagales; family MED-G16; genus JAPYTU01. The sequence continues at coordinate 16,418 of JAPYTU010000007.1, forward strand.
TTCTTCATTTTTAGTTATTTCTAAAGGTTCTTTAACTAAATAATGTTTATTTGAAATAAGGTTTTTCAAAATTAAATGCTTTTCATAAGGCCAAACAATTTTCACACTATCTACCGAGCGTATTGAGTCTAAACCAAAATAGAGTCTATAATCAACAGAAGATTGAAATCCTCTCATAGGAGAAAGTTCTTGATATTGTACAGTTCCTCTATAGTAGAGGAATACTTTGGTTCCTATTCCAAACTTATTTTTTGATTTTGAATCAAAAGAAAATGATATCCAATTTTTATCCGATTTATTTTCATAAATATTAACATCCATATTGACATTATTAATAATCAAATCTAAATCCCCATCATTATCCAAATCCCCATATGCTGATCCATTAGAATATGTTAGCATGTCTAAACCAAATTCTTTTGTAGAATTTTCAAAAGATAAATTTCCCATATTTTTAAAAGCAAAATTTGAAAGTGGTTCCGTAGGAATCATATCTATTAATGTTTTGATTGGTTCTTTTTCAGACTTTATAATATTAGAAACAATTGAAGGATTAGCTAAAAAATTTACATAATCCTGATCTAAAAGGTCTTTATATATCCCATTTGCAACAAAAATATCTTTATAACCATCATTATTCATATCAAAAATAAGTGCTCCCCAACTCCAATCAGTTGCATCTAATCCTGTTATTCTTGAAATATCAGAAAATGAGCCATCTTGATTATTTAATTGAAGGACATTCCTATTAAATTGATGGTAATAACCTTGATTTAGTGAAAACTGATATTTATCCCAACTATCAAATACCACCTTGGAAACACGTCTATCATGTCTTTTAGGTAGCATCTCCGTTACAAATATTTCGGAGTAACCATCATTATTAATATCTGCCATATCAGCACCCATTGAACCCATAGAAATTTCATTCATATAATCTTCTAAAGATTCAGAGAATGTTCCATCCTTGTTGTTGATATACAAATAGTCTTTCTCAAAAAAATCATTCGAAATAAACATATCAGACCATCCATCAAGATTAATATCCCCTACCGTAACCCCCAAACCAAAACCAATTTTACTAGTATAAATTCCAGCTTGATTGGAAACATCAACAAAAAAGTTATTATCATTTCTCAACAATTTATTACCGTTTTCATCATCAATATTTCTTATGTCCTTAACTAGATCAAATCCTATCCCTATAGATTTAATGGTATTATTTAGCAAATAACAATCTAAATCACCATCATTATCATAATCAAAAAAAGCAGCATGAGTCGAAAGTCCCTCGTTATCTAAGCCATATTCCTTAGACATTTCAGAAAAAGTCAAGTCTCCATTATTTATAAACAATTCATTATTTCTCCTACTACCTCCAGGTGGACCAGATTTACACACGTATATATCCAATAATCCATCTGCATTAATATCGACGACACTAACACCCGTACTCCATATACCAGAGCTTTCTAATCCTGATGCTTGTGTAATGTCATCAAACTTAAAATTTCCTTTGTTTAGATAGAGTTTATTTGAAACTAAATTTCCTGTAAAAAATAAATCGGGTAGAGAATCATTATTAAAATCTCCAATGCCCACTCCCCCTCCATTATAAAAGTTTCTATATGTGTAAGGATTAAGTTCTTCTGTATAAGATAATGTGTTTGAAAAATTAATTCCAGTAGTTGATTTTGGATGACTTATAAATAATGTTTTTTTATTTGAATTTTTACTACATGAAAACATTATAAATAAAAAAAATATTACAAATAACAAATTCTTCATTAAGTATGAAATTATAAATACGAAGATAAAAAAAAAGCAAGCGAAAAATCGCTTGCTTTAATTTTAAGTCAAATTTTAACTAAATACAGCTCTATTAATTAATAACCTGGATTTTGTGTTAATTTACTATTAGCATCTAACTGAGGCTTCGGAATTGGAAAAATTGTCATATGAGAACCAGACACTTCTTTTTTCCACCATGCATCATTAAATTTCCCAAACCTAACTAGAGATTGTCTTCTATCATTTTCAACATACATCTCTCTTCCTCTTTCAGCTAAAAGATTATCTAAATCAAGTGAAGTATATGCATCAACTCCAGCTCGAGCTCTTATTTGATTTACAATACCTAAGGCACCAGCAGCATCACCTGTTCTCAAGTGAGCTTCTGCTTTACCAAGTAAGATATCTGCATACCTAAATAATACCCAGTCATTACTCATATTAGGAGTTCCTCCCATTTCATACGCATACTTTCCAATTCTAGCACCGCATTGACGACAAGCATCAGGCCATATAGAATTGATATATGGTGTAAAATTAAGACCTACTCCATCAGCATCACCAGCTTCTCCACCAGCAGGATCATCAGTTCCCTGAGGACCAACTACAAAGTTTGAAAGCCTACTATCAACAGTTCCTGTTTCTTGAACAGTTCCTTGCCCTTTCCACACTGGGCCCTGAGGACCTGGGTTTGACACAGGATCGATATATGAGTTATAAAAATCTTCTACAGTAGCATATCCATTCCATGGTTGCGCCTGGAGATTAAAAGTATTCTGACTTGCATAGTGCAACGTCATTTGAACCCAATTAAATCCTCCTGCAAATACCTTATCATAAGGCACTACAAAGATATTTTCATTTGAACCTGAATTTTCTACTGCAAAGTTTGAAGCATAATTCCCTTCTAGACTATAGAGTCCAGAAGCAATAATTGCATCAGCATCAGCTTTTGCTCCAGCCCAATCTGCAGAACCGGTATAAACTTCAGCATTTAACTTCATTTTATGTCGTAAAGCTAAAGCCGCCCACTTATTCATTCTTCCATAAGTACTACCATCTTTAGCAGTAGGCAGTAAATTAATGACAGCATCCAATTCACCCATAATCCAGCTATAAACTGAAGCTCTTGGAGTATTTCCTTTTGCTTCAGTGTCCGTAAAATCTGTAGACATAGGTACGTTACCATACATATCCATAAGATGATAATACCAAAATGCCCTTATAGCTCTAAGTTCAGCTTCAAAAGCTTCCGCTCCTTCAAGAGCACTAAACTGATAAATTAAACGATTAGTCGTATTAACTCCAGTATAAAGTGAATTCCATGCATTAGCAACAAAACCATTATCAGGAGTATACGTATGTTGATGAACTTGCAAAAGAACACCCCCATCATACCAGTCACCACCTCTTGTTGGTACCACAAGCTCATCCGAAGAGAGCTCATTAGTTGACCATACATTAGAGTGACTACCCCACATAGTGAAGTTAGCATATGCTTGCCCTAAGGCTGCAATATACTCATCTTCAGACTGAAAAAAGTTTTCAGCTGCAAGTGTATCAAACAATTCTTCATCTAGGTTTGTACAAGCTGGTACAATAAATACCAAGCATGCAAAGACTAAGATTAGTTTTTTAATTTTCATTTGTAAATTTTTCATAATTTATAATATTTAAAAATTTAAAAAGTAACATTAAGACCTAGTGTAAGGGTTCTAGCCCTATAATAAGTATTACGTCTCTCTATACCAGGAGCTAATGGATCAAAACCACCCATTTCGCCTCCCTGTGATCCATCAAATTGGTCACCATACCTAGCTACAGGATCAACTCCTTCATAGCCAGTAAATACAAACGGTCTCTGTGCAGAGAGATAAACTCTCAAATTTCTCACACTTCCAGAAGTTGGTATACTATACCCAACTGTAAGGTTGTTAAGTTCAAAATACGTAGCATCTTCAACATGAGAACTGTTAACTGCAGCTTTTTTGATATTTGGATCATAGTACTTAGTTTTTACAACATTCCAGTTACCAACAGTAGTTGGCTCTGTATTTTCATAAAAACCTCTATAAGTACTAATTAAATCATGACCAAATTCACCATTCCAGAACATTGAAATATCCCAATTTCCAGCTGTTATGGTATTTGTCCATCCCAAAGTAAAATCTGGAAGACCATTACCAATAACTTGTCTATCATCATCACAGTCACAGTAAGTTCCATCACCATTTAAATCAGCAAAGTCTGGTGTTCCATCAGATTTAACTCCTTGTTGAACTGGTCCCCAAAGTTGACCCATTGGTTCTCCTTCTTTAACCCTTATCAAACTCACAGCACTTTGTCCTGGAGATCCCATTGAAGCTCTGTAAAGAAGTCCTCCACCAAATGAAAAATCTTCATCTGAGAGACTTACAACTTCACTCGATGCCGAAGCATAATTAATACCAGTTGTCCATGTGAATGAACCATTATCAACAGCAGAAAAATTAATTGCCGCTTCTAATCCACTATTTTCTGTTTCACCTATGTTTACCATAGTTTGACTAACCAAATTTGGTGGAACAGGAACATCAACATATAATAATTGATCTTTAGTGTTTCTAATAAAATAATCTACTGCACCATACAACCTAGAATCCATAACAGCAAAGTCAACACCAACATTAGTATGTGTGGCCTTTTCCCAAGCTAAATCAGGATTCGCATTACTTGTAGGTCCATAACTTGATACATAAGATCCATTGTAATAAAAACTACCTGCAGGACCAAATTTCTGTAAAGAAAGATATGAAGATCCTGGAGTATTACCAGTTTTACCATAACTAACTCTAAATTTCAAATTATCTATTGCATCATTATCTATCAGGGTACTTAAATTTACAGCTGCTCCAGCTCCATAAAATAATGCCCATTTGTTATTACCTCCAAATTTTGAAGACCCTTCATATCTCATATCTAAATTAAACATATAAGTGTCATCATAATTTACATTCACTCTACCAAATCCAGCAATAAGCTTTTCAGAGTTTGCCCAACTATAAACATTTCCTAGACCATTAGCAAAATCTAATGCAGCGCCTAGGTTATGATACGTAAAAGCATCTGTTAAGAAATCACCACCTTCAGCGTGATAACCTTCATTATAAAATTCTTGATAAGAATACCCAGCAAGTAAACTTAGATTCGTTTCTTCAATATTAGTACTATAACCAAGTGAACCTTCAAAAAGTGAAAAAGTATACTGCTGATTATCTGTTACTGCAAGACCATTCCTATCTGATCCTCTAAATCTTGCTGTTTTCTTATAATAAGCACCTCTTTCAACATCTGTAATTTGTTTGGTATAAGATACATTACCTTCAAGACCTTCAACAATTGAACTTAAATCAAATTCAGCCCTTAATGAACCTAAAAAGATATTATCATTACCTTCATTGATGTTTTGTTCAGCAATAGAAAGAGGATTGAAAAAATCAAAAATTGTTCTTTCTGTATATCCACCATATGGAGAACTTGGATCATAAATAGGCATCGTAGGATTTGCAACAGTAGCATATCTAAATGCTTGCTTGAAACCAAAATTTCTTTCCAAATTTGTATTAGAAAGATTTAAGGTAAATTTCATTTTATCATTAAGCGCTTTTTGCGTTAGATTAAGATTAGCATTAATTCTGTCATTACCAGTATTAATACCAACACCTTCTTGGCTTCTATAATTTATAGCAGCTCTATAAGTTGTTGATTGAGAACCACCAGAAATAGCAAGGTTATGAACTTGAGTATAACCATTATCAGTTACTAAATCAAGCCAATCCGTATCACCACCCATATTAACAGCTCCCGGAAGAGCTTTATATTCATCAGCAGTCATGACATTAATTTGTCTTGACACCTGATCAACTGAACCAGAAAAACTATAGTCTACTCTAGTATCACCAGGATTACCAGATTTAGTGGTTATTAAAATTACACCACTTGAACCTCTTGTTCCATAAATAGCAGCTGCTGCACCATCCTTAATGACATCAATTGTTTCAATATCATTGGGATCTATAGCATCCAAAGAACCTCCCGCAACACCATCGATAACAACAAGTGGCTCAGCGTTAGCTCCTATAGTAGAGATACCTCTTAATCTAATAACGTACCCGTCGTTAGGATCACTTCCTGGTTTCGAAATTGTAAGACCAGCAACTTTTCCCTGTAGTAAACCCATTGGGCTACTATTTAGACCCTTGTTAAAATCATCTTCATCAATGTGAGTTACAGCACTCGTAACTTCTTTTCTTCGTTGCGTACCATAACCAGTTACAACAATTTCATCAAGCGATGCAATGTCAAGCATTAGTTGAACATTGACTTCTGCTTGAGAACCAACTGTAACAGCTTGTGTGGAATACCCTACATAAGAGTAAACAAGAACATCTCCAGAAGACGCATTCAATGAATAATTTCCATCAAAATCCGTAACCGAACCTGTCCTAGTTCCTTTTATTATAATATTTGCTCCAGGTATACCATCACCATTTTCATCTGTAACTGTACCAGTTACAGCAGTTTGAGCTAATAAATAGCTCGTACCTAACATAAAAAACATCAGGAAAAATAGTAAAAGCTTTTTCATAGTTTGTTTTAAAATTTAGTTTAAAATTTAACTTAAGATAATCCGTAAAAATTGCGTAAAAACGTCATTAATGACGTTAAGATGAAATTAGTATGGTTATCGATAACAATAGACAACAATAATTTTAGAATTAAATTCAAATCTAAAAAAATCATTATCTGCTCAAAAGTGCATAGAATTTTTGAAAAAAAAGAATTAATCAATGAATAATTTGATTACAAAAAACTGAATTTTAATAATTTGTAATTAAAAAAAAAAATTATGAATTTGACAAAAATGACTTGTTTAGAGCCCTTTTTATAAATAAAAGGCAGGATTAATCCTTTTTTTATCATTTTTGGGTACTATTAGTAGCCATGATATTTTAACAAAAACTATTTAATTATATTTATGATATGAATATTAAATCAAAATTCAAAAGGGGAGTGGGTTTGTCTTAGAAATAGGAGGGTTTTTTTTCTCGTTTTGTATCTTTGAAAAAAATATGATTTCAAAAATAAAAAATATTATTATTATTTTACTAATATTTTCTTCTTGTAATAAAGTTGAAAATAATACTCAAAATACTTATAAAGAAAAATATAGACCTCAATTTCACTTTTCTCCACCCTCTGGTTGGATGAATGACCCTAATGGAATGTTTTATCTAAATGGGAATTATCACCTATTCTATCAACATTATCCAGAAGATAATGTATGGGGTCCTATGCACTGGGCTCATACAGTTTCAAAAGATTTAATACATTGGGAAAATAAACCTATAGCTATTTACCCTGATGGAAACAATTATATTTTTTCTGGTTCAGCTATAGTTGATACTGAAAATAAATCTGGTCTTGGAAATGGGGAAAACCCTCCAATTTTAGCTTTTTATACAAATCATGATATGTTTTTGGAAAGAATGTGGAATGAAACAAAAGAAGATAGATATATACACGTCGAAACTCAGCATATTGCATATAGTCAAGATTTAGGAAATACATGGATAAAATATGATAAAAACCCTGTAATTGATAATCCTGGATTCAGAGATTATAGAGATCCTAAAGTCACCTGGTCAGAAGAGTATAAAAAGTGGTTTATAGCTCTAGCATCTAGAGATAGAATTATATTTTATTTATCTGAAAACCTAATTGATTGGGAATATATATCAGAATTTACTGGATTAGGAGAAATGAATGGAGTTTGGGAATGCCCTGACTTATTTCCATTAGTTGACGAAGATGGAAAGAAAAAATGGGTTCTTTTTGTTAGTATAAATAAAAGTTCTCCTAATGGAGGTAGCGGAACACAATATTTTATAGGAGATTTTAATGGTAAAGAATTTATTGTAGATGAAAATTTCTTGGGAGATGAAAAATCTATTTGGATAGATTATGGAAGTGACAATTATGCTGGAGTTACTTGGAATAATACTTCAGATAATTTAAAATTTAGAAAGTTTATAGGATGGATGAGCAATTGGAAATATGGTCAACTTGTTCCTACGTCTAAATGGAGAAGTGCCATGACAATTCCAAGAAATGTGACTCTTATTAAAGAATCTGATAGGTATAGGTTGAAATTTAGTTCCATAAATCTTCAAAAGATTGAGTCAACATCTTATGAAGAAACAGTTAGTAGCCAATTGAATTTAGAGGAAAGCTTAAATAGGATTCTTCTTTCTGAAATTTCTACCGATTCTTTTGAAATCAATTTTAAAAACAATAAAGAAAATCTATCTATAAAATTTTCATCTGGAATATTTGAGATTGATAGGAGTAATTTTCAAACTGAAACAGGTTTTGATGATAATAAAAGAACTTTAGAATTAGGAACTTTTAGAAAAAGATTCATCAATAAACAAACTGCCAATTTTAAATCTAAAGTATCTTCACTAGAAATCTTATTAGATAATAGTTCTATAGAAATTTTTGTAAATGAAGGAAGTTTAGTTATGTCAGATGTTTTTTTTTATAATTCTAGATTTAATGTTATTGAGTTTAGTGGTTTAGATGATTCATTAATAGAACATCAAGTTCTTGAATCCATTTGGTAATCAAAAAAATCATATAGAAATAAATAATAATTAAACAAAAACCCCACTAATCCCACTCCCCTTTTGAATTTTGATTTAATATTCATATCATAAATATAATTAAATAGTTTTTGTTAAAATATCATGGCTACTAATAGTACCCAAAAATGATAAAAAAAGAATTAATCAATGAATAATTTTATTACAAAAAACTGAATTTTAATAATTTGTAATTAAAAAAAAAAATTTATGAATTTGACAAAAATGACTTGTTTAGAGCCCTTTTTATAAAAAAAAAGGCAGGATTAATCCTGCCTTTAATTTTTGAATTTATAAGTAAACTCTCCTATAAATTAATAACCAGAGTTCTGAGTTATAACTCCCTGACTTTGGTCAATAGCAACTATAGGAATTGGAAATAAATCATGCTTACCCTGATAAGACTGCCCTCTTGCAAATGAAGTAACTACTTCAGACTCTTTTGCAAAATAAGTTGTCATAACAGAACCAGCATTTCCCCATCTTCTTAAATCAAAAAGACGATGACCTTCCATTCCTAATTCTAACCTTCTCTCAAACCTCACTGCTTTACGTGCATAATCAGCACTAGTAAAAGAAGTGTATGGTTCAATAACATAAGTAGGTTGGCTATCAGGAGGAGTACTACCCTTTGCTCTGTTTCTAACTTGGTTAACATATCCCAAAGCTTTGGAAGTGTTACCAGTTTCAACAGCTGCTTCAGCAGCCATAAGCAGAACATCAGAATATCTCATAAAATGATAATTGATACCAGACCTTTGTTCTCCCCAACCACCTGTACCACGATTTGCATCGTCGCCAGCATAATACATATTTTTCTTAGAGAGATATGGTCCTGATATATCATCAAAACTTGCTCTTATCCAATCTTTACCAGCAGCAGGGCCCCAACCATTATAGTCAATTCCTCTTCTTCCAGCTGTGTAGTCAAGTCTAGGATCTAGATTCCCTGTGTGAAGAGTAAAAGGATCCGCAGAAGCTACATGATAATCATTAGCAACATGAGTGTTTTGATAAGTATCTAACAAAGGTAATCCATTAGCATCTGTTTGGAAAGCGTCAACAAGGTCTTGAGATGGTTGATAAAACCCACAGCAAGAACCAATTGGTCCACCAGCAGGGAAGTTTAACGTACCACCTTTATTTCCTTGATTAGAAACACCACCATCAGCAGCAAACTGAATTGCAAATACTGACTCAGAACTATTCTCACCAGAAGACTTGAAATTTTCAACGTATTCTGGGTTCAATGAATAAGCACCTGAACCAATTACCGCGTCAAGAGCTGATGAAGCATCTGCCCATTTACCTTGATACAAGTATGCTTTACCTAAATATGCTTTAGCACCATGAGATAAAGGTCTACCTGGTTCACTATAAGATCCAGAGTATGAAGATGGAAGATTAGCAACAGCAAACTGAAGATCAGCTTCAATATCAGCCCACGTCAATTGAGTTTCACCACTGTTAGGTAGGTTATACTCTAAAGCTGCAGCTCTCTCTGGAGTGATATTTGGAACATTTCCAAATTTCAGAAGTAACTGCATATTAAAATGTGCTCTTAAAAATCTAGCCTGTGCCATAAGTACAGGATAATCTTCGTCAGCAGAATTAATCAAATTAATTACTGAATTTGCTCTGTTAACACCAGAAAAAGGTGCTTTCCAAAGTCCTAACCAGTAACCATTTCCAGTTGACCAGTTAAACACTTCAATTTCATAAAGGTCGGCCTGATCACCATCAGTACTTCCCTTATGTGCATCATCAGAGATTACATCAATCCACCAGTTATCACCACTACTTGTCCATCCACCTTGGGTATTTGTTTGCCCATCAAGAACAGAATAAGTACCAGTAAGAAGTAGATCAATACCCGTAGCATTTGCCAGGGATTCATCACTTAATGCTCCATAAGCAGGAACTTCAGTAAATGATTCATTACACGCATTAGTTATAAATAAAACTAATGCAAGACTTAATATAAGTGTTTTTAAATTTTTCATATTTTTCTTATTTAAAATGTAACATTAATACCTAAACTAGTCATTGATGCCTGAGGATAAGCTCCGCTATCTACTCCAAGAGTAAGAGGGCTTCCGCCAATTTCAGGATCCATACCAGAATATTTAGAAAGAGTAAGTAAGTTATTTCCAGCAACGTATATTCTTGCGTTTGAAATACCTAGTTTACTCGAAAAACTACTTGGAAGTGTGTATCCAATCTGTAAAGTTTTCAACTTTACATATGAACCATCTTCAACAAACCATGAATTAGGTTGTGTCTCATCATTTCTAATACTTTCACTTAAAGCAGGTATATCAGTATCAGTATTTGTTGGAGTCCAAGAATCTAAAACATCCACATGCCTATTTCCATTAAAGAAAGTAGGGAAGTGAGTGTATATTTTATTGTAATGATAAATATCATTACCAACAGATCCTGAAAAGAATGCATATAAGTCAATGTTTTTATAAGCAAGACTTACATTTACTCCAAAAGTAAAATCGGGATGTGGAGAACCAATTTTTGTTCTATCATCATCATTAATACTTCCATCATTATTTACGTCTTCATACTCAAATCTACCACTACCATCAAGCCCTAAGACTTTACGACCATAGAAATAAGACATAGGCTCACCTGGAGAAGTCCTGGTAACAGCACCACCTCTAAATCCTGAATTTCCAACATAAAATGCACTGATTAAACTATCAACTGTATTTTTATATGTTGATAAATTAAAACCAACATCATATCTTAATCCACTACCACTTTCATCAGCATAGTTAAGTGCTAATTCAAGACCCGTATTACTAACCTGACCAATATTAACTAAAGGTGCAGAAGCATCGATAGCAGTTGTACCAATTAAAGATTCATCAACAGCAATAAGATCGTTAGTAGTTATATTAAAGTAATCTACTGAACCATACAATTTATTATCCATCAGTCTAAAATCCAATCCCGCATTTGCAGAAACAACAGTTTCCCATTTCAAATCAGGATTTCCTACTGCTGATAAAGCAGCACCAGTAGAAGCAGTTGAACCATTAAATGGATAGTAAGCATTAGCTTCACTAAGATTTGATATATTTTGATCAGGAGCTGTTCTTCCTAATGATTGATTTCCTAGTGTACCATAAGAAGCTCTAAGTTTCATATAGCTATCAGAACTGAAAAAATCTTCTTCACTAATTACCCATCCAAAACTTGCAGAAGGAAATATTGCATCAGCATTCGCTTTAGAGAATCGAGATGTTTTATCCTGTCTTACAGTAGCAGTTAATAAGTATCTATTGTTATAAGCATAGTTTATAGTTAAGAATGCTGAACTAATAGTATAAGCATTTGCATTTGCATACTGAACTACTGGAGTTCCAGCACCATTACTTAATAAATAAAAATTAGGAGTTTCAAACAAATAATCATTTCTAGAAATTTCATGACCCTTAAAATTATCACTTAAAGCTTCATAACCTAATAATGCATTAATGCTATGGTTATCAAAATTTGCTTTATAGTTTAAAGTGTTAGTAAGGTTCCAGTTATATTGTCTGAAAGACTGTTCATATAGTGTGTTTGTACTTCTTGGTTCTGAATGCTCAGGATTTTTAACAACAAATCGTCTGTTACCAAGATCTCTCATCATACCACCAAAAACAACTTTATAGTCTAAACCTTTTATGATATTTACATTTGCATAAACATCACCAAAAGCTCTAAAAGATTTTTGAAAATCATCTTCTGTTCTTTTCAACACAGCATAAGGATTTTGAACGTTACCCAATCCAAGAGGTGTACCATATCCACCAGCAAAATTTCCATCGTTATCATAAAGAGGAATTAATGGACTAGACCTATAAGCGGCCTGAACCTGATTTGTTGCTCTTTCAGAATCATAAGTAACATTTAAATGTTCCCCAATGGTTATTCTGTCATTTACTTTGAATTCAGCATTCATTCTAGTTCTACCAGTTTTATAACCTGTCATAATCTGAGCACCTTGTCTGTCAAGATATTCCATAGACATCATAAATTTGCTATTAGCATTACCACTAGAAACAGACATTTTATATTGTTGTGCTAAACCTGGATCAAAAATAGCATCTAACCAGTCAGTCCCATTAGGAGCAACTGTTGTAGAAATACCCGCAGGGGTACCTTGCAAAGAAGATGGTATATTTGGACTTCCTCCTGTACCATACTGTGGATGGTTTGGAGTAACTCCATCATTAACTTTTGATTGCCAGATCATATCACCATGTTGCTGAGCATTAAGTAATGTTGGAAGACCTACTGCTCTTGAAGAGCCAACATAACTTTCAAAAGTAACAGTGCTTTTAGTATTATAAGAACCACTTTTAGTTGTTATAACAATTACACCATTTGAAGCTCTCGCACCATAAATTGCAGCCGAAGCATCTTTAAGAACATTTATCTGTTCTATATCAGATGGACTTAAACTTGAAAGAACATACGCATCATCAGTTTGAACACCATCAATCACATATAATGGACTGTTATTATTTGGTGTACCATATCCCCTGATCCTTACAATAGGGGCCGCACCAGGCTGACCAGAATTTATAACTGAAACTCCAGTAACTCTACCTTGAAGCATTTCTGCAGCATTTATTACAGGCGTTTTTACTGCGTTTTCCATATCTACTGAAGCAATTGCTCCAGTTAGACTTTTTCTAGTTTGTGTTTGGTAACCAGAAACCACAATTTCATCGAGAAATTCTGTGCTTTCTGCAAGCGTTATAGTTAATGTTGATTGTGCACCAACAGAAACTGTTTGACTATTGTACCCAACAAAACTAAACTCTAACTGATCTCCCGAAGAAACGCTTATAGCAAAATTTCCTTCAATATCAGTTACCGTACCCGACGAAGTTCCTACGACTATTATACTAGCCCCGGGAATCGGGTTTCCAGAGTTGTCTTCAACAGTACCAGTTACCTGTCTCTGAGAGAAGGCAAGTGACACGCACATAAACAACAATGAAAATAAAAGAGTTAATCTTTTCATATAGTTTGGTTTACTTAAAAAATCAAAATTATTTATAGGATTGGTATACTAGATACCTTTATCAAACTACCACCCTTCCTATCAGGGGGGTCTATCTACATTGATATTTTGACGCCACAAAAGTAAGTAAAAATGCTATGAGATAAAACAAAATCTAATTAAATATAAATTAGTACACTATCGATCTAAAACTCCCACCAAGACCATAAATATCAACTTTTTTAACATAATTATTAACAAATAAATCTCGATTAGATTGAGACAAATATGAATCTCCATAATAAAACTCTCTTTTATAATAAGTTGAATCATTCAAATAAATTTTTGCATATCTATCATTTGGTAAAATTTTAATACTTTTTATTGAAGAATTTTGATTATAAATCGAAACTATTTTATCATTATTTTGTCCGGCTAATAAAATAGGTTTATTATCAACAACTATCCTCACTAAAGACTTCGCATCACCTGGAACATACAATCCAGATTCTTCAATACTTTGAGAGATATAATTACCTTTCTGATCTCCCAACAAAACCATACCATTAGAAGCATCATATCTTCCCATACCAATTTCACCACCAAAATCATTTCCAATAATTAGTATATCAAAATAATTATCAGCATTAAAATCATCTAAATAAATTCCATGGACCTTAGATAGTTGAACCTCATTTGGTAATGCACGTAAATTAAATGTTCCATCTCCATAATTTTCAAGATAACTTGTTTCCAAAAAATTAACTGATAACTTATAAATAGAATCACTAGAAATAATTTTATTTATTAATTCATCAAAAGTAGTATTTCCAAATTCAGAATGTAGTTTATAATTTGCTCTGACAGAAATAACTTCTTTCTGAAAATCATGTCTAGTAAAAAAAGGATATAATGATAAATTTCCATTGTTATCTTTAAAGTAAGCTGAGGGAAAGAAATCCGTAGAACCATTATTATCAAAATCTCCAGCTACTATAGAAATTTCCTTTCCTTCATCTATATTCAACAAAGTGTTATTACCTAAATTACCCACAACGTAATCTATATCGCCATCAAAATCTATGTCTAAACCAGATATGCTATTCCAAAATCCTCTATAATTATCAAGGCCTGTCCCACGCAGTCGTTCAAAAAAAGTTTTATGATTTTTAAATATTGTAATAGGCATAAACTCACCTACTATAATCAAATCAACTAAGTTATCATTATCTACATCTGTCCACAATGCATCAGAGACTAGACCCAAATTATTAAATTCTGGAGAAAGAATATCATTTACTATTTCAAATTTTAATATTCCTTCTTCAAGCTTATTCTCAAGAAGATAACTTGTTGCTGGAAAAGGATATTCATGTGGAATAACTCTCCCACAAATAAAAAGATCTAAATCTCCATCGTTATCATAATCACTAGCTCTTACACAAGAGCCACTACTTAAAAATTTAGGAAGAACATCGTTTGACTTTATGTATTTACCATTTGAGTTTATAAAGAATCTATCTGCATACGAATCATGAGACTTATCGTATTCATTTCCTCCGCTAACAATATAGAGGTCATCATCACCATCATTATCAGCATCAAAAAGCAATGAGCCCAATTCTTCTTCAATATTATCTCTACCTTTATCGTCAAATAAATTTTCTTTAGAAAAAGTGCCATCATTTTTTTGTTGGTAAAAAGTTCCAGAATATAATCTTGATCCACCTATATAAAAATCATCCAAATCATCTCCATTAAAATCTCCAACAGAAATTCCTGGACCAAACTGTGATAACTTATGGAACAATAATGGCTGAATGTTATAATCTATAAAATCAAATTCTTCGTGTTTATAATTAATACCCAAATCAATCTTAGAAAATAAAGTGGATTTCTTTATTTCTTTACCTTTCACTACTCGAGATAAATTATTGTAGTCATAACTTACCATTTTATTTATAGGAACATTTCTAATAAGACTTATAGTATTATCCGGCCAAACTATAGAAAGGCTATCTACAGACAAACTATTTAATCCAAAATGTGCAGTATTCTGCATATTAGATAAATATCCCCTATAAGGATTATACTCATACGTCTGAATTGAATTATTAGATAAGTATACAGTTAGAGTTGAGCCAATAGCATCAGGATTATTTTTAGATCCAATTAATTTAATATTCACCCAATTATTATTTAATAAACTACTTGTTTGATTCATATAAACATGAGCAGATCCGTTTATATTATTCACAACATAATCTAAGTCTCCATCATTATCTAGATCCCCATGAGCAGCACCATTAGAAAACGAAGGTTCCTCAATTCCCCATTCATTTGTAACATCATCAAATAAGACCACACCATTCAAAGAAGAAATATTTTTAAATGCATAATTTTTTAATTTTACTTCTGGTATAGAAGCAAGTAAAGTTTTTTTCTTTGCAAAACGAGTCATTTCTGTTTGATAGTCTATAAAGTCCCTATCTGTTATATCTTTAGGAAATCCATTTGTAATAATTAAATCATTTAATCCATCGTTATTATAATCCCCAACAATTGGAGCCCAACTCCAGTCCGTGCCACTAACACCCGAAAACATAGAAACCTCAGAATAAATAGGGTTACCATCCACGAAACCTTGATTTAATTGAAGGGTATTTCTTACGTACTGAAAATCATAGTTATACCTTTCATTGTTTATATATGTGTTATAGTTATTTTCAGTAAGCATTGTTTTTCTTCTATAATTATCGTTAGGCATCATATCTAGTTCAATAATTTCATTGTTACCATCATTATTAAAATCAATAATATTATTTCCCATAGAAGAATATGATGTGTGTTTAAAATATTCAGATGCCCTATCAGTAAAAGTTCCGTCTTTATTATTTATCCAGAGTAAATCATTAGTCAAATAATCATTCGAAACAAACACATCTTTCCAACCATCTTTATTTATGTCTGAAACAGAAATTCCAAGACCATAACCCTCAATAAGAATACCAGCTTCTCTTGTAACATCAGTAAAATATGGATGGCCAAGATTATCATCATAATCATTTCTTAGAAGCTTATCATTTTTAGAAGATGTACCATCAATTAATTTTTTTCTATACTGATTAGGTTGTTTATACTTGTCCATCTTATTAATAAGAAGATATATGTCAAGATCCCCATCATTATCATAATCAAAAAAACTAGAATTTATATTATGAGACATATCTGCAAGTCCATAATCATGAGCTTTATCTACAAAGAGAGGAACTCCTTTTGCGTTATTCCCTTGGTTAATAAATAACACATTAGACCTTAAAGAGTCAGGTTCAAAAGTCGATGTAGAAATGTAAATATCTAAACGTCCATCTAAATTAATATCTACAACATTTACACCTAATGACCATCTATTATTCGCCTCAATTCCAGATACTACAGATACATCATCAAAAGACCATTCACCCCTATTAAGATACAACTTATTACTAACCATATTCCCAGTAAAAAATATATCCTCTAACCCATCTCCATTAAAATCTGATATTGCAACCCCACCACCATTATATAAATATTCATAGTCTAGAATATTCATTGAATCACTCTCCGTTATTAAATTATTAAATAAAATATTTGTTTGAGATTTTTCTAACTGAATAAAAAGTTTTTTCTTATTACAACCAAAAGAAAATAATACTATCAGAATAATAAATCTATTAACCATTTATGAGTTTTAACCTTACAAATTAGTAATTGAATATAAGTTAATGACAAAAAAATTATTTAATTAAAAGTTTTATTTTTTTATTTGTTTTTGCCATTCCCAAGCAGATCTCATCATATCTTCTATACCCATTTCACTTTTCCAATCTAACAAATCATTAGATAATTTTGTGTCTGAATATATTATTTCAATATCTCCATCTCTCCTATCTGTTATTTCATAATTAATCTTAAGAGAATTAGCTTTTTCAAATGCACCAATTACCTCTAAAACAGAATGTCCTTTTCCCGTTCCAACGTTAAAATATTCATACTTTTTTAACTGCTTATTATTAATTAACCTATTAAGTGCAAAGACATGAGCCTTGGCAAGATCTACCACATGAATATAATCTCGAACAGCTGTTCCATCATCAGTGTTATAGTCATTACCATAAACATATAATCTATCACGAATACCAGCAGCTGACTGAGTAATTAAAGGTGCTAAATTAGAAGGATTACCAATTGGAAGTTCTCCAATTAGAGCAGAATCATGAGCTCCTACAGGATTAAAATATCGAAGAGCAATAACGTAAAATTCATCATTAGCACTGGCAGTATCCCTTAATAACTCCTCGCAAATTTGTTTAGTTCTTCCATATGGTGATTCTGCACGCTTAAAGGGAGCCTCTTCAGATACAGGAAGTACATCTGGCTGTCCATAAACCGTACAAGAAGATGAAAAAATTATATTTTTTAAACCACATTTTAACATTGAATCCACAACATTTAACATTGTCCCAACATTATTTCTATAATATTTTAATGGCATAGAAACTGATTCTTCAACAGACTTACTTGCTGCAAAATGAATAATTCCATCAAATTTATTGTCTTTAAA
>JAPYTU010000008.1 GCA_029940715.1 Cytophagales bacterium
TTTCAAACACTTCACAATTTATTATCGTAACCCATAATAAAAGAACAATGATTAACACAGATATTATATATGGAGTTACTATGCCAGAACAAGGAGTTTCTAAATTAGTTCCTGTAGATTTAAGAAATTTAAAAATGTAAATGAATATTGATAATTATCATTTAGAATTGTTTAATTAAATTATAATTTTATATAAAAAAATTAATTATTATGTATAATGAATCAATTATCGGTGGTGAATTTTTAATTAAAGAAAGTAATCCAGAAAACATTTTTATTCCTGAGGATTTTAATGAAGAACAGAAGATGATGGCAGATGCATGTCAAGATTTTCTTGAAAAAGAAATAATTCCAAAAACAGAAGAAGTTGAAAAATGCAAACCTGGTTTAATGTCAAATCTTTTAAAAAAATCTGGTGATTTAGGCTTGTTAGGTTTATCAATTTCAGAAGAATTTGGTGGAATGAATATGACCTTTAATACTAGTATGCTTATTGCAGATGTTATAGGTATTACTGGTTCATTTTCAACTGCTTATGGTGCTCATACAGGAATTGCAACACTTCCATTATACTTTTATGGAACAGATGTCCAAAAAAAAAAATATTTACCTGGACTTGTCTCAGGAGATATTATGGGCGCTTATTGTTTAACAGAACCAGATTCTGGATCTGATGCTAACGCCGCTAAATCTAGAGCTGTTTTATCAAAAAACAAAAAATCATATATTATCAATGGTCAAAAAATGTGGATAACTAATGGTGGTTTTGCTGATTTGCTTACTGTTTTCGCTAAAATAGATAATGATAAATATCTATCAGCATTTCTAATTGAAAAAGATTTTTCAGGGATAACCATGAATGAAGAAGAAAATAAATTAGGTATTAAAGGATCATCAACAAGACAAATATTCTTTAATAACGTTTTTGTACCAATAGAGAATTTGCTTGGGCAAAGAGAAGAAGGATTTAAAATAGCTTTAAATATTTTAAATATTGGTAGAATTAAATTAGGTGTAGGGGTTTTGGGTGGATGTCGAGCTGTTATATCAAGTTCAATCCAATACTCAAATGAAAGAATACAATTTGGTGTGCCAATTAGTAGCTTTGGTGCAATTAAAAATAAAATTGCACAAATGGTAGTTAAAACCTTTTCATGTGAAGCTATTACGTATAGAGCAGGTCAAGAAATTGAAAATAAAGTTATTGAGTTTGAAAAAGAAGGGTTATCAAAAAATAAATCAGAACTAAAAGCACTTGAATTATTTTCAGTAGAATGTGCAATATGCAAAGTATATGCTTCTGAAATACTTGATTATGTTGTAGATGAAGGAGTACAAATTTATGGTGGAATGGGTTTTTCTGAAGAAGTTCCAATGGCCAGAGCATATCGTGATGCTAGAATATCAAGAATTTATGAGGGTACAAGTGAAATTAATAGACTACTTATTCTTGGAATCCTACTTAAAAGATCTGTTAAAAATGAAATTAATTTATTTAATGAATCAAAAAAAGTTTTAAATGAATTAATGTCAGTTCCAACATTTGAAGATTACGATATAAATAATAATTTTTCTAAATATTATAATCACATAAAAAAAATAAAAAAAGGCATATTAATTATTTTTGGTAATGCAGCATTACATTTTAAAAATAAAATTAATGAAGAACAAGAAATTCTTATGAACATATCAGATATGATAATTGAGTTATATGCTTTTGAATCTTTAGTTTTAAGAACCAATAAAATTTATTTAAATCAACCTAATGCAATTTTATTAGAATTAGCTCAAGCTTCAATGTATGAATCTACAAAAAATATATATTCATCTGGTTTTGAGGCTTCTTGTAGTTATTTAGAAGGAGAAGAATTAAATTTTATTTTATCAGCCCTAAAAAGATATACTAATTATAATCCTATCAACTTAAAAGACTGCAGAAGAAAAATTGCTGATCATTTTATAAAAAAAGGAAATTATAAATTATTTAATTTATTATAATGAAAAGAGGATCCTTTAATTCAAAATTAGGATTTATTTTAGCTGCTTCAGGTTCAGCAGTTGGTCTTGGGAATATATGGAAGTTTCCTTTTGAAGTTAGTAATGGTGGTGGTGCCGCTTTTTTATTGATGTATCTTTTCTTTTGTTTTGTTTTATGCTTCCCAATTATTGTTTCTGAACTTGCTATAGGAAGAAATACAAAGAAAAATGCAATAGGTGCATTTAAAAAAATGGGCCATAAAAAATGGAATTTTATAGGAAAAATTGGTGTCTTTTGTGGGGTACTTATATTATCGTTTTATACTATAGTTGCTGGGTGGGTGTTAGGATATGTTATTGAAATGTTAGCTGGTAATTTTTCTATATCAAATAATTTTTCAGAGTATGTTAATGATGTGGATAAAATTTTAATTTATTCTACTCTTTTTATGTTTTTTACTGCATTAATAGTATCAAAAGGCATTGCAAATGGTATTGAAAAAGCTGCAAAAATATTAATGCCTTCATTGCTAATAATGATAATAGCATTAATAATATATGCTTTGACATTACCTAATGCAATAGATGGAATAATATTTTATTTAGTTCCAGATTTTTCTCAGATTAATTTAACAGTTGCAGGAAATGCTTTAGGGCAAGCTTTTTTTTCACTTTCTCTTGGAATGGGAATGCTAATAACCTATGGGAGTTATGTTGACAAAAATACTAATATTATTAATTCAGCAGCATTAATAACTTTAACTGATGTTGGTGTAGCATTTTTAGCGGGTTTAATTATTTTTCCTTTTATTTTTTCTTCTGGTATTCAAAGTGATGGTGGTCTAGGATTAATTTTTGAAGTTTTTCCTAAAATTTTTGAAGGCTTAGGAAGCATCACTGGAACAATTATTGGGTCAATATTTTTTATATTATTATCTTTTGCTGCTATTACTTCAACAATTTCATTACTTGAAGTTCCTGTTTCATTCTTGGTTGATGAATATAAAGTTCGTAGAAAATTTTCAGTATGGATTGTTGCTTTAATTATTCTTTTGATTGGAATACCATCATCTTTATCTCAAGGTAAAAATGATTTTTTTACAAACTTTATAACTTATTATGGTAAAGAAGAATCAATTGATTTTATGACTTTTATTACTGACGTATCTAATGATACACTTTTACCATTAGGAGGATTTTTAATAACAATTTATGTTTCTAGTGTGTGGAAGAAATCAAATTTATCAAGAGAAATATCTAAGGGAAATAAATCTTACCAAGGATCAATAATGGAAAAATATATAAATTTTTCAATTAACTACATATGTCCATTAATATTGGGAACAATTTTTGTTTTGACTTTCTTTAATAAATTTTTTGGATTTTCATGAGATTTTATTCAAATCTAAGAGCTTCAATAGGATCAAGCTTACTTGCTTTCCTAGCTGGAATATATCCGCTTAAAATGCCTACAAATGTGCTAATTAAAATACCAGTAATCATCCACAACCATGGCATTATAAAACTACCTCCTCCAATGTATATTGTAACCATATTACCAAATAGTAACCCTAAAATAACACCTCCTAAACCACCTAATTGACAAATTAAAACAGATTCAATTAAAAATTGATATTTAATAATCTTAGGTGTTGCTCCCACTGCTTTCCTAAGACCAATTTCCCTAGTTCTTTCAGTTACTGAAACTAACATTATATTCATTAGACCAATACTTGCTCCTAAAAGTGTAATAATACCAATTGCAAATCCACCAGTCTTTAAATATCCAGATATTTCATCAAGTTCTGAATCTAAGGATTCGTTTTTTTTAATAGTAAATGATAGTTCACTACCTAATGGATCTTTTCTAAGAATTTTAAATAAATAAGTAGAATAATCTATATCATCTGATAAATTTTTACCATCATCTACTTTTATATTTATAACATAATTAGATGAAGGTCTTAATTTTCTTGCAGTTTCAATAGGAATAATAAGTCTATTATCTCCACTACCACCAAAAGAGCTACCTTTTTCCTCTAATAAACCAATAACTCTAAATTTACTTCCTCTTGCTGTAATATATTTATTAATTGGATCTTCATTATTTTTAAAAAGAGAAGATTTAACTTCTGATCCAATTAAAACAACAAAAACACCACTTTCATTTTCAATTTTTGTAAAATTTCTACCTTTTTCTAAAATGATATTTTTTACTGAAATATAATTTTCATCACCAGATTCAACAGAAACATTAGGATTTGTTGTCTCAGATTTATATTTTAATTCTGCAGTTCTTGTTACTAGTGTACTAACAGTTACTAAACCTACACCTTCATACTTTTTTTTAAATTCTTTAGTTTCTATATATTTTATTGGTGGTTGATTTTTTTTTCTTATACCAGATGATCTTCCTCTATTATTTCTTTCACTTTCAATTGTATAAATATCTGACCCTAAATCTGAAAAACTGTCAGAAATTGAACTTTTAATTCCATCTATAGATGTTAAAATACCAACCAATGAAGATATACCTATAGATATAATTGCACAAGTCAGGAATACTCTTAATAAATTTGATTTTATAGACTGAAGGGCTTCATGTAAAAGGTGTAAATAATTCAATATTTTTTTAACAAATATAAATAAAAATTAAAGAGCAGCTTTAGTAGTAGAAATTATAATAGAAGCAATTTTATATGGATCACCATTAGATGATGGTCTTCTATCTTCTAACCTACCTTTCCACCCATCTTCAAGAGTTCCAATAGGAATTCTTATAGATGCTCCTCTATCAGAGACACCATATGAAAATTGATTTATAGACTGAGTCTCATGAGCTCCAGTAAGTCTTTGATCGTTGTCTGCACCATATACAGTTATGTGTTTTTTAATATTTTTTCCAAATTCATCACAAATTTTATTAAACACCTTTTCATCACCACATGTTCTAAGAATGTTATTAGAAAAATTAGCGTGCATACCAGAACCATTCCAATCACCTTTTATAGGCTTAGGATGCAAATTAATACTAAGACCATATTTTTCAGCATTTCTTTCAGCTAGGTATCTTGCAATCCATACTTGATCACCTGCATCTTTAGCTCCTTTAGCAAAAATTTGATATTCCCATTGACCTGTAGCTACTTCAGCATTTATTCCCTCAACATTTATACCAGCTTCTAAACATTGATCTAGGTGTTCTTCAACACAATCTCTTCCAAATGTATTTTCTGATCCAACGCTACAGTAGTATTGACCTTGAGGAGAAGGGTAACCATTTGTGGGAAATCCTAATGGTAAATTAGTATCAGGGTTCCATAAAAAATATTCTTGTTCAAATCCAAACCAAAAATCATTATCATCATCATTAATTGTAGCTCTTCCATTAGACTCATGTGGTGTAGCATCAGCATTTAATACTTCATTCATTACTAAATAACCATTAGATCTATCAGGATCTGGATAAATTACTACAGGTTTTAACAAACAATCAGAAGCATTTCCTTCTGCTTGTTGAGTAGAACTTCCATCAAATGACCACATAGGACAATCGTCCAATTTTCCTGAAAAATTAGATTTGATCAAAGTTTTACTTCTTAAACTTTGTGTTGGTTTATATCCATCAAGCCATATGTATTCTAATTTAGATTTATTCATAATTATTATATTAAAAAATTAATTTTTTTTAAATTAATAAAATAATAAGATTATCAAATATAATTATTAAGAAAATGTTGTATACAAGAATATATTTTATGAAATATTTAATTTATTCTTCAATTATTAAAAATATTTAAATTAATGAATGATTGATTTACTGTTTTTTTAGAATATCTGAAAATACTTTTTTAAATTTTTCAATCTTTGGAGAAATAACATAAGAACAATATGCTTGAGTTGGATTAATTTTAAAATAATCTTGATGATAATTTTCAGCTTTATAATAATTTTCTAATTTTTCAATTTTTGTAACTATTGGACTTAACCATGCACCAGAATTATCTAATTTCTCAAGATATGTTTCAGATAACTTTTTTTGTTCTAAATCATGATAAAAAATTATAGATCTATATTGTGTTCCTACATCTGCACCTTGTCTATTAAGTGTAGTTGGATCATGTGTTTTCCAAAATACTTCTAATAGTTTAATAAATGATACTTTATTAGCATCATATTTAATTCTAGTGACTTCAGCATGGTTTGTTTTTCCAGAGGATACTTCTTCATAAGTGGGATCAATTGTATTTCCTCCAGAATAACCTGATTCAACTTCAATAACACCATCAAGAAGTTCAAATATAGCTTCAGTACACCAAAAACAACCTGAACCAAAAGTTGCATATTTTATGTTCATAAAATTTAAATTAAAAATAGCTATACAAAAAATAATTATTTTCATTTAATAACAATATTTTTTTTTAACATTTATAGCATCAAAATTATTTAAAGAAGCAGCTATAGAAAAATTTTTACATGCTTTATTGTCATTTTTTAATTTTAAATATATTAATCCTAGATAATAATATGAATCAGAATAATTGCTATTTAATGATATAGAAGTATCAAAAGCTTTAACTGCATCTCCAAAATTACCTTGGTATTGTAAAGATCTACCAAGAATAAAATATGCCTGATGAAGTTCATTATTAATTTTAATTGCTTTTTTTGAATATTTTTCTGCTAATATATAATTTGAATTCCTAATATGATGAATTGCTATACTCAAAGTTGCATTAGCGTTTTCATTATCTAACTCTAAAACTTTTTGATAATCTTTAAAAGCAAATTCAAATTGTTTTAATTCTTCATATGATCTGCCTCTTCTATAAATTGATTTAATATCATTTGGCTTCAAATTAATTATTTCATTATATAATTCTATTGCCCCTATAAAGTTCTTAGATACATATAAATTATCAGCATCTCTTGGTTCATCTTTTATGCAAGAAATAAACAAGAATAATATTATAATAAAATGTTTCATATAATGGAAATATAAAAATTAATTATTAATTTTAGGCAAACCTAAAAATATAATTTGACATGTCTAATAATAAGTTAACAAAATCCGAAGAAGATTATATCAAAACTATATTTAACCTATCAGAATTTGGCAACAAACAAGTATCAACAAATTCTATATCAAAGGTATTAAAAATAGAACCAGCTTCTGTAACAGATATGGTAAAAAAACTATCACTAAAAAAACTTATTTATCATAAAAAATATAAGGGATCTCAAATTTCTAAGTCTGGTATAAAAGTTGCATTACAAATTATAAGAAAACATAGGTTGTGGGAAGTTTTTTTACA
Organism: Cytophagales bacterium; assembly: GCA_029940715.1. Taxonomy (GTDB): domain Bacteria; phylum Bacteroidota; class Bacteroidia; order Cytophagales; family MED-G16; genus JAPYTU01. The sequence goes on from JAPYTU010000008.1 coordinate 7,293, forward strand.
TGAAAAATTAAATTTTAAATGGGATAAAATACATAATATAGCTGAAGAACTAGAGCATGTTAGCTCTAATAAATTAATCGATAAGCTAGATGATTATTTAAAATATCCAAAAATTGATCCACACGGCGACCCTATTCCTAATAAATTAGGAGTTATTGAATCTACTATAAAAATTTCTTTAAGTGATTTAAAAATTTTTGAAAGTGGTATAGTATCTAGAATAATTAAAGAAGATGATCATTTTTTTAAACTTTTAAAAAAATTAAACATACAAATAGGAACAAAAATTAAAGTAATTGAAAAATTAGAATTTGATAATTCATTAGAAATTATTATTGATAATAAAAAATTATTAATATCTAAAAAAATTGCTTCAAACATTAAAATAACTAAGATTTAATTATGGAAAATATTATAAAATTTTTTGAAAATATTAATCCAATATTGGGTGCATTTTATGCGACAATGTTTACGTTTATAGTAACCTCATTAGGTGCGTCATTTGCTTTGTTTTTTAAAAAAATGCACAGAGGAGTATTAGATGGTTTGCTTGGTTTCTCAGGTGGTGTAATGATTGCTGCAAGCTTTTGGAGTCTTCTTGCACCATCTATCGAAATGTCAAAAGGAGAAGGTTTTCAAAAGGTATTACCAGCAGCTATAGGATTTACATTAGGTGCTGTTTTAATATTTATTATGGATAAAATATTACCTCATCTTCATATAAATTTTAAAGAAAGTCAAAAAGAAGGAATTAAAACATCTTTACATAGAACAGTATTATTAGTTTTAGCTATTACACTTCATAATATACCTGAGGGTCTAGCTATTGGTGTTTTGTTTGGTGCAGTTGCATCAGGTATACCAGAAGCATCTATATCTGGTGCAGTAATTTTAGCTATTGGTATTGGGTTACAAAATTTTCCTGAAGGAATAGCAGTAGCTATGCCGTTAAGAAGACTAGGGTTAAGTAGATTAAAAAGTTTTTATTATGGTTCATTGTCTGGAGTTGTTGAGCCAGTTGCAGGAGTAATTGGAGCTGTTGCTGTTACATTTTTTACTCCTATTTTACCTTATGCGTTATCTTTTGCTGCAGGAGCGATGGTATTTGTTGTTGTTGAAGAGGTTATACCCGAAACACAGATAGATAAATATACTGATATAGCATCGTTAGGTTTTATTATTGGTTTTGTTATTATGATGTCTCTTGATGTAGCTTTGGGTTAAGCAAAACATATCTATATATTAAATAAACACATATTTTATGTAAGATAGTATACCAACTAGTATACCATTTGATGTAAATTATGCTACAAGAAAATGTCGTTTTCGTAGTCATCTAAACCTACTACCCTACCATCTGCTTTTTTTAATGTTATTCTTTTTTTCAATTGTACTTCTTCGTTACAATTGACATCAAACCAGTTATCAAAAGAACGGTCACTGCTTGTTACCGTTTTGGTGTGTACTTCTTTGTTACATACCACTTTTTCTTTTTGCTTTCTTCTTTGTTCTTCAGCTTCTATTTGTTCTACCGCTAAGTCGTGTTTATCTAACCCTTTTAATTGCTTTTTAGTGAACCTTTTAACTGGTTTAAACATAACTGTAATGTCTTCATTTAAACCCGTTATATAGCGTTTAATAGTCTTTAAAACCCGTTTACCTTAAACCCTAACATCTGACATTTGGCTTTTCTCTTGAATCTTGATAGATTGAAGTATGAGATACCTATTTATCTTATTATTTTTCTTGTTTTCTTGTAGTTTAATTCTACCAGAACCATTGCCTTCTTACACATTAGAATTACGATACACAGATGAATCAACAACTCCAAGATTAACTTTTATTCAAATCTCTTTAATTAATTATGTGCTTGATGTTACATCGCAAAATCAAACTTTTACTCTTGATATAGGATTGCTAAAAATTGATGATGTGAGAGTAACATTAACATTTAGTTGTGAAGTTGGTAATAACTTATATAATGAAGATGTGATTGTTAATTTTTATGAAGATTCTAAAACAGTATTAGAAATATCTAGAGTTGTCGTTTGCAATCCCGACATTATTGTGTTGTATGAATAAACAAAAAACCCCTATGGATAAAGAAACTATAAAATTAATTATTTATGTTATTGTAGGTTTTCTTGCAGTAATTATTCCTTATTATCTATTCTTTAACTAAACAAAAACCTCACTAACCCCACTCCCCTTTTGAATTTTTCTTTGATAGTTGTAGATTGTAGGTATGGAATCGTTGTTAAGAGCATTAGCTTCAATATTAAAATTCGAGGTAAGAACTAGAAAAACTTCAGCGGTTAAAAAAAGAAGATTTAGAAAAACTTACAAATCCAATTAAACAAAAAACCCCACTAACCCCACTCCCCTTTTGAATTTTGTTTTGATAATTGTAAATTGTAGTTTGAGAATTATATAAATAATATAGTCAATTATATACCCATATATTAGAATTTGAAAGCAAAACAAGAGTCATTGTTTCTTAGTCAAATGAAGGAGGGTGTTTAATTTTTTAGCTTAAATATGTTAAACATTTGAGTTTTATATTTTTTAAGAATTTTAATATTTTTTTTGAATTGTTCATTTTAATAAATAATGAATATTTTTGTTTAAAACCAATCTATCATGAAAATTATTTTTGTCTTCTTTTTTTTAATATTATTATCTTGTTTTCAACAAGATAATAAATCAATGGTTAAAAAAGAGATTAAATATCAACTGGATACTTTGCAAATGCATGGTTATTTGGTTTATGACGAATCAATAAAAGAGAAAAGACCTGCTATATTAGTCGTTCATGAGTGGTGGGGACAAAATAAATATCCTAGAAAAAGGGCAGAAATGATTGCAAAATTAGGTTATGTAGCCTTTGCCGTTGATATGTATGGCAATGGTAAAGTTGCTGAACATCCAAAAGATGCTGGTGCATTTAGTTCGTCTATAATGAGGGATTTTGAAACTAATAAAGAAAGATTTTTAAAAGCAATGGAGGTTGTGAAAGGGTTTGAATTTGTTGATAGTTCTAAAATTGGTGCAATTGGTTATTGCTTTGGAGGTGGAGTAGTTCTAAATATGGCTAGATTAAATGTTGGCCTGTCTGGTGTTGCTAGCTTTCATGGTTCTCTAGGAAAAGCAATCAGTTATACTGGTCCAACATTAACTAAAATTTTAGTTTGTAATGGTGCAGACGATAGAATGGTTGGAAGTGATGCAACCTTAAGGTTTAAAGAAGAAATGGATTCTTTAAAAACAGATTACCAATTTGTGAATTATCCCAATAGTTTACATGGATTTACTAATCCTGAATCAACTATTAATGGAGAAAAATTTGGTATTGGATTAGCCTACAATAAAGAGGCTGACCTACAATCTTGGGAAAAAATGCAAACTTTTTTTCAAGCTATTTTCAAATAAAAAATTATTTTAGCCTTTTTTTTAGTTCTACTAGTTCGTTGCTTCGCTTGTTGCTTGACGCAATCGCTCGCAACTAAAGTATTCTTTACCTTGAATGCTGTTTAAATCTTGTGACCTATTTTGTAACCCAAAGTTTATTTTTTACAGATAATTTAATAGCTAACTGATGAATTAAGCTTTATTTTAGTGTTTTGTTAATGTTTTGGGTTGAAATAAACTTTTCTGAAGTATAATTAAACACACATTTTAAGAGTGTTAGTAATCCAATTAGTAACCCAAAAAATACAAATTATATATAAAATTTAGACCACTCCCCTTTTGAATTGAGCTTTGATGTTTTTAGATTGAAAGTATGAAATGGTACTTTATAATCATATTTTTTGTATTTAGTTGTACTAATTTTAGTCAAACGTGGAAAGAATACTATTATAGTGGTCTCAAAAAATATGATAATAGAGACTATAATGGTGCTATAGTTGACTTTACTAAATCAATTGAACTTAATCCTAATTTTGTTTATGCTTATTTCAATAGAGGTGTTGTAAAAGAAATTATGAATGATAGAAACGGTGCTTGTGCAGACTACAAAATAGCAGCAAAAATGGGACATAAGGGTGCTGAAGAAATTATATGGGATGACCATTGTAAATAAAGGCCCAATTCCGATATTATTAGGTGGTGATACTTCTTTGTTTTCGGAACTTCCGAATGAACTGAAATTTGAACTGATAAACACAAAAACATATTTAAACCAAATAGCACAGAACCATTATAAACTAAAGAAATAAAAACTCCTCATTTTTAAAAGACTTTTAATTATATATTATATACTAACCTTTTTACTTACCCAAAGTTTATTTTTTATTGATAATTTAATCGCTAACTGATAAATTAAGAATTATTTTAGCGTTTTGTTAATGCTTTGGGATAAAATGAATACTTCAATTAATAACGATACGATAATTGCTCCCTCAACACCATATGGTTTAAGTGCTGTTTCTCTTATTAGATTATCTGGAAAAAAATCTATCTCATTAACTAATAAAATTTTTTTAAATAAAGATTTAAATAAGGTTAAATCTCATACAATCCATTTTGGAACTATTAAATACAAAAATAATATTATAGATGAAGTATTAGTATCAATTTTTAAATCCCCCAGATCCTATACAAAAGAAAATGTAGTAGAAATTTCCTGTCATGGTTCACCCTATATAATAAATAAAATTATTTCTATTTTTATAAAACTTGGTGTACGAATAGCAAATAAAGGAGAATTTACATTAAGATCATTTTTAAATGGAAATATGGATCTTTCTCAGGCAGAAGCAGTTGCAGATTTAATATCTTCAAACTCTAAAAATTCTCATAAAATAGCATTAAATCAAATTAGAGGTAATTTTTCAAAAAAAATACAAGAATTAAGAAATGAATTAATTGATTTTTCTTCATTAATAGAATTAGAGTTAGATTTTTCTGAAGAAGATGTTGAGTTTGCAAATAGAAATAAATTATCTAATACTGTAAATAAAATTTTAGAATATTCAAAATATTTAATAAATAGTTACGATGCTACTAACGTTTTAAAAAATGGTATAGAAGTTGTTATTACAGGAAAGCCTAATGTTGGAAAATCTACAATTCTAAATGCTTTAATAAATGAAGAAAAAGCAATAGTTTCAAGTATACCTGGAACTACTAGAGATCTTATAGAAGATACCATAACAATAGGCGGAAATATTGTTCGTTTTGTGGATACCGCAGGCATTAGAAAAGCCACAAATAAAATTGAAAAAATTGGAGTTAATAAAGCTATTGAAAAAGCAAGAAATGCATCCATCGTTATTTACATATTTGATTTATTCAATGAATCTTTAGAATCGATTAAAAATCAAATTAATTCTAAAATTCTAAAAAATAAAAATGTTATATTAATTGGCAATAAGTCAGATTTAAAGATAAATACTAGTATTATAAATTTTTTCAAAAAAAATAATATTATAATAATTTCAGGTAAAAACTTTAAAGATATAAAGAGCTTAATAAATACAATTAATTTAAATATTAATAAAAACATAATTAGGGATGAATCTTCTATATCAATTAATCAAAGACATTATGAATCATTATCTAAAGTGAACAATGCTATGGAAAATGTAAAAAAAAATTTGAAAGAAAAATCAAATACTGATTTAATTGCATTAGATATAAAATATTCTTTGTCTTATTTAGGTGAAATAACAGGTGAAATTACAAATGATGACATTCTTTCGAATATATTTTCTAAATTTTGTATTGGGAAATAATAACATGTCTTATTATTTTTCTTTTTTAAGAAATAACAAAATTATCTTCTCTTTAATTACTGTATAATAGAACATTTTATTGGTTTAATTGTAAATAATAAAATAAATGGGTAAATTCTATTTATAACCAAACTATTTTAAATATGGATTCAATTATGAAACAGGTTGGTGGCCTAATAGCAGGTCTTACTGGTCTAGTAGTATCACTTATTGGCTTAGGAGTTGCTGGACAAATTGTCTTCGGGAATATAATGGGACTGAATGTAATCGGTAACATTACAGATATCGTTGATAGCTTATCTAGTGGCGGCTTTGTTGGACTTGTGGTTTTACTTATCCTTTGGGGTCAAGTTAAATAGCAACATAACAATCATATTAAGTTTGATAAAAAACCGCCTAAGGGCGGTTTTTTTATCTTTTATCATCTACATATAAAGTAAAATATAATGAAAGAAACAATTGATAAAGTAAGAAAACTGCTAAAACCTATAATTAGATTATCCATTGGTTTTGCAGCTACTGCTATTTTATTTCAATTAACCACAAATGTTAAATTATTTAATATGGATGTTGTAAATAATACATCTAAATTTATGAATGATATCGGTAATGAAACAGTTATGGGATTAATTTCAATATCTTTACTTTTAAATTTTCTTGGTAAAAAAATCAAATTATATTAAAAATTAATTTATTATAAAAAAAATATTTTACACTGAATAATAAATTTTAATATTGCACAGAATATGATAAAAAATTCTAATAAAACGATTTTAATTATAATTTTTTTATCAATTACTTACAGTTCTACAAACTTTTTATATGCTCAAGACACTTCTACAGAAAATAAAACGATAAACTTTAAAGAGTTAGAAGATCAAATTAATCTTTTATTTAAAGAAATAGATAAATTAAATAAAGATTTTAATTCAAAAATATCAAAACAATTAGAATCATTAATCAAAGAAAATAAAAATTATTTGAATCAATTAGAAAGTGAATATAAATTGAAGATTAAAGATGAATCATCTAAAATAGAATCATTAAAAAAATCTGTTGATGAAATATTAAAAATTAAAAATGAAGAACTTAAAATAGTTGATAATAAAATTAAGGATATTGAAAAAAACATAAAAAATCTATCAAGTGATGAATATATTAAAGATTTAAGAAAAAATATTAAAAAAGAATTAGATGAATTTAGAAGTACTTTAATTAAATCTTTTGAAGAAAGCTTAAATATCAAAGTTGATACAATAAATTAATGACAAAAAAAAGAAAGCCTGAAAGTGAAATGATGTCATATGGATATGATCCTCATTTATCAGAAGGCGCTGCAAAAACACCATTATTTCAAACAAGTACTTTTGTTTTTAAAAATTCTGAAGAAGGGAAAGCTCATTTTCACATAGCCTATGGATTAAGAAAAAAAAGAAAAAATGAGAGTGTTTCTTTGGCATACTCTAGAATAAATAATCCTAATGCTGAAATTGTAGAAGAAAGATTAAAAATTTGGGATAATGCAGAAGCTTGTGCTGTATTCCAAAGTGGAATGGCAGCCATTACAACTACTATATTAGAGATTAGTAAACCTAACACCCTTATTATGCATTCTTCACCTTTATATGGTGGAACAGATCATTTTATAAAACGTGTACTTCCAAAATATGGAATTAAATCAATGTATTTTGATTCTTTTGATACTATAGATAAAATTGTAAATAAAAAAAATATAAAATATCCTAATTTAAAAGTCAGCTTAGTATATATCGAGAGTCCTGCTAATCCAACAAACAGTCTAGTAGACATAAAAAAATCTAAAGAAATAGCTAACTATTTTTCAAACAAAAAATCTAAAACTTATTTAGCTATAGATAATACATTTATGGGACCAGTGTTTTCTCAACCCATTGATTTTGGTGCAGATCTTGTTTTATATTCAGCCACAAAATATATCGGTGGTCATAGTGATCTTGTAGCTGGTTCTGTTTGTGGAAATAAGTTATTGATTAATAGAATAAAAACAATGAGAGTTTTTTTAGGCAATATGGCTAATCCTTTTACTTGTTGGTTAATGTTAAGAAGTTTAGAAACATTAAAACTTAGAATGGAAAAATCTGCTGAAAATGCTAATAAAATAGCCATAGTTTTAAATAATCATAAAAAAATAAAAAAAGTACATTATTTAAATCTAATTCCTAAAAAATCTAATGAATATAAAATTTATAAAAGTCAATATTCATGTGGTGGAGGTATGATATCATTTGATATTAAAGGTGGAGAAAAAGAAGCATTTAAATTTTTAGATAATCTTAAATTAGTAAAACTTGCAGTAAGCTTAGGCGGAACTGAAAGTTTAGCATGTCACCCCTACTCAATGACTCATGCTGATGTTAATAAAGAAACTAAAAAGTTATTTGGTTTTACTGAAGCTCTAGTTAGATTATCTATTGGTTTAGAAGATAGTGATGATTTAATTGATGATATAAAAAATGCTTTAAAAAAAGTATAAATCAATAAGAGTCTTTATGTACATTTTTTATAGATCTACCAGATGGATCATTCATTTTAGAAAAATTTTTGTCCCATTTTAAGGCTTCTTCGGTGCTACATGCTATTGATTTACTAGATGGAACACATTTAACTGAACATTCATCAGGATAATGTTTATTAAAAATCATCCTATAATAAAATTCTTCTTTTGACTGCGGTGTGTTTATAGGATAAAGTTTTTTCCTATTATTAAAATCAAAATCTGAAATATTATTATTTGTAAATTCTTTCAAACTGTTAATCCATGAATATCCAACTCCATCAGAAAATTGCTCTTTCTGTCTCCACAATATCTCATCAGGTAAATCTCTTTTAAATGCTTCTCGTAAAATTGATTTTTCGATTTTATTAGGCTTTACCATTTTATCTTTTGGATTAACATTCATGGAAATATCTAAAAAATCTACATCTAAAAAAGGAACCCTCCCCTCAACTCCCCAAGCAGCCAAAGATTTATTTGCTCTTAAACAATCATAAAGATGTAATTTGTTAATTTTTCTAATAGTTTCATTATGAAATTCTTCAGCATTAGGAGCCTTATGAAAGTATAAATAACCACCAAAAATTTCATCTGCTCCTTCTCCAGACAAGACCATTTTTATTCCCATTGATTTTATATATCTAGCCATTAAATACATAGGTGTAGAAGCTCTAACCGTAGTAACATCATAAGTTTCTATATAATATATTACATCATTAATTGAATCAATAGCTTCTTGTATAGTAAAAACTATTTCGTGATGTATAGTTTTTAAATATTGTGAAACTTTTCTTGAAGCTATTAAATCAGGTGAATTTCTTAACCCTATGGCAAAAGAATGTATTTGAGGCCACCATGCATCATTTTTATTATTACTCTCTATTCTTTTTTTTGAAAATTTCTTTACTATAGAAGCAATTATTGATGAATCAAGACCTCCAGATAGTAGTATCCCAAATGGAACATCAGACATTAGCTGTCTTTTTACAGAATCTTCAAGGGATTTTTTTATATTTTTTACTACTGTTTTGTTTTCAGACACATTATCATAACTCATCCATGATTTAGAATAATATTTAACTGGATACTTTAATTTTTCATTCATATATGAGCCTGGAGGAAATTCCTTTATATCACTACATATACCTACCAAGCATTTCATCTCTGAAGCAAATAATAAATTCCCATATTTATCTGATCCCATATAAAGAGGCATGACTCCAATAGGATCTCTAGCTACTAAAATTGAATTTTTATCTTTATCATAAAGAACAAATGAAAAAATCCCATTAATATCATTTAAAAAATCGACTGATTTGTTTTTATATAGGGATAAAATAACTTCACAATCTGAATTTGTTTGATAATCATATTTTATTGATTTATCATTTTTAATACTTAAATGGTTATATATTTCACCATTTATTGTTAAAACCAAATTCTTGTCTGATGATAAAATTGGTTGACCTCCAGATTTAATGTCTACAATTGCCAATCTTTCATGAGCTAATATTGCATTCTCTGATTTATAAATACCTGACCAATCAGGACCTCTATGTCTAACTTTTTTTATTATATCTAAAGACATTGATCTAATATTATTATTTAAATATTTGTCTTTGTTGTAAATTGCAAGAATACCACACATATAATTATAAATAAGAACGCAATATAATTTCTAAATTTATATCAAAAAAAAAATATGAAAATTTTAAATAGGAATCGGATACATATATATTATAAATATTTTCTAAAAATAGTAGCAATTATATTATTATTCCCATTTTATTCATGTGAAAAAATAAAAAATAAAAATAAAAAAGTTTTATCTGATTCTGCTATGGTTTCATCAGCCCATTCAATTTCTTCAAAAGTTGGTATTGATATTTTAAAACAAGGTGGAAATGCTTTTGATGCTGCAGTAGCAATCCAATTTGCACTTTCAGTTGTTTATCCGAATGCAGGCAATATAGGTGGAGGAGGTTTTGTCGTTTACAGATTAAATAGCGGAGAAATTGGCTCTTTAGATTTTAGAGAAAAAGCTCCTTTTTTATCATCAAAAAACATGTATTTATATAATAAAAATGATTCTATATTAATTAATTATGAATTAAAAAATAATGATTTAAATGAAATGATTGTTGATGTAAATAAAAGTAAAATCGGTCATTTAGCATCTGGAATTCCAGGTACAGTAGATGGAATGGTTAAGCTTCATGAAAAGTTTGGTATTTTAGATTGGGAAAAACTCTTAAATCCATCAATAAAACTAGCTAGAGATGGTTATCAACTTACAACAGCACAATCAAATAGTTTAAATAGTACTAAAGATTTATTTCTTAAAGTAAATAAAAAATCTATTCCTTTTGTAAAAAATAATAGGTGGAAAACAAATGACACATTAGTACAAAGTAATTTATCTCTAACACTAAATAGAATAAAAAATCAAAAAAGAGATGGCTTTTATTCTGGAATTACTGCAAAATTATTACTTAAGGAAATGAATAAAGGCAAAGGGATATTTACTCAGGGTGATCTCGATAAATATTCTTCAATATGGAGAAAACCTATTGTTGGATATTATAAAAACCATAAAATTATTTCTATGGGACCTCCTTCTAGTGGTGGAATTGCATTAGTCCAATTACTAAAAGGTATTGAAAAATACAATATAAAAAGTTATGGTTTTAATAGCTTAAAAACTATAAATGTAATGGCTGAACTTGAAAGTAGAGTTTATGCAGATAGAGCAACTCATTTAGGTGACCCTGATTTTTACAAAGTCCCTGTTGAAAAATTAATTAATAGTAATTATTTAGAAAACAAATTCAAAAATATTAATCCATTAAAAAAAACACCTTCAAATGAAATTAAAGAAGGTTCAATTACTTATAATGAGAGTAACGAGACCACACATTTCTCTGTTGTAGATAAATTTGGAAATGCTGTTTCTATTACTACAACTTTAAATGGATCTTATGGATCTAAAGTTGTTGTTGGTGGTGCTGGTTTTTTATTAAATAATGAAATGGATGATTTTAGTGTAAAACCCGGATTTCCAAATATGTTTGGATTAATTGGTGGTAAAGCAAATTCAATTGAACCTGGTAAAAGAATGCTTTCATCAATGACTCCTACAATAATTGAAAAAAATAATAATTTATTTATGGTATTAGGAACTCCCGGTGGATCAACCATTATAACTTCTGTATTTCAAACTATATTAAATGTTATTGATTATGAAATGACTATGCAAGAAGCAGTAGATGCAAAAAAAATACATCATCAGTGGGTTCCAGATATATTATATGTTGAAAAAAATTCTATAAGCAATGAAACTAAGAAACAATTAATATCTATAGGTCATAAAATTAATGAAAGAGGTACTATTGGAAGAATGGATTGTATATTAATTAATTCAGATAATAAATTAGAGGGTGGATCTGATAAAAGAGGAGATAATATAGCTATAGGATATTAAAGATATCCTTAAACATCATCTATTTCTTTATTTGAATACTTGTTTGTTAGACTGGCAAATTTTATTGAAGCCAATAATCCAAAAATAGAAAATAGAACTAAAATTGTGAATACGTACTGATGACCAAGTAATCCAGGATATCTGTCTAAAAGATAGCCAATGATTGGGGTTGCAAAAATATCAGGAGTATATCCAACAACAGAAATCAAACCAACAGCTGTACCTGTTAATATAAGGGGGATACGACCTTCTTGCATAATAGAGAAATATAAAGCGCGAATAGCATATGTTCCAGTAGCAACAATGATTAATGAAAAGTAAAAAACAAAATTCATATTTAATTGAACCATTCCAAATGCAAACATTGATGACCCTATTAACATTGTAATAAAACCAATAATAATCAAATAAATGTAACTTGTTTTATCTGCTATTAAGGCAATTATTACACAAACTAATGGTCTAAGGTATAATTGTAATGACCCAATATTTGCAGCCTGTATGTGATCGAATAGCATAACTTCAGAAGCATATAAAGAGTAAATATCTGTAACCTTATATCCCATATATGCGGAAATTATAATAATCATTATAAGCCATACCGATTGAATTTTTAAAACCGTTTTAATATTAGAATATGAATTTAACGAGTTTGTTTTTTTAAGTTCGTCTTTCTGATCCTTTTCCATAAAAAAGAGCACTAAAAATCCTGTTAAAAACACCATAAATGATGAAAATAAAATGACATATCTAAATGCTTCTTTACGCTCAATTAAATTTGCAGATTCAATATCGTTTGTCAAAAAAGTTGAAAAAATTAACACTCCTAAACTCCCCATTGAGGCAGCAACTAACCCTCTTCCTCCATCTAAAAATGCAAAAGCTTTCCCCTGATTTTTGGATCCTCCCCATACACGGGTAGCTTTTATCATAGCTCCCCAAAATAAAAACACAGTTGTAAAGCCCCAATAACCATATAAAATTTTTAAAATAAAGTAGGATGGGTAACTTGCTAAAACTACCCCACCTAAAGCTGTAAAAAAAAGTGAAACCGTTATTAATTTCTTAGGTTGAAACCTGTCTGAAATTACACCCCCATATACATAAGATAGCAATGCCATAGTTCCATATACGGAAAACAAACTTCCTAGCTGAAGATTATTTAAATTGAATACTTCCAGGAATGTAGGTCTAAACACTCTAGGCAAAACATATGGTAATAAAAAAATTAATTCTCCAGAAAGTATTAATAGAGTTATACTTAAAAAAGAACCCTTTTTAAGTAGAGGATCTTTCAATTTAATTTTTATTGATTTTTTACAATATACATCAATTTAAAAGGATTAGAAGTGGCTGAATTAAAAGAAGAAGATATGCTTAAAAATTTTCTTAACTCTAACCTCACTCCTTTTCTTTAATTGAAAAAAGATTGATTAATCAAAAACTGCTTGTGCTCTAATTCTATGGTTTCTCTCTTTAATAAATTTCATTAAATAATTTCTATTTATCTATTATTAAAATTTCTACTCTCCTATTCAATCTTTTTGTTTCTTCAGAACTATTGCTGAATCTAGGTTTTAATGAACCATATCCTTTAGTTTTAATTCTTTTTTTATTTATTCCATTCTTTATAAGATAATCTCTAATAACATTTGCTCTTTTTTCAGATAATTTTAAATTCTCAGTGAAATCACCCGAATTATCTGTGTGACCTTCTATTAAAACAGAAATATTTTTTTCATTATTAAATATATGTAATATGTTATTTAAGTTTTTTTGAGATAATTGCAATATCTCATAGGATGATCTTTTAAAAAGTATATTATCTAATACTAAACGTGAATTATTTTTTATTTCCTTCAAGTTAAGAGCTACTTTTTTATTTTCGTTTATACTAATTAAAGTATCTAATTGAAAGAAATTTTTTATTTTAAAAGTAAATATTAAATTTTCATTTTTTTTATAATTATAAATTAATGATTTAGTATTTATTTTAAAAAAATCAATTAAACTGGAATCACTATAAATATATAAATCCCCACTAATATCCTCAGTATTATTTATAGAAAAACTAATTTGAAATTTATCGTCTTTATTTACTCTTCTAAGCAACTTTAAATTAGAATAACCTAAACTATTATATTCTTCAGAAATTATAAAATTTTTATTATTTGAATTGTATGAAATAAATTTTTCCGAAGCATTTGAATTAAATTTATCTATAAGAATAGGTTCAGACCATTTACTATAATTATCATCTAAATTAACAGAATAATAAAAGTTAAAACTACCATATATACTTGGTCTATTTGATGAGAAAATTAATGTGTCATCATTTAATATAAAAGGAGAAATTTCTTGGTATTTTGAATTAATAATCGATCCAATATTTTTTAGTCTACTCCATGAAGATGAGTCTATTTTTTTTGATATATAAATATCTTCTACGCCATAAGAACCATAACTTTCTATTCCTAAAAAGATTATATTATTATATATTGAACCAGAGATTAAATCAAAAAAAGGATTAAAACCAACTATAGAAGATTCATTTAATACTTTTATATTATTAACATTAGTATTATAATATTTAATTAAACCTTCAGTAAAAACAACAAGTTTATCATCTTCAATACCTAAAAGTATATCATTATTAGTTGAATTTACTTTATTTAAATTGTTAGGTTTTTGCCATTTACCAGAAGTACTAATACTATACCAAACATCATTTTTATCATTAATACCACCTACGTTTTTAGAGTTAAAAGAACTATTAAAAAAAATTATTGAACCTTTATTATTTATATAACCTATATTTTCATTTGACTTTAAATTGATATTAATTAAAGAATCTATCTGATATTGTTTTTCAAAAGATTGCGATAATAATTCACTATTAAATATGAAAATGATTATAAAAAAATAAATGTTCTTAATATTCATTTTCTAAATTAATTAGATTTCTTAATTCAATATTTTTAATCATTCTATTATAATTATCTAAAATTTGTGGAACCGCAGCTTCCTCATTTGTAATACTTGCAATATGAGGTGTTATTTCTATTTTATCATTTCTCCATATTTTGTTATTTTTAGGAAGTGGCTCTGTTTCAAAAACGTCTAAAAAAGCTCCTGATAGTTTACCAATTTCAATAGCCTTTAAAATATCTTTTTCATTTTGAACTTTACCTCTTGATACATTAATTAAATATGTTTCATCATTTAATTTATTAAATAATTTTATGTTTAATAGATTTTTTGTTTTTGACGTGTAAGGAACAGTGCATACTAAAACATTAATTTTATTTAAAAATTGATCTAAATTATCACCATGATATAATTTTATATCACTATGTTCTTTTTTATTTAAACTATAACCATAAACATTAAAACCTAAATTTTTTAATTTTATTCCAGCATCAGAACCTAAAGATCCAAACCCTAAAATTCCAATATTAATATCAATTTCAGGTATACTGTTATGATCCCAAATTTTATTCTTCTTATCACTTTGATATTTAATTAGCCTTTTATGATAAAACAAAACAGCCATTATAATATAACTAGACATTGAAAATGATAGTTTTTCATCAGAAATCCTACAAATTGGAATATTTTCAGGTAACGAAGGATCTGATAATATATGATCAACTCCTGCTCCCATTGAATGAATAAGTTTTAAATTTTTAAACTTATTTAATAATCCATGAGGTTGATTCCATAGAGCTACGCAATCAATTTTATCATAGTCTAAAACATTAGGCCATATTACTATTGAATCTTTAGAGATTAATTTATTAAATACAGTTACCCAATTATCAACTATATTATTTGGTGCTATTATTAATATTTTCATTTAATATATATAGAAAATAAGATATACTACAAGTTAATAAAGTTCCTATAAAATTAAACCACAAGTAACCAATTGAATCGCCTTGATTAAAATAAATAATCAAAACAATAGTTTGAGATAAAATTGCACCTATAAATACATTATTAGATTTTATTTTTTTATTAAAAAAAGCAACTAAAAATATTCCCAAGACATTTCCATAAAGTAAAGAGGCAACTATGTTAATTGATTCAATTAAGTTTTCTTTTTGAACAAAAAATAATGAAAACAGAATTGCTATAACTCCCCATATAAAATTGAAGAATTTAGAAATGATTACATCATTTTTAGTAAAAACATCTGATTTAAAAAATCTTTTATAAATATCAATAGTTGTTATAGCTGATAACGCACTAATTTCTGCTGATGTAGAACTCATAGCAGCAGAAAAAATTACTGCTATTAAAAAGCCAATTAAACCTATTGGTAGATAATCTAAAATAAACGTTAAAAATATAAAATCTGATTCTGGCTTTTTCATAATATATCCATTTGCTACAACCTCAGATTCGAAATTCTTTCGATTCATATCTAAATCGTTATTTAATTCAATAATTTGCTTATTTAGTTTTTCATCTTTAGAGTTATTAAAATAACTATTTAATAATTCCTTTTTCTTTTCAAAAATTAAAGTATTTTCTTTCTCATAGTTTTCAATTAAAGAATTATCAATAGATTTTTGATAACTTAAAAGACTCTTGTTAAAATTAAGGGGAGGTTGATTTAAAGAATAAAAAACAAATAATAATAGTCCAATAAAAAGTATAAAAAATTGTAAAGGTATTTTCATAAATGCATTGAATATTAAACCCATTTGACTTTCTTTAATATTTTTACCATTTATATATCTTGATACCTGTGATTGATCTGTACCAAAATAAGATAACGATAGGAAAAATCCGCCAAATAAACCCGACCAAATGGTATACTTTTCTGAAAAATCAAAAGATAAATTAATTGCATTATTTTTATCAAATAAACCCATTAATTGTAATGAATTGTAAAACGAAATATCTTTGAGTATAAAATTTAAAAGAAATGTAAATAATACAATTAATCCAATAAAAATAATTGTCATTTGATATTTGTGAGTTAAACTGACTGCCCTACTACCCCCAACTACTGTATACAAAATAATTAATGATCCAACTAATATTACAGTAATGGTTAGATCCCATCCTAAAATAGTTGTTAAAATTATTGATGGAGCATAAATTGTAATTCCAGCTTGCAAACCTCTTTGCATTAAAAAAAATAAAGATGTAAGGAGTCTAACTTTATAATCAAACCTTGTCTCAAGGTATTCATATGCTGTATAAACATTTGACTTATAATAAATTGGAACAAAAATTAAAGAAACTATAATAAGTGCAATTGGCAAACCAAGATAATTTTGAATAAAACTCATACCTTCAACATAACCTTGTCCTGGAGTCGATAAAAATGTAATTGCACTAGCTTGAGTAGCCATTACTGATAAACCTATTGTTCTCCAGTTTGCCGATTTATTACCTAAAATGTAAGATTTTAAATTTTTATTAGAATAATTTTTATATGTACTATATAATGATATACTTAATAAAGTGAAGGAAAGTATAAATAAATCAATATTTGACATTAAACAATCTTAGTAAAAAACAATAAAAAAAGTATATATAATATAAGTGCTATAATTATTTTAAAATGTGTTTTATTTAAGTCCATTATTTTAAAATTAATGAAATAGATATTTATAATATAATGATTAATTTATTTAATTAAATAATATCTGAATAATATGATTTAATAGTATTTCTTAAATTATAATTTAACGACATGGTTTTACCATAAGCTCCACAAGAATATATTCTAAATATATCATTCCTTTTTGAAAATGGTAATTTTATATTTTTTAAAAAAATATCTGAAGATTCACACAATGGACCAACAACATCATACTTTTTAAAAGTACTTTCAATAGAAGTTAAGTTTGATATTTTGTGATAGCTATTGTATAAAGCTGGTCTAATTAACTCAGTCATTCCTGCATCTAGTATAACATAATTTTTGTCATATGATTTTTTTGTAAATAATACTCTAGATATCAGATTACCACATTGCCCTACTAATGATCTTCCCAATTCAACATAAATTTTTTGATTTTTTAATAAAATGATATTCTTTTTATAAACATTAAAATATTCGCTAAAATTAGGAATATAATTTTTTTCTGGATTGTTATAATCTATAGGTAAACCACCACCTACGTTGATATGATTTAATAATATACCATAATCAAATATTTTCTTGTTTGTTGTATTAGCTATTTTACATAATTTATCAAACACTTTAAAATTTGTTATTTGTGATCCTAAATGAAAATGTATACCAACTAGATTTATATTATCTAAAGATTTTAACAAAATTAAAATGTCGTCTACATCATTTATATCAATACCAAATTTATTTTTTTTAGTACCAGTGGTAATATTCTTGTGTGTTTTTGATTCAATATTTGGATTAAGTCTTAAAGCAATATTTGATGTAACTAATGATTTTTTTGAAATATCATTGATTACTTGAATTTCTTGAATTGACTCACAATTAAAACAAGAAATTTTACTATTAATAGAATATTCAATTTCTTTGTCAGTTTTTCCTACTCCGGCAAAAACAATATCTTTATTATCAAACCCCTCCTCAATGGCTTTTTTTACTTCATTTCCACTAACAGCATCAATCCCTATACCATGATTTCTTATAAGATATAATAATTTAGAATTTGTATTAGCTTTAATAGCATAGTGAACTTTAAAAATTTTAGAATTTGCTTCTATTATTAACTTTTCTAAAGTCTCTGATAAAATGTTTAAATCGTAATAATAAAATGGGGTATCGATTGTTTTAAAAGAATCAATTATATCATTATTGAACACCAATTTTTTTAACTAATAGTTTTAATGATTTTCTTGAAAGATTCAGGGTCGTTCATGGCAATATCAGCCAAAACCTTTCTATTTAAAGTGATATTTGACTTTTTTAACTTATCCATAAAATCAGAGTATGAAATTCCCCCTACTCTTACAGCAGCATTTATTCTTTGAATCCACAAACTTCTAATTTCTCTTTTTTTTGTTTTTCTATGAATATAAGAATACTGTAACGCTTTTTCTACAGCATTCTTTGTAACTGTCCATACATTTTTTCTTCTTCCAAAGTAGCCCTTTGCTAATTTAAAAATTTTTTTCTTTCTGTTTTTTGCTGCTACATTGTTTCTTGATCTTGGCATAATTATAAATTTATATCATTCTTTCAATATTCTTTTTGTCAGATTTATGAACTAATGAAGAGTTTGTTAAATTTCTTTTTTGTTTAGTTTCTTTTTTAGTTAAAATATGATTTTTAAATGCATTTTTTCTTTTAATCTTTCCAGATCCAGTCAATTTAAATCTTTTTTTAGCTCCTGATTTAGTTTTTACTTTTGGCATATAATTATTTTTTTGGTGATAACATTAAAAACATTCTTTTTCCTTCAAGTTTAGGTAACTCTTCAACATTTGCTATATCCTCAAGAGCTTGTGCTAATTTTAGTAATAGAATTTCTCCTCTTTCTTTAAAAACAATCGTTCTACCATAAAAATGAACATACGCTTTAACTTTAGCACCACTTTCTAAAAATTTTATTGCATGTTTTAATTTAAAATTAAAATCATGTTCATCGGTATTTGGACCGAATCTAATTTCTTTTAAAACCATTTTTTGTGCATTAGACCTTATAGATTTTTGTTTCTTTTTTTGTGTGTATTTGAATTTTGAATAATCAATAATTTTACACACTGGAGGATCAATATTTGGTGAAATTTCAACAAGATCTAATCCAAGTCTTTCTGCCATAGCTTTTGCCTGGTGTAACGGATAAACATTTACTTCAACATTATCACCTACAACCCTAACTTTACTAGAAGTAATTTTATCATTAATTTTATACTTCTCTTGTGGTCTATTCCAGGTTCTTTTTTTTCTATTTATTCTAATAATTCTTACCTCCTTTTAAAATATCTGCAAATATCTTAATATTTTATATAAATAAAAGTAAATCATAATTATTTTGTATGATTTAATATTTCAACATTTAAAATATTTTCCAATTCAATTAATGACATTTTACCAATGTCTCCTTCTCCTTTTTTTCTAACAGATAATTTAGTTGAATTCATTTCATTTTCACCTACAATAATCATGTAAGGAATTTTCATTACTTCAGCATCTCTTATTTTTTTTGAAATTTTTTCTACCCTCTTATCTAATGAACATCTAAATCCATTTTTACTTAGTTTATCATAAACACCAAATGCATAATTATTGACTTTGTCATTTATAGGTAAAATAATTAATTGTTTAGGGGCTAACCACAAAGGAAAATTACCCTCACAATGTTCAGTTAAAATTGCTATAAACCTTTCCATAGATCCAAATGGTGCTCTATGAATTAAAACCGGTCTATCCTTTTTATTATTTTTATTAATAAAATTTAAATTAAAACGTTTAGGTAATTGATAATCTACCTGAACTGTGCCTAATTGCCATTCTCTATCTAATGAATCATTAACTATAAAATCAATTTTTGGGCCATAAAAAGCTGCTTCACCATAAACTATATTAGCTTCAATTGATTTTTCTTTTATTGCCTCAACTAAATCATTTTCTGCAATATCCCACAATTTACTATCACCAATATATTTATCATGATTTTTTTTATCTCTTAATGATACCTGAACTTTATAGTTATCAAATAAAAGTGCTTTAAAAACTTTTATTATAAGATTCATAACATTAATTACTTCAGACTTAACTTGATCAATTGTACAAAAAATATGTGCGTCATCTTGTGTAAAACCCCTTACTCGTGTCATTCCATGTAATTCACCACTTTTTTCATATCTATAAACCGTACCAAATTCGGCTATTCTAATAGGTAACTCTTTATACGAATGAGGTTTAAAATTAAAAATTTCACAATGATGTGGACAATTCATTGGTTTTAATAAAAATTCATCATTATCACTAGGAACTTTAATAGGTTGAAAAGAGGATTCTCCATACTTTTCATAATGACCAGATGTTACGTACAATTCTTTAGAACCTATATGCGGAGTTGAAA
This sequence comes from Cytophagales bacterium, assembly GCA_029940715.1. GTDB lineage: Bacteria > Bacteroidota > Bacteroidia > Cytophagales > MED-G16 > JAPYTU01. Next base: position 28,077 of record JAPYTU010000008.1, read on the forward strand.
CATGTTCATAACCTAAATTAATTTGTTCATTCCTCATGAAATTCATTAAATTTTCTCTAATAATATTTCCATTGGGTAACCACATAGGTAAACCCTGACCTACTTTATCGCTGAAAAAATATAAATCAAGATCTTTACCTAATTTTCTATGATCTCTCTTTTTTGCTTCTTCAAGTTTTAATAGATAATTATCCAATTCTTTTTGTTTTGGAAAGGTGATAGCATATAGTCTTGTTAATTGTTTATTTTTTTCATCTCCCCTCCAGTAAGCACCTGCAATGTTTAAAATTTTCACAGCTTTAACAAAAGAAGTATTTGGAATATGAGGTCCTTTACATAAATCAATAAAATTACCTTGTTTATAAAAAGTAATTTCACCATCATTTAAATCTTTTAATAAATCCAGTTTTAAATTATCAGATTTATTATCAAAATATTTTATAGCATCAGCTTTAGATATTTCTTCTCTTACGTATTCAGATTTGGTTCTGGATAATTCTATAATTTTATTTTCAATTTTTTCTAAATCAATTTTTGATGTATCATATTTATCAAAATCAATATCATAATAAAACCCATTAGCAATTGATGGTCCTATACCGAATTTTACTCCTGGGTATATACTTTCAATAGCTTCAGCGAGTAAATGAGCTGAGGAATGCCAAAATGTAGATTTTCCCATATCATCATCCCAACTATAAAATTTTATTTTACAATCATTTAATATTTTATATGATAAATCAACTACTTGATCATCAAGAGATGCAACTAAGGTTTTTTTAAATAAACTATTACTTATTGTTTTAAGAATTTCTAAACACGTGATTCCTACTTTATAAGATTTTACTGATGCATCAGGGAACTCGATTTTTATAGATTTAATCATAATAATAATTCAATAAAATATTTTAAATAAAATTATACTTCTTTAATAAATAAATCATTATCAAATCTTAATTGCTTTCCATAAACACCTTCATTTTCTCTTTTACCCGTTCCAATAGCCATACAGATTTGTGCTTTTCTAGGTAGATTTAGAATTTTTTTCATTCTTGTTGAGTCTAAACCTTCCATTGGACAACTATCAAATCCATATGCTCTCATTGACAACATAAAGTTTTGACAAGCTAAAGCTGTTGTTTTTTGAGACCAAACTTTCATATCAGAAAATGAACTAGGTTCTCTTGGAATTACTTTAAAAATACCAATTATGTTCACAATTATCTTTTTAATAAACCCTAGTATACCTAAAAACCCGTGATTATATGCTAAACTTGTAATTTTAGCATAATAATTATAAACCTCTTTAGGTACATTATTTCTAGTTTTAAAATAATCTAACATTAATTGATTATTTCTTTTCCAATAGTCAGGTCTAGAAACAAAAACAAATAATTCTTTTGCAGTTGATGCAGCTGGTTGTGATAAACATGCTTTTATAACTTTATTTTTTTTCTCCTTATTTTTTATCCAATAAATTTCCCATGTCTGCAAATTTGAAGATGTTGGAGCTTTAAGAGCATTTTCCATGCATTTTTTAACTATTTTTTCTGGAATTTTATGATCACTGAAAACCCTAACACTTCTCCTTGTATTTATTACTTTATCAAATTCTTCTGAATTAATATTAGGAAGTTTTAAATTTAAAGGATTTGGATTTTTAATTCCTGAAAAAACAGTATTATTAGACATAAATCAAAAATATATAAAAAATAATTATATCTTATTTTTTATATCATTTATATCTGAATACAAAGCATTTATATGACTTTTTAAAGTATTTAAATCATTATTTGGATTAGGAAAATCTAAACTAAAAAAAGCTATTCCTTCCCAAACCTCTATAATGTCATTTAAACCTATATTATAAACTTCATAAGACTTATTATCAGAAATTAACTTTAATTCATTTTCTAAAGTTTCAACTCTTTTATAAACTATACCGTCATTTTTTGTTAATAAGATATAATTTTTACCATCTTTAATATAATCTAAATTTTCAATATATTTTCCTATTACTATTGTTCCAGAAGTTAATGGTAACATAGAATCACCTTTAATTTCAAACGCTCTATGAGTGCCACTAAAATTTAAAAATGGCAATTGAAATTTTGGTAATTGTTCAATAAATTCAAAATCTGAATAGGAATTTAGATATCCAGCAGATGCTTTTTGATTAATTAATTCAATATTTTCATCACCTGAATTATCAACAGTTATTGATAATACCTTTACTTTTTGATTTTCATTTCTTTTATAATTTTTTTCAGATAAAATAGAAACATCTTTTTTAAGTATATTATCTAAAGAAATATTAAATGTATCACATATTTTTAATAGGTTATTTAATCTAGGATCTGATCTACCCTCCTCATATGCACCAACTAAAGATCTTTTAATTCCAATTTTTTTTGAAAACATCTCCTGTGTCCACCCTTTTTTCTTTCTTAAAAATCTTATGTTTTCATTTACTTTAACCATAATATTACTATAATATATAGTAAATATATAATAAATATTTTTAATTACTATAATAATTAGTAATAATACATACCACTTTCAGTGTAAATAGTATTGTGTCTTATTATAAATAAAAATATTTAAAAAGATATAAATTTTATATTATTATCCTCAATCATATTATTAATCTGACTTACATAAGTATTTAATAACTTATTAAAATTTGCTAATTCATTATTTAACTCTTCTTTTATAACATTAAAAAATTCTATTGATTGATCAGTAGGTGGAAAATCTCCTCTTTGGGAATCACCCATCAAAAATGCTAATCTATTATTAATTCTTATACCATAATTAAGAGGATCTTGTCTGCTTTGATTTTTTGTCATATGAATTCTATTTTCAATAACTGATAATTTATTAGAAAATTCATTAATTAGTGATAATAACTGCTTCTTATCAGAAGATTTATCTATAATATATTGTAAATCTTTCCTAATTTTTCTTATATCTATAATAGTCTGATTTGCTTTTGAAACTTGATCCCTAACAGAAATTAAAAAATTAAATTGTTCTAAATAATCATTTTGAGTATTAGATAATCTTGGATCTTTTAAAATTTCAAAATCTTGTGACATCACCGCATCATTATATGTTAATCTTACTTTATAAGTACCTGGCAAAGCTTTAGGTCCAATATTTGGAGAAGAATACAGTATCATTCCATCAAATGATTTAAAGCCCGGATATCTCATATCCCAAATCAATTTATTTCCTCCACTTTTAGGAGATAAAGATTTTATGTTATTTTCAGAAAGAGCATATTCAATATCATTTGTGTTACTTAAAACTGGCTTTTCTAATGAAGAAAGTAGTTTTTCTTTATTGTTTGTAAATGATCTTATTAAATTATTATTATTATCTATAATGGATATCTTAACATAATCATTCTCATTAAATTCTTTTAATGTATAATTTATAATTACTCCATTAGGATGATTAACTCCATTTAAAAGATTATTAGACCTTCCCCATCCTCCCGATTGGTGCATTCTATAAGTAATATCTGGTTTATATAGATATGATTCGCTGAATAAAACATCATCATTTAGTTGGTGTAATGGTGTTAAATCATCAATGATCCAAAAACTTCTACCATGAGTTGCAACAATTAGATCATTGTCTTTAATTTTTAAATCCCTAATAGATGTTATTGGTAAGTTTAATTGAAAAGGTTTCCAACTATTTCCATCATCAAATGAAATATACATACCCCACTCTGTACCAGAATATAATAAACCCTCTCTTTTTTTATCTGACCTTATAACTCTTGTATAATAATTAGATTTTATTCCATTAGTTATTAATGTCCAATTCTTTCCATAATCTTCTGTTTTATATAAATATGGATTATAATCTCCAAATTTATAAGAAGTTGCGGCAACATAAGCTTTCCCTTTTTTAAATAAACTTATATCTATTGAATTAATCATATTTAATTTAGGAGACATAGTTTCAGGTGGCGTAACATTTTCCCATGTTTGTCCAGCATCTTTAGATACATGTATTAATCCATCATCACTACCTACCCATATAACATTATTTTCAATTTCAGATTCAGCTATAGCAAAAATATTTGCATAAAACTCTGCTCCAGTATTATCCTGGGTTATTAATCCACCTGAAGACTCAATAGTTTTTGGCAAATTTCTAGTTAAATCACCAGATATCGTATTCCATGTTTGACCTTCATTAGTTGTTACATGTAAATAATTTGAACCAGCATATAGCTTATTTGGATTATTAGGACTAAACATTACAGGGAAATTCCAATTAAATCTATACTTCATAACTTCAGCACCAGAACCAGCTGGATTATCAGGCCAAATATTAACAGATCTTATTTGATTAGTTGAGTGATCCATTCTCATCATATAACCCTTATAAGTACCTCCATAAACTATATCATTATTTAAAGGATCTGGTGCTAAATGAGCACTTTCACCACCCGCTGTTGATTCCCAATCTTTATCTGATATTGAACTACTAGATGTTCTACTCTTTATTCGTATAGTGCTATTATCTTGCTGTGCTCCATATATTCTATATGGAAATGAATTGTCAGTAGTTACTCTATAAAATTGAGCTGTTGGTTGGTTATAGTATGTAGACCAATTATTTCCTCCATCATTTGAAATTTGTGCTCCACCATCATCTGCAATAATCATTCTCATGTTATTATTTGGATCTATCCATAAATCATGATGATCTCCATGAGGTGCATTTTTTAATTTAAATGTTTTACCCCCATCAGAAGAAACACCATAACTTACATTTAAAATATATATTTTATCCTCATTTTCAGTATCAGCATAAATTCTAGTATAATACCATGCCCTTTGTCTTAAAGATCTATTAGAATTAATTTTAGACCAACTATTTCCTCCGTCATCTGATCTAAATAAGCCACCATTTTTTGCTTCTATCATAGCCCAAATTCTTTTAGAATTTAATGGAGATATTGCTAATCCAACAATACCCCATGGAAAATTAGGCAAACCCTCAAAAGTTGAAATATCTTCCCATGTGTTTCCCTCATCAAAACTTCTAAAAATTTTACTATCAGGACCCCCACTATCCATCCTATATCCATTTCTTTTCATTTGCCAAGTAGAAGCATAAATTATCCTAGAATTATTAGGATCAATAATTACATCTCCAACTCCAGCTTTATCTGATACAAATAATATTTTTTTCCAATTTTTTCCACCATCAATAGATTTATATAAACCCCTTTCCTTATTAGGTTTCCATAAATTTCCAATAACACCAACATATAAAACATCTGGATTAGATGGATGAATTCTTATTCTAGAAACGTGCTCAGAATTAGGTAACCCTATAAATTCCCAAGTTTCTCCAGCATCCATACTTTTCCAAGCACCCCTACCAGAAGAAACATTACCTCTTAACGTTTGTTCTCCTTCACCAACATATATAACATTAGGATCAGATTCTGATACTGCTATTGATCCTATAGATCCTCCAAAATATCCATCACTAATAGATTTCCAAGTATTACCAGCATCAGTTGTTTTCCAAACACCACCGCCAGCAGTTCCCATATAATAGGTATTATCATCACCAACTACACCAGAAACAGTTCCTGACCTCCCACCTCTAAATGGACCAATTAATCTATAATCAATAGAATTATACAGGTTTTCATTATAAGAAAGTTGTTTCTTATTTGAATTACCTCTTTGAGAAAATAATTCGCTATTAAAATTAAAAAGTAATATTAGGTATATAAAAAATGTTTTTTTCATAATTAAGTTATTGTCTATTTAAATTCAATATAATAATTAATATTTTGAAATCAATAACTATTAGAGTAGTCAACAATAATAAATAGCTATTATATTATAATAAATAATATATATTGACATTTTGTCAGTCTTATTGTAAATTTGTCTAAATAATTATGAAAAATAAATTTTATATAGAAAGTTATGGGTGTGCAATGAACTTTTCAGATAGTGAAATAGTTGCATCAATTCTTAATAAAGAAGGATATGAATTATCAAAAAATCCCGAAGAAGCTAATCTAATACTTATAAATACATGTTCAATAAGAGATAAGGCAGAACAAACTATTAGAAAAAGATTAAAGTTATTTAATAAATACAAAAAAAATACCAACGAATTAAAAATTGGAATTCTTGGTTGCATGGCTGAAAGATTAAAAGAAAAATTATTAATTGAAGAAAAAATTGTAGATCTAG
>JAPYTU010000085.1:0-2337 GCA_029940715.1 Cytophagales bacterium
CATAAACCTCATATTGTATTAAATCATTATTATAATGTTAATGATAAAACTACATTAAATACTTCTATTTATGCATCTTATGGGAAAGGTGGTGGATCAGGACCATTAGGTAGTACTTCAAGATATTATGGAAATACTGATAGAACTTCTGATGGATTAATTGATTGGGATGTTATAGAATCTCGTAATGTTTCTAATTCTTCTAATTCTCCAAATTATGGACTTTCTGGTACAGTTGGATCTGAAACCATTCTTAGAAATTCTGTAAACAACCATAAATGGTATGGAATTCTTTCGAATTTAAATCATAAGTTTAATGATAATCTAGAATTAACTGTTGGAATTGATGCAAGAACATATCGTGGTGAGCACTTTAGAGAAGTGAGAAATCTTTTGGGAGGTTCACATTGGACTGAATATTATAAATATACTGTTGATTATAGTAGGAATTCTTCTTTATCATCTTATGGTGATGGTGGAGTAAGGGATCATTTAAAATATGTTAATGAAAATTCTACTTCTTTATATTTTAATAAAACACCTTTTAATCAAAGAATTGCATATGATAATGATGGAATTCATAGATATGCTGGTCTTCATTCTCAGGTGCAATATGATAATGATGTAGTTTTTGCATTTGTTGCTGCTTCAGTATCTAGAACTCAATATGTGAGAGTAGATAGAGGAAATTATGTAGGTGAAGAAAATGGCGGAACAAATCCAGAATCAGCAAAAGTCAATATTACTGGACATAATCTAAAGGCTGGTTTTAACTATAATTTTTCAGATAATAGTAATATTTATGTAAATGCTGGATCATTTTCTAGAGCTCCATTTTTTAATTTTGTATTTACTAATTATATCAACACAGTTGTTGATCCTTTAGAAAATGAAAAAGCAAAGTCTATTGAATTTGGGTATGGTTATAAAGCTCAAAAATTTTCACTTAAGATGAATGTGTATGCTACAAAATGGGTAGATAAAGGTTTATTATCCCCAAGGGTAACTATTAATGGTGTTTCAACACGATCTGCAATTAGAGGTCAAGATGCTCTTCATAAAGGTCTTGAACTTGAATTTAATACAAAGTTTACTCCTAAACTTGATATAGGAGGTTTAATGTCATTTGGAGATTTTAGATGGGCAAATGATGTTACAGCTGAACTTAGGTCTGATGTTGAAAATTCACCAATTATTAATGTTGATGTTTATTCAGGAAATGTATTGGTAGGGAATCATCCTCAAACTCAATTAGGGGTTAAAGGTAGATACCAAATTAACAATACATTAGATTTTGGTGGACAGTATATTTATAATGCTAAATTATATGCCGATTATGATGTTACTGGTAGACAGGATTTTAGTTCAAGTAATATTCAACCACATCAACTAGATTCATATGGAGTACTTGATATAAGAATTGGTGCTAGATTTAATTTAGGTTCACTTGGAGCTTATGCTCAGGTTCAAGGATATAATATTTTAGATGAATTATATTGGGCTAGAGGTATAGAAGGAAGTAATGATTTAAAAGAAGGGTTTCCAAGTTACGGAAGAACATTGAATTTTAGTATAAAGCTTACTTTCTAATATTTATTTTTATTTAAAATTAAAAAGCCATCTAAAAGATGGCTTTTTTTATAATTTATTAATCATTTTACTTTATTTTTAAATTATTATTTTATAATTTGTAACAAAATATTTCTATGAGACAAGCTATCAAATATTTAATTTTTCTCTTTTTTGTTTTATCACTTTTTATTGGTTGTAATAGTGCTGATCCTGATCCTGATCCAGTTGCAGATCCATTAGATAATCAAGCTACATTATTAAATGGAACATGGATTTTAAAAGATGCTTCTTCTGCTACTAAAGATGGGAATGTAGTTTCAGATTTTGAAAATATTACTCTTACTTTTTCTGGAGGATCAAAAAATGGTGGTAATTATTCAACAACAAATTCCGCTACTGCTGATGTTTGGCCAAGTTCAGGAACTTGGACATTTCAGAATGGAGATAAGAATAAACTTTTGCGTAGTGACAATGTTGTGTTAAGTATATCGCTAACTTCTACTACACTAAGAACAAGTTTTGTTGTATCTGGTGGATTAAAAGAAGGAAATTGGGTTTTTGATTTTATCAAGCAGTAATAAATTTTTAATGTCATGTCGAGAAGATTTAATATTATTCTTGGCCCTTCACTTTTTTTTATTTTTTATTTTTTGATCCATCCATTCGATGGAATGAATTCTCAATCACATGCTATTTTTTGTAGTGTTCTGTGGATTGCAACTTGGTGGATAACTGAGGCTATTCCTATACCAGTAACATCTTTAT
>JAPYTU010000085.1:2437-5851 GCA_029940715.1 Cytophagales bacterium
TGGATTGCAACTTGGTGGATAACTGAGGCTATTCCTATACCAGTAACATCTTTATTGCCATTGGTTTTATTTCCTCTTACTGGTGGGCTTGATTTAAAATTAACAGCAAGTTCATATGGTGATAAAATAATTTATTTTTATATGGCTGGATTTTTTTTAACTATTGCTATGGAAAAATGGAATCTTCATAAAAGAATAGCTCTTAATATTATTAATTTGGTTGGTTATAATAAAAAATCTATGCTATTAGGTTTTATGATTGCAACTGCTTTTTTGTCTATGTGGTTATCTAATACATCAACAAGTATCATGATGCTACCAATAGGTATTGCTATTGTATCTCAGGTTAGTCTTAAAAAAAATATTTTGAATAGTAATTTTGGTAAAGTATTAATGCTTGGAATTGCATATTCTGCTTCAATTGGAGGTTTTGCCACTATTTATGGAACTCCTCCAAATTTAATTCTTCTTGCCAATATTGAAGAGTATTTTAATTTGTCTATTGATTTTTTTTCTTGGTTTATTATGGCATTTCCATTGTCATGTATACTTCTTTTTATATGTTGGTATTATCTTGTTAATTTTTCTTTTGACTTATCATCATCAAACAATGTGTCTAAAAAAATTATTAGTTCTAAAATTAAAGAATTAGGAAAAATAAAATATGAAGAAAAAGCCGTTTTATTAATTTTTATTGTTTTTATATTAGGACTTTTATCTAAACAATTTATTAGTGAATTTATTCCTCAAATTGATGATACCATAATAGCAATCTCTATAGCTATTTTTTTATTTCTTATTAAGTCATCAGATGGAGAAAATAATTTAATTGAATGGTCTGATGGTGTTAAATTACCATGGGGAATAATTTTATTATTTGGTGGGGGTTTATCAATTGCTACAGCAATGAAATCAAGTGGTTTGGCATTATGGATAGGTGAGTTAGCTTATAATATTGATTCTTTAGATTTAATTTTAATCGTTTTAATCATAGTAATGATAGTTAATTTTTTAACTGAAATTACTTCTAATCTTGCAACAGTATCAATGCTTTTACCGATTTTGGCTTCTATAAGTATATCTCTTGGTATACATCCTTATATTATTATGGTTAGTGCTACAATTGCAGCTTCTTGTGCTTTTATGCTTCCAGTTGCAACACCACCAAATGCTGTAGTTTTTGGTTCTGGTTATTTAAAAATGACTGATATGGTAAAAACTGGACTTGTTATGAATGTTATTTCAATAGTAATTGTTTCTCTATATGTGTATTTTATGTTACCGATGTTGTGGAATATAGATATTAGTGTTTTTTTAGCTGATTTTAATTAATTCAGTTTCTGAATCTACTATATCTTTTTTATTGTTAGTTGCAATTATTATTGATTTTTTGTTTTTAAAAGTCTTAAATAGATCATAGTAAATATTTTTTCCATTGTCATCTAGGTTAGTTGTTGGTTCGTCCAGTAGAGTTAATTGACAGGTAGTATTTAGTGCAAGCATAAGTTTTAATCTTTGTTTAATTCCAGAAGATAATTGGTAGATTTGTTTTTTTTTATAATCATATAATCCTATTTTTTTTATCAATTTATTATTTTCTATTAGTGGAATTTTAAATTTAAAGTGAAACCTTAGAAGTGTATTAATGTCCATTTCTTCAATAAGTTCTTGGTATGGAGCAGCAAATGAAATATTTTTTATAGCAAGCTCATTAGTTAATAGATTATTTTGGTAATAGAAATTTATTTTTCCAGAACTTGGAGCTATTAAAGTGGAAATTAATTTTAAGAAAGTTGTTTTACCACTTCCATTATCTCCGATTATAGCATAGGATTTCTCTTTGAATGTGTAACTAAAATTATTTATAACTTTTTTGTTACCAAAGTTTTTATTTACTTGATTAAAAATAATATCCATAGTAATTAATCAAGTATTCCTTTTATAATACCTCTATCACTATTCGCTAGGAAATTAAGAACAATGGACTTTTCATTAGATTCTTTAATACTACTTTTTATTTTTTTTACAGCTTGAGAATTATTTCTTCCTTCTAGATAAATTATTCTATAAATATTTTGTATTTGATTTATTTGTTTAGATGAGAAATCTCTTCTTTTTAAACCAATAGAATTAATCCCTCTGTAACTTAAAGGATCTTTACCAGCTTTACAGAAGGGTGGCACATCTTTTCTAACTAGGGATCCTCCAGCAATCATTGAATGGCAACCTATTTTTGTAAACTGATGAACTAAGGAGCCTGCACTGACTATTGCAAACTCATCAATATTGACATGTCCAGCGATTTGAGCAGTATTTCCAATTATACAATTATCTTTAATTATACAGTCATGAGCAACATGACTGTATGCCATAATTAAACAGTTTTTTCCAATTTTTGTTGTTAATTTATCTATTGTACCTCTACTTATAGTAACACATTCTCTAATGGTAGTATGGTCATCTATTTCAACAGTACTTTTTTCATTATTAAATTTAAGATCTTGAGGGATTGCTGATATAACTGTTCCTGGAAATATTTTTACATGATTTCCAATTTTTGCACCAGAATAAATTGTTACATTGTTACCGATCCAACAATTTTTACCAATTTCTACATTTGCATCTATATAAGAAAATGGCTCTATGATTGTAGATTTTGATATTTTAGAGTCTGGATGTATGAAGCTATTGTTTTTGATCATTATATATTTTTTACTATAGTTGCTATCATTATACCTTCACTTACTAAATCATTTCCAACAAAAGCTTCTGACTTTATTTTTGCTATTCTTCTTTTAATTGGACTTATAAAAGTTGATTTTAGAATTAAGGTATCTCCAGGGATCACCATTTTTCTAAATCTAAAATTTTCAATTCCAACTAAATAAGGAATGTATTTTTCTGAATTTTCAATTGAGTTCATAACTAAGATTCCACCTACTTGAGCTAATGCTTCAACTTGAATAACTCCTGGCATAATTGGATTATTAGGAAAATGCCCTTCAAAAAAATTTTCGTTATTTGTTACATTTTTAATTCCAACAATCTGCAGTTCATCAATATGAATAATTTTATCAACAAATAAAAAAGGATGTCTATGCTTAAGTATATTTTTTATCTGATTTATATTATAGATAGGTTTTTTATTACTATCATACTTTGGTGCAATTAATTTATTTTTTGAAGATAAACTCTTTAATTTTTTAGCAAATTCAATATTTGCTTTATGTCCTGGTCTTGCACCTATAATATGTCCCTTTATTGGTTGTCCTACTAATGCTAAATCACCTATTACATCTAATAGCTTATGTCTAGCAGGCTCATTAATATATCGTAATTTGGTATTATTAAGAATACCTTCTTTTTTAATTTTTATATCTTTTTTACCTATCATTTTAGATATTTCTTGAAGTT
>JAPYTU010000009.1:0-10392 GCA_029940715.1 Cytophagales bacterium
TAATCAGGTCGTTTCTTTAATGAATAATATTCTGATGGTATTGCTCCTGTGTAATAAACCAATGTTTTATACATAATTATAGATAAGTAGAATAGAGAGATCAAAAGTCCTAGCCAGATTAGATTTCTTTCAACTAAATAAAAATAGAACAATGATGGCAAAGAAGATAAAATAAGCGAATTCCACACCATCCATTCTGCAAAGTAATTTGGGTGGCGGCTATATTTCCATAACCCGACATTGCAAACTTGTTTTTTTCTGTTTTCTAAGAAAGCTTTTTTAAAAAATTGTTGTTTTTGAATATCTGCAAAATGCTCTATTCCAAAAAATACTAACCAGAGTAAATATCCTAAAATTTCTAGTGGAGATAGAAATTCTTGAAGATTAAATGCTTGTAAAATAGCTGGAATCACTAAAAAGCTTACATTGGCAAAACATTGCAACATTATTTCATATTGAAGAGAAATATCAATATTAGTATGCCCTGCTTTTTTCCAACGCTTTCTCTGATATTTATATCGAGATAATTCAGTATCAAGATGTCCCTTTTTAAGCAATATTAATGACCCTATACCCATTCTCAAACCAGCAAGTAAATACATTACACTAACAATATACTTTCTTAACCAATAACCTTCGCCTAATACCAAAATCAAAACACCAATCAAAACAAGCCCCCAAGGCCATCCAATATCAACATAAGACATACGCTTAGTTAAGTAGGCTGGAATACAGACAACTAAAATAAAAAGTAGAATTTGTAACAATCCATTCAAAGATACAAACCAGCTAAATGTATTGCTGAAATAGAGAATAATGAAGCAAATTAAAAAAAGGGTATAGCCAAAAATTCTTTGAATTATTTTTTGATAAAAAGTTCTCATATTTTACTTGATAAGATCAAAGGTATGTGTGTACTTGACAGTAAGTCTTTGATTATTAATATAATCTAATAGATCATCATCTTTTAATATATTCATCACAACAAATAATCCAGTATTAGCATTTTTCAATAAACCAAATCTTGCATTTACTGAAAGTAGATTTGAAACATTATTATATTGAATTAAACTTTGAAGGAACATTCTAGGAGTAAAAGAGTAAGACAATCTAGAGCCACTTAAAATAGCATTTAAATCACCATTATCTAATTTTAAGATACTACTATTTATAAAAAAAGAAGAATTAAATTTATTACCTGATCTTACATTCAAAGTAAGATTATTAGATATCCTATTTCCACCAAAAAATCCACCAATAACACTTCTGCCATTTAAGGATACTTTTTTATTTGAATTAGTTAAATAAACTATCGCTATTTCACTATGATTATAATTTCCTTCAGATATTTTTAATTCCGAAATTTGAAATTCTTCATTTACCCATTCTTTACTAAAATTAATTCCAGTGTGGATCTCCATTCCATTTTTCCATGCCCAATGACTATCTATATGCGTATAACTAGTAACTAAATTACCTTCAAAATCCCAATATGATCTATTCATAATATGAGGTCTAGCTTCTAAAAACCTACTTTCTTCATTCATTCTAATTGTCCTAAATACTAAAAACTCAGATTTTTTAAAAGAGCTTCGTTCTAAATAACCTACTTCTGGTTTAAAACCTTCACCCACTTCAGTATAGGCTGCCATTAATCTCCAAAAATTCCAATCATAATTAGCAGAAAGTTGAAATGCATGATTATTCAATTCAATACCAGGAGTATAACTTTTTGAAATAAAACTTGTAATTTTTGCCTTTTTACCAATACCCCATATCCCATCAAGAGCTATTACTCTATTATAATCATGAGAATTATCACCCAGACCTGATTTACTTATATATGCTCCTCCGATAGAAGATCTCGATTTACTAAAATTATGATTTATTCTTGTTACAGTATAATTTTGTTTATCTATACTTAATCCTTCAACGTCATCAGTAAACATAGACAAAAAACCAACATTTGTCTGCCCTATTTTACCTGACAATCTACTACCTCCAATTATTGGAACAACAGATCCATTACCAGAAATACCTATTCTTCTACTAAAGAATAAGTCAACTGCTCCAGGACTTCCAATTGAAAATTGTCCTGCATTTTCTAAAAAAAAAGCTCTTTTTTCTGGAAAAAATAAATTAAACCGATCAAGATTTACCTGCTGTTTATCAACTTCAGCCTGAGCAAAATCCGTATTATAGGTAAGGTCAAGAGTTAATGAAGGTGTAATACTATATTTAATATCAGCACCAAAATCAAAATCTAAAGAATTTTCTTTATCAACACTGTTGTGAGTGCCTTGAGTTAATACATATGGTAATAATTTCAAATTACCTGGTTTTTTTAACTGAAGCCCATTCATCTTTCCGGCAAGTGAAACCCTTTTAATATCAAAGCCGAAACCAAGAGGTAATGGAGCCCAAAATGATACTTCATGATTTTTACTTATATTTCTTTGAAAGTTAATTCCCCAAGTTTTATTATCTCCAACACTAAACCTTAATGAATTTAGTGGTATAGCAAACTCAGCACTCCAACCATAATCTCCTACTTCAGTTTTAACCACCCAAGATGCATCCCAATTTTTATTTGTTCCACCAATCACACCACCCTGCTGTCTCGCAGAAGTCCAATTACCACTTCCTTCATTATCTATCTGTGCATCATATTCTGTTCCAGATGAATTTGTTCCAAATAAAAAACCATTTTGCTGGTCATTATATGTGTCGATTATAAATAGAAAGCTATCATCATTATTTAAATCAGCATCTCGTTTAGAATCTGATACTACAAGAGTGCTTGGGCTAGAATCAAAACAGACTACTCCCACATAAAGTATAGAGTTAGTAAATGCAATTCTAATTTCTGTTCTTTCAGAAGACTCATCACCAAATCGTGGTTTAGTTTGAATCATTTTATTTAATGCTGGAACTGACATCCAAACTTCATCCGAAAGAACATTACCGTCTATAACTGGATTAGAATTTAATAATGTAGCATTAAAAAAAGGTCTATCGGGTAATTGACTATTTTGAGAAAAAAGAAAAAAAGGAAAAAAAAAGAAAAAGAGTAGATTTAAGAGTTTTATTCTTTTCATATCTCTAAATGTAATTACAAAATATGTAATTATATTCTGAGTCTAAAGAAATTAATTTTTTAAAATAATTTTTTAAGAATTCTCTCAGGGATAAACTTAAGAATGAAAGCAACTATATTATATCTTTTAGTAATATAAACTGACTTTTTCTTTTTATATATTGCCTTCATTATTTGTTTATTAGCCTTTTCTAAACTTTGCACCCAATATATTTTATCCTTATTTCCTTTTAAAATTTCAGTGTCAACATATCCTGGTCTTACATCAGTAATATCTATTGATTTTTTTAATCTATATGCTTTAAATCTTAATCCCTCAAGGTAATTTATTTGATATGCTTTTGATGCATTATATGATGGAGCTAATCCATTACCTCTTATTCCAGCAATTGAACTTATTGCAACAATGTGACCAGAATTTTGTTTAGAAAAATAGTTAAATCCCCATCCAACTGTTTCAGTAAACGCAACAACATTTAATTGATTGGTTTTATCTTCAATAGAAAACTCTAAACTCTTATTTACGTCACCAAATCCAGAGCTAATAATTAACATGTCAAGACCCCCCATTAATTTTACTAATTCATCTAATTTTTTAGCATTGCTTTCTTTAGTACAATCAAAAGAGCTTACAATTATATTTTTTGGATCAATTTTTTTTATCTCCTCTAAATTATTGATTCTTCTTCCTGTAATCCCAATTTTATAATGATCTCTTAAAAGAGAAAGAGCAATTTCTTTTCCTATTCCCGAAGAAGCTCCAACTACAATTGCTTTTTTCATTTTAGATATTTTTTCTAATTACGAATCTACCAACAACAAATCAAAATTCAAAAAACAAAAGATTATAACAAAAGATTATTAAATTAAAAACAAGTAAAGTATTAATCATAATTATGAACACAAATATTTTAGTTGCAATACTCTTTTTATTTACATTCTCATCATGTGTCAATAATTCTAAAAATAAATCACCCAATATTATTTTTATTTTAGTAGATGATTTAGGATGGAAAGATTTAGGGTATTCTGGCAGCACTTTTTATGAAACTCCCAACATTGATAAACTTAGAAATGAAAGTTATGAATTTTCTTCTGCATATGCCGCAAGCTCTGTTTGTTCTCCCACTAGAGCATCTATTATGACAGGAAAACACCCTGCAAGGGTTAATATAACTGATTGGATTCCAGGAGATAATCCAAAAAATAGACCTTTTTTAGGACCAAAAGACCTTCATCAACTTCCACTTGAAGAGGTAACCATTGCAGAAAAACTTAAAAATTATGGTTACACAACTTTTTATTCAGGCAAATGGCATTTAGGATCAGAAGGTTATTATCCTGAACAAAATGGCTTTGATATTAATATAGGAGGTTTTGAGAAAGGTTCCCCTCCTGGTGGTTATTATACCCCATATAAAAACCCAAAATTAAGTGATGGACCTGAAGGTGAATATTTAACAGATAGGCTTACAAGTGAATCCATTAAATTCATCGAAAATAATAAAAAAGACAATCCATTTGCTTTATTTTTAGCGTTTTATACTGTCCACACACCAATTCAAGCAAATAAAACACATGTTTCATATTTTGAAAATAAGCTTACTAAATTAGATGATAATATAGCAAGAACTAGAAAAGAAGGTAAAGCAATTACTTTGTTAAATCAAGTCAATCCAGACTATGCATCAATGGTTTATGCTTTAGATGAAAATATAGGAAGGCTTATAAAAAGTTTAAAAGAAAATAATTACTATGATGATGCCTTAATTATATTCACATCAGACAATGGGGGCTTGTCAACCCTAAGAAGAGTTGCTCCAACTTCTGTATCCCCTTTGAGAGCAGGAAAAGGTTGGCTTTATGAAGGTGGTATAAGGATTCCCCAATTAATTAAAATGCCAGGGAATAATAAAAACATAAAAATTTATGAACCTACAGTTTCTTATGATTTGTTTCCAACTATTCTAGAGTTTGCTGGTATTGAAAACACTAATCAAGAGATTGATGGAATAAGTTTGATCCCTCATTTAAAGACTGGTACAGAATTAAACAGAAAAGATATTTTTTGGCATTTTCCACATTACCATACAAGTCAATGGAAACCAGGTGCAGCAATAAGGCAAGGAGATTGGAAACTAGTAGAACATTATGAATCAAATAAAATTGAATTATTTAATCTTAAAGATGATGTTGGTGAGTCAAAAAATTTGAATTTAATTTATCCAAAAAAAACAGAATCACTTTTAAAGAGACTTCACGAATTACAAAAAGAAACCAATGCTAATTCCGTAAAAATAAATTCAAATTATAAACCCCCATCAAATTAAAAATTATATAAATTCGCAATAAAATTTCTAAATATTTGTTTTATAGAAAACTTATTATGCAAAAATTTATATCTATATTTTTTATCTCTTTATTATTTTTTGCATGCAGTAATAATGATTCTGATTTATGTATTGACGATTCATTAGCAGATCCTAATAAGATGTGTACTAAAGAATATTTCCCCGTTTGTGGATGTGATAACGTTACCTATTCGAATGGCTGTATTGCTGAAGGTGCTGGCGTCACAAGCTTTACTATTGGAGAATGCAACAATTAATTATGAAAAAATTTATATCTATCCTTTTTATCTCTTTATTATTTTATTCATGTAATTCAATAGATCCGGTAGAATTAAATGAATTTCAAATGAATTTCAACAAGTGGAAATCACACAACATAACTTCATATACAATAACTCTTAAAATTTCTTGTTTTTGCATACCAACTGATCCAATAAATATTAAAGTTGAAAATAATAAAATAATAGAAATCAATAGTGCTCCAGTAACAAGTGAACAACTAAATAATGAATACTGGTATGCAAAAAAAATAGATGAGTTATTTATTTTCATTGATGAGAATATAAAAGAAGAACCATTTCAACAAGTCTTAGAATTTAATGAGACTTATGGGTTTCCTGAATACATATATTTTAATCGTGAAGAAATGTTAGTAGATGAAGAAATAGGTTACACTATATCATCATTTAATATAGATTAGCAAGCTTTTTTTCTTATTTTCTCATACAGATCAATCACTTCAGGAAGAAGTAAAGATTTTTCATTATTTTCAAGAATATAATCAGCCTTTTCAAAGGATTCTTTATCCGTTAGTTGTGATTTAATGATGTGTTCTATTTGATCTTTTGTTCTATGAGTATCACGTTTTAATATTCTAGAAATTCTTAATTTTTTTTTAGCATAAACATAAATTACAAAATTTAATTCTTTATATGATTTAGATTCAAAAAGTAAAGCGGCTTCTTTAATAAGAATTTTTTCATTTTTATTTATTAAGCACCATTTTTTAAAATCATTTATTACAACTGGATGAACTAGATTATTTATTATTTTTAATTTTTCTTTATCATAAAAAACATTTTTAGAAATATATTCTTTATTAATTTTTCCATCTATATACGATTCTTCTCCAAAAGAATTTATAATACTAGAAATTAACTTATTATCATTTTCCATAAGGTATTTTGCTATATCATCAGACTGATATATTTTAACTCCTAAGACTTTAAATATTTTAGAAATTGTTGATTTTCCAGATCCAATACCCCCAGTAATACCTAATAAATATGGTTTCATAAATTATTTTGATTTTCATAATTAAAAGTCATTGGATATTTAATGGAAGTATCAGAGATGCTATTTAATTCATTAATAAACCATATAAATGATCCAATAAGAACATAAAAAACAAAAATTCTTGGTTGAGACAATAGTTTTGAAGGATTAAAAATCCTCATTATTAATTTTTAGAATTTGTCATTTCCAACGACACAGAATTTCTGTCAACTTGGAGTTTAGTTCCTCTATCCACATCTAATGTGACTATAGTTTTTTCTAAATTAACAATTTTTCCATGTACCCCTCCTACTGTAACTACCCTTTGACCTTTCTTTAAATTATTAATAAAATCACCTTGTTTTTTCTTTTTGTTTTGTTCAGGTCTAATAAGAAAAAAATAAAAAACCACAAGAATAGCAATAGGAAAAAATAATTGAGCTAAACCACTAGATGCTTGTAACAATAACATGTGAATTATGATCTAGGTGAAACTTGAGCTTTAATTAATAATTTTTTAACCTTTGTCTCAGTATTTGATGTTATAGTAATTACTTTATTTTGTATTCCAGGTTTATTCTTTGAATCAAATTGCACTTTTATTTGTCCAGAACTACCTGAAGGTATTGGTTGTTTAGGCCAAGAAGGAATTGTACAACCACATGAAGCAGTAGCTTTTGAAATAATTAATGGTGTCTCTCCAACATTCTTAAAACTAAATGTATGAGAAACAACATCTCCATCATAGATCGCACCAAAATTATGTTCTTCCTTATCAAATTGAAATTTAGGAAATGAACCTTGGGTTAAAATAGAAGAAGATCCTCCTCTTTTCAATGAAGCCATCTCAGTTTCTAATTTTGCAATTCTAAGTTCTAATTCACTAACATTAGAGCTACATCCAAATGCAGCCAAAATAATTATTAATAATAAAAATTTATACATCTTTTTAAATTTAGTTTTCTTTTATTTTAGATAAAATTCCATCAACATCCTTAAGTAATTTTTCAGCTTTATTTTTAGCTTTATTAACCACCTTTTCGCTATTAATTTTAGCGTCAGAATTTACATCATCTTTTTCATCGATAATATCATCAATCAAATTTTCTATTTTTCTTTTATATCTATTTAATCTAAAAGATAATCGATCTCTTGTATTATTACCTTTATCTGGCGCAAATAGTATTCCTAAGATACCGCCAAGTATTAAGCCTACTAATAAGCTTATAAATGAATTTGTCGAATTTTTACTCATAATATCACTATTTATTATCAATTAACCCTTTCCCACTTTTATTAATTACTCCCTTCTTCTGCAAATTTAAAGAAATTACATCTAAAACACCATTTATAAATAATCCACTCTTTGGTGTACTATAATTTTTTGCTATATCAATACATTCATTCATTGTTACTTTGATAGGAATATTAGAAAAATTTACCATTTCCCCAATTCCCATTCTTAATATTGACTTGTCCATCAACGATATCCTATCAATTTTCCAATTTTTAGAATGTTTTGTTATATATTCATCGTATTCAGACGTATGATCAACAATACTTTCAAACAAAGAACTAGCAAAATTAATGTCATCTTTAATGTCTTCTGACAAATTTGCGAATGCAAATGTATTAAAATTTGATGAATTCAACGATTTTATTGTTTTTTTAATCATAGATCTAATAATTATTCTATCATCATACCAATGAATATTTTCAATTTCAAAAAATTGATTTATATCTTCATTGTTAAATAAAATTTTATTTATTAATCTTTTTAGATAATCAAAATCATCTTTGAATTTAGGATTATTTAGTAAAGAATAATCTTTTGTTATTTCATTATCCATAACAAAATTATACCAACTTCGAATTTCAGGAGTTTTAGCATTCCAATCAATTTTAAAACGATTTACATTATCAATTAATTTTTTATTTCTTCTTAAAAAAGAAATTGCTATATTTTTAGAAAAATTAAATCTAGATGAACTTTTTTTAATTTTTTCTGATTTAGCAATTTCTTTTTTCTCAGCATTTATATCAGAAAGAATTATTGGTAAAGAAAGAAGCTTATAATAATATTTGTTGATTTCTTCTAAACTGGTTGATAACTTTCTTATAAAGTTAGGCTTTAACTGCTCAGGTTTATCACTAAATTTTATCAGACTATAATAAGAATATAGATACTGTAAAACCCTAACCCTTAAAATTCTTCTATTGAGCATAACTCTTAACTTTTAAAGAACGAGTCACAAAGTTAATTAGATTTTTTTTTATTTCTTTCAATTCTTTCAACAGCAATTTTCATAGCTGCAGAATGGGTAGTTATTTTGTTTTCATTTGCATATTTAAATACATCAATAGCTTTATCATAAATTGTTTCCGTCATCTGCATAACTTTTTGTAAATCTATCTGATTAATTTGTTCATGATAACAACTAATTATTCCCCCCGCATTAATAAGAAAATCTGGAAGATATAAAATGTCCTTCTTCAGAAGTTCATTTGGAACATTAATATCATCTTCTAATTGATTATTTGCAGCACCTGCTATTATTTTACAATTTAATTTTTTAAGATTATCCATGCTTATAACACCTCCTAATGCACAAGGAGAAAAAATATCATAATGAACATCAAAAATATTATCCTTTTCTATGATCTGGACATTTTTTTCATCAATATTATCTAAATTTTTATTATTTATATCTGTCGCATAAACTTTTGCTCCTTCTTTGATTAAATAATCAACTACTTTTCCTCCTACTTTTCCAACACCTTGAACACATACTTTTTTATTTTCTAAACTATTATTTCCTGTAATTTGATATATAGCAGCTTTCATTCCAACATATATACCATAAGCTGTTGCAATAGCAGAATCACCAAGACCTCCATATTCTTTAGGAAGACCTATAACATAAGGACAAACATTTTTAATCCATAAAATATCTTGGGTTGTCATATTTACATCTTGAGCAGTCCAATATTTTCCTCCTAAATCATTTATAAAACCCGCATATCTTTCAATATATTTTTTACTTTTTAAATTAATATCTCCTATAAGAATAGCCTTTCCTCCTCCTGCATTTAATCCTGCTAAAGATGACTTATAACTCATAGCTCTTGATAAATTAATAGCATCTTTTAAAGCATCATTTTCTGTGGCATAATTCCACATTCTTGTTCCTCCCATTGAAGGGCCAAGAGTTGTATCATGAATTCCTATAATTGCTTTTAAACCCAACTTTTTATCATTACAAAAGATGAGTTCTTCGTGATCATGAATTAATAACTTATCAAAAATTGTTTTATTTTCTTTATTAATCATTTATTGTATCTTTTAATAATAATTTTACAGTCTCATTATTTAAAGTTTTATAAAATTATAAAAAAAATTGAAAGAGCTTTCCTATTTAAATAAATATATATACAAATATAAATTCTATTATCTAATTGGGTCATTTTTTATTTTAGTTTCAACATTTTTTGCGATCATACCCGCAACACTCATAAGAGAAACTTTCAATATGATTGAAGAAGGTTACTCTCTTTATATTTTAAATGAAGATTTTGACTTAAGAGAAAATGTTTTTAAAGATATTTTGTTTTATACTTCTGGTATTATTTTAGCTGCTATTGTTAGAGGAATTTTTATGTACTTAATGA
>JAPYTU010000009.1:10492-30640 GCA_029940715.1 Cytophagales bacterium
ACTTCTGGTATTATTTTAGCTGCTATTGTTAGAGGAATTTTTATGTACTTAATGAGGCAAACAATTATTGTTGCTTCAAGAAAAATAGAATACGATTTAAAAAATGAAATCTATTATCATTACCAAACTCTTCCTCTAGAATTTTATAATAATAACAACACAGGAGACTTAATGAACAGAATTTCTGAAGATGTAAGTAAGGTCAGAATGTACTTAGGTCCTGCACTAATGTATGGTTTAAACATAACTATTCTTATATTAATGGTTATACCTTTTATGTTATACATAAATCCAACACTTACATTTTATTCTTTATTACCCCTACCATTATTATGCATAAGTATTTATTCTGTACAAAATATTATCAATAAAAAATCTGAAGAAATCCAAAAATCATTATCAGACCTTTCAATATATGTTCAAGAAACATTTTCAGGAATTAGATTAATAAAATCATTTGTTAGAGAAATAAATTTCACAAAAGTTTTTGATAAAAAAAGTGAAAAATACAAATCAATATCGCTAAAACTCCAATTTGTAATGGCACTTTTTTTTCCTATTGTAATGACACTTATTGGCCTTAGCATAATAATAACAGTATATGTAGGAGCTCTAGAGTTTTTTAAGGGAAACATAACAATTGGGAACATTGCTGAATTTTTAATTTATGTTTATTTGTTAACTTGGCCAGTCACTGCTCTAGGCTGGTTAACAAGCATCATTCAAAGAGCATCTGCTTCTCAAAAAAGAATTAATGAATTCTTAAATCAAAAAACCAACATTATTTCAAAAAGCAATAAAATTTTAAATCTAAAAGGTAAAATCGAATTTAAAGATGTTAGTTTTATTTATCCCGATACAGGGATTAAAGCACTCGATAATTTAAATTTTAAAGTAAAAGCAGGAGAATCTCTTGGTATAATAGGATCTACAGGATCAGGAAAAAGTACAATTGCAAACAGCATTATAAGATTATTTGATATAAATAAAGGGAAAATATTAATAGATGATGAAGACATTAGAGATTATAATATTTCTTATTTAAGAAAACAAATTGGCTATGTTCCGCAAGACGTTTTTCTCTTTTCAGATACAATAACCAATAACATTCTTTTTGGTTGCCAAAATGAAGATTTTAATTCAGTTCTTGAAGCAGCTAAAAATACTGATTTGATGAGAAATATAAATTCTTTTCCTAAAAAATTTGAAACTAAAATAGGTGAAAGAGGAATAACTCTTTCAGGTGGTCAAAAACAAAGAATTTCAATTGCTAGAGCAATAATAAAAAAACCTAAAATATTAATTTTAGATGATTGTTTATCTGCATTAGATACTAAAACTGAGAATGTTATTTTAGAAAATTTTAAAAAAATAATGAAAGAAACAACTACTATTATTATATCACATAGAATTTCTTCTGTGAAACTAGCAAACCAAATTATTGTTATAGAAGATGGTGAAATAATTGAATCTGGAAGCCACAAAACACTATTAAATAACAAAAAACGTTATTACAAAACTTACAATAGACAAATTGAAAAAAATAAACAAGAATTAAATATCAATTAATAAAATTCTTATACTGCATATCATAAAGATTTTTATAATATCTTCCATTAAGCATTAATTTTTCATGAGCACCTATTTCTTTTACTTCACCATCTTCTATAACCACAATTTTATCAACTTGTTCAATAGTTGATAATCTATGCGCAACAACTATCGAAGTTCTCCCATATAATATTTTTGAAATAGCATGCTGAATCATCTCTTCAGTTTCTGTATCAACAGAAGAAGTTGCTTCATCTAAAAGAATAATTTTAGGATCATAAAGCATAATTCTTATACATGATATTAATTGTCTTTGACCAACAGATAATGACGCCCCCCTTTCTTTAACATTATATTGAATTTTCCCTGGCAATTTATTTATAAAATTTTCGGCTCCAACACTTTTTATAGCATCCCAAATTTTATCTTCAGATATAGAATCATTAAATAATGTTATGTTATTTGCTATAGTATCTGAAAAGAGAAAAACGTCTTGGGAAACATAACCAATTTGTTTTCTTAAATAAGAAATATTATAATCTCTAATGTCTTCATCGTCTATTAATATTTTTCCTTTATTAAACTCATAAAATCTATTCAAAAGATTAATAATTGATGATTTACCAGATCCAGTGCTTCCAACAAAAGCAATAGATTCACCAGCTTCTATTTTAAAATTTATATTTTTTAAAACATAATCATCATCATTATATGCAAACCATACATTTTTAAATTCTACAGAGCCAAAAATATCATTAGTAATAATTTTTTCATTACTTTTTATAGTATCATAACTATCTAATAAATTAAATATTCTAGTAGAACTCACTATACCCATTTGAATGGTATTAAATCGATCTGCTATGGACCTAATGGGTCTAAAAAACAATTGTAAATACATTATAAAAGCTATTAAAACTCCAATTGAAACCTGTTCAGAAAATATCTCGCCAGACCCATACCAAATTAATAAGCCAAGTCCTATAGAAGTAAATAATTCCATTACTGGAAAATAGATTGAATAATATAATACAGCTTTTAAATTAGCTTTTAAGTGAGTATCATTAACTTCAACAAATTTTTGATATTCTTTTTTTTCATTACCAAAAATTTGAACAACTTTCATTCCAACAATATGCTCTTGAACATAAGAATTTAAATTTGCTACAGCATCTCTTACTTCATTAAAGGATACTTTAACTTTTTCTTTAAAAACATATGTAGTTAAAAGAAGAAGCGGCAATGTTGATAAGCTTATAAGGGTAAGTTTCCAGTTTAATAAAAACATAAGGAATACAATCCCAAATAAAAGAAGTACATCACCAATAATAGCAGCTACTCCTTGACCAAAAATATCAGCAATTGTTTCAATATCTGAAACATTTCTTGTTACAACTCTTCCGATAGGTGTTTTATCAAAAAATTTTAATTTAAAACTTTGCATATGAGAAAATAATTTTACTCTAATATTTTTAATTATATTCTGTCCTAACCACCCAGACAAATAGGTATGAAAATACATTATAATAGCGTTAATTATCAGTAAGAAAAAAAGAAGAAAAATCATTCCTTTTAATCCTTCTAAATCATTTAAAACGACATAATCATCTATTATAATTTGGGTTAAATAAGGTCGAATTGGTCCCAAAATAGATAATAATAATGTTAAAAAAATCAACAAATAAAATGTATTGATAAATGGTTTGCAAAAAATAAAAAGTCTACTTAAAATTTTTATGTCAAATAAATTTCCACCTATCTTATTATTTTTCATATATATATATTTGACGTATATTCTACTTTTGATAAATATAACCCAGAAGCTAGTACAGAGGGTCCAGCTCCTTTCCTATCTTTATTTTCTATTATTTTATTAAATTTTTCCAAAGATATTTTTTTTTCACTCACTTCCAATAATGTACCTACTATACATCTAACCATACCCCTTAAAAATCTATTTGATGAAATAAAAAAATTGAAATTATCATTTGATTTTTCAAATCGAGCATAATTAATAACACATTTAAAATTATTAACTTCTGTTTTAATTTTAGAAAAAGATTGAAAATCTGATGAAGCAACTAATACTTTACAGGCTTCATTCATCAAATGAATATTAATATTTTCCTTATAATAAAGAGATCTATTATTTAAAAATGGATTCTTATTTTGATGAATTTTATAAATATATTCTCTTGAAATAGCATCAAATCTAGCATTTGCTTCTCCTTTAACTTTATAAAATCCATTTACTGAAATATCCGCTGGTAAAATTGAGTTTATTTTATATATAAAATTATTATCAAGCAATTTTTTTGAATCAAAATGAACACTTTGAGATAACGCATGAACACCTGTGTCTGTCCTACCACTTCCTAATGTTTTTATATCTGCACCAAGAAGAGTAGACAAAGATTTTTCAAGCATTTGTTGAATCGAACTAGCATTTTCTTGTATTTGCCATCCATGGTAATTTGTTCCAATATATGACAAGTCAATAAAATACCTCACAAAATTAAATTGTTTTATAACTATAATTTTTTTTCTTTGTACAAAATACGTTCATGATTCAGAGAATCCAAACATTATTCTTAATCTTATTAATTGGTTGTAACATATCTACATTTTGTTTTCCTTTATGGCAAAAAATTGAATTTGATTTAGAAAATAAAAATGAAGCATCTAAAATAGTTACTGGCTATATTTATGAAATTGTAAATGATGATTTAACAACAAATGAAACAATACTGATAAGAAGTTTTCATATAAATATACTCCTAGTAATATCGATTTTACTAGCCATCTATTCAATATTTAAATACAATAATAGATTAACACAAATTAAAATTGGGACTCTAAATTCAATATTATTATCTGGAATAATATTTAGCGTGCTTTACGATGTTTTCTATAATATTAAATTTATTGAAATCAATGATCAAACAAGTTTTCTATTTTCTTTTTATTTGATATTTTTGGCAATGTTTTTAAATTTTCTATCTAATAGGTTTATAAGAAAAGACGAATTATTAGTTAGTGAATCAAATAGGATACGTTAATTAAATTAATAATGAACAAAAATTAATAATGAACAAATGAAAGAAAAAGGTAATATCTCTATAAATACTGAAAATATTTTTCCAATAATTAAAAAATTTCTCTATTCTGATCAAGATATTTTCCTTAGAGAACTTATTTCAAATGCTGTTGATGCTACTCAAAAATTAAAAAGCCTATCTCTTATGGGTGAAATGAAAGATGAAATAGGTAAAGATACTATTGAAGTTATCCTTGATGAAAAGAAAAAAACCATAACCATTTCTGATAAAGGTATAGGTATGTCCGCAAATGAAATAAAAAAATATATCAATCAAATTGCTTTTTCAGGAGCTACAGAATTTCTTGAAAAATATAAAGACAAAGGAGATGAACAACAAATTATTGGACATTTTGGACTAGGATTTTATTCTGCTTTTATGGTTTCAAATAAAGTTGAAATAAATTCAAAATCTTTTAAAAAAGGATCTAAATCTGCAAACTGGATATGTGATGGAAATACTGAATTTGAAATAAAAGAATCTAAAAAGAAAGATAGAGGAACCGATGTAATTCTTTACATCAATGATGATTCAAAAGATTTTTTGAATGAATCTAAATTAAATGAGATACTAGCAAAGTATTGCAAGTTTTTGCCTATAAAAATAAAATTTGGAAAAAAAGATACTTCTGTAGAAGATGGAAAAGATAAAGAAGGAAAACCAAAACATAAAACTGTTAAAATTGACAACATTATTAATAATCCTGATCCAATATGGAACAAAAATCCAAATGATTTAAAAGATCCAGATTACTTAAATTTTTATAAAGAATTATACCCCTTTTCAGAAGAACCACTATTTTGGATTCATCTTAATGTAGATTATCCATTTAATTTAACTGGTATTTTATTTTTCCCAAAAATTAAAAATGACTTTGAAGTACAAAAAAATAAAATTCAACTTTACTCAAAACAAGTATTTATTACAGATGAAGTTAAAGATGTTGTCCCTGAATTTTTAATGCTATTACATGGTGTTATTGATTCACCAGATATTCCTTTAAATGTATCAAGAAGTTATCTACAATCTGATGGAAATGTAAAAAAAATTAATACATATATTACCAAAAAAGTAGCGGACAAATTAAATGATCTATTCAAAGAAAATAGAAAAGAATATGAAAAAAAATGGAAAGATATTAGCCTTTTTGTAAAATATGGAATGATATCTGAAGATAAATTTTATGATAAAGTAAGCTCATTTGCATTATTTGAAAGTGTTGATGGAAAAATGAGAACCATTGAAGAATACAAAAAATATATTTCAAAAACCCAGATAGATAAAGATAAAAATAAAGTAATTCTATACAGTTCAGATGTCAAAAAACAAGATTCTTTTATTGATGATGCCAAGAAAAAAAATTATGATGTCATCATTTTAGATAATGTAATTGATAGTCACTACATAAATCATTTAGAACAAAAATTAGATAAAGTACAACTCAAAAGAGTAGATGCAGATATACTAGATAAGTTAATTGATAAAAATGAGAAAAAAGAGACAGTAATATCTGATAAAGAAAAAGAATCTTTAAAAAAATTATTTGAAAAAATAATTAATAATAAAACCACTACCATAAGTGTTGATGCACTTGATCCATTAGATAACCCAATTATTATTACTCTCCCAGAATTTTTTAGAAGAATGCAAGATATGGCTAAAACTGGTGGATCAAATCCAATGATGATGGGGGCTACTGGTGAAATGATAGCGGTATCAATTAATGGAAATCATAAAATTATTAATAAAATTATTAATGCAAAAACAGCGAAATCTAAAGAAAAAATAGCTAGCCAAATTTATGATCTTGCTTTACTATCTCAAAATATGTTATCAGGTTCTGATTTAACAAATTTTGTGAGAAGAAGCATTAATATACTAGGAAAATAATTTTTAATATGTATTTTCGTTATTAGTGCATGTCTATTATTAATCAATATATATTTATTATAATATTATTATTTTGGAATATAAATGCTTATAGTCAAAGTATATTTCAATTAAATACAGATACAATCAATTCTAAAGATTTATTATTTCAATTTGAAGAAGATACTCTTCTTCAAATAAAGAAAAAGAGAAAAAAAAAAAAGATTTATTTCGGTGAAAAAACAAAAAAAGGATTTATTAAATCAGCCAGTGGGAGAAACAATCTTTACGAAAATTTTAACTACATAAATAAATATATTCTAAAAGATCAGTATGCCCAAGAAATATATCTCTATGATAAGAAGAAAAAGAAAATTGTAAAATCAAAAAAACAAATTGATGAAAGTTACATGCTTCATGGACCTTATATCAAAAGAATAGATGATCAAACTATAGAAGAAGGTTTTTTCTATTATGGACTTAAACACGGAAGATGGGTTCGATTAAACAGATCTGATATATTACAAGACAAAGAAACATATTTCATGGGATGGTTAAATGAATCTATTAGATTTTTTTGGGACCCAAAAAAAGAAAACCTTAAAGAAATTATTCCTATCAAATATGGTGAAAAAAATGGAATATACTATGCATTCCATATAAACGGAAATTTAGCAGCTAAAGGAGAATATCAATTTAATAATAAAATAGGAGTATGGATTGAATACTACTCAAAGAATGGAAAAAAGAAAAGAGAAATAAAATATAATGTAGATCCATACAATAAAAACAAAACATATATCTCTAGAGAATGGAATTTAAATGGAAAATTAGTTTATGATCGAGATTTATTCTTAAAAAAAATCAATAAATAATAATCAATACCATAAAATTGCATAATCATACATAATATTAAATTGAATTCATTAATAAATAAAAAAGTAACATACACTAATCTAGGTCATATTGATTATAAAAAAGCGTGGGATAAACAAGAAGATATATTTAAAAAAATTATAGATGTTAAAATTGAAAATAGAAAAAATAACAACTGTAATAAAACTGAAAATTATATTTTAACATGTTCTCACCCTCATGTTTATACTCTTGGAAAGAGTGGAAATGAAAATAATCTTCTTATTAAGAATAGCATTATTAAATCTCAAAAATTAGATTATTATAAAATAAATCGAGGGGGAGATATTACGTATCATGGACCAGGCCAACTAGTTATATATCCGATTTTAGATTTAGAAAATTTTTTTACTGACATACATAAATATTTAAGATTTTTAGAAGAAGCTGTAATTATGACTTTACAAGAATTCAATATCAAATCTGGAAGGATAAAAAAACTTACAGGTGTTTGGGTGGATATAAATAGTCAGAATCCAAAAAAAATATGTGCAATGGGTGTAAAATCAAGTAGATGGGTAACAATGCATGGTCTCGCTTTAAATGTTTCAACAGATTTAAGTTATTTCAATAATATTATTCCCTGTGGAATAAATGATAAAGAAGTAACTTCAATTGAAAAAGAGACAAATAAAGTAATTCAAATGGTAATTGTAGAAAATAAATTAATAGAAAATTTATGTAAAATTTTTGAATTTGAATTAATAAAAAAATAAATTTTGGGAAGAAAAAAAAAAAGAAAATTAAGACAAGAAAAAACCTTTACAGGTGTAGTTGATCATGTTAAAAGAAGGTATTGTTTTGTGTCTTCAAATGAAATTACTGATGATATAAAAATCAAATCCAGAGACATGAAAAATGCCATAAATGGTGACAAGGTACTTTTTAAATTATTAAACAATTATAATTATAAAAGCTTTGAAGGAGCAATTATAAAAGTGATTGAAAGATCAAAAAATGAATTTATAGGAAAAATTGAAGATCATAATGATTTTGCTTTTTTTATTCCTGATAATAAAAAAATATTTACTGATTTTTTTATTAAAAAAAATAACAAAAAAACATATGATAATAATATAAAAGTTCTTGTTAAAGTAACTAATTGGAATTCAAGAAGAAAACCCGAAGCAGATGTTATTAAAATTATTGGAAAATCAGGAGAAAATGATACAGAAATGCATTCAATTATTCATGATTTTAATTTATCTACATCCTTTCCTAAAAGTGTTGTAAAAGAAACTCATAATTTATTAGATAAAATTTCAAATGAAGAAATAAAAAAACGCAAAGACCTAAGAAATATAAAAACATTTACAATTGATCCTGATGATGCAAAAGATTTTGATGATGCTCTTTCTATAAGAAGAAATAATAATGATTCATTCAGTGTTGGTATACACATTGCTGATGTTTCACATTTTTTTTCTAATAAAACCGAAATTAATAAAGAAGCTGAGAAAAGAGCAACTTCTGTTTATTTAGTTGATAGAACAATACCGATGCTTCCTGAAAAACTTTCAAATGATTTATGTTCTTTGAAACCAAATACTGATAGATTAACTTTTTCTGTATTATTTGATGTAAACATTAAAGCTGAAATAAAAAACATATGGATTGGTAAAACAATTATACACTCAGATAAAAGATTTACATATGATAATGCTCAAGATGCTATTGATAATGATAATAGTTCTTTTTCAAAAGATTTAAAAACATTAAATTCTATATCCAAAATAATTAGATCTAAACGTTTTAAATCAGGAGCATTTAATTTTAAAACCAAAGAAGTAAAATTTAAATTAGATGACAATAAAAAACCTATAGGAGTATATAATAAAATCAGAAAAGATACCCATAAAATGATTGAAGAATATATGCTACTTGCCAATAAGATTGTTGCTGAAAAGATTAATGAATTTGAAAAAAACAATAAACAAAAATACACATTTGTATATAGGATTCATGAAGATCCAAAAGAAGAAAAATTAATAGAATTAAAAAACTACATTAATCAATTTGGATACAAAATAAATACTGAAGAACAGCACCTTTCTCAATCTTTAAATGATTTAATGGAAAAAATTAAAGGAAAACCTGAAGAAAGTTCAATTGAAAAATTTGCTATAAAATCAATGTCAAAAGCAAAATATTCTACTAGTAAAGAAAAACACTTTGGTTTAGCATTTAATAATTACACGCATTTTACATCACCTATTAGAAGATTTCCAGATGTCATGGCCCATAGACTTTTATATAAATATTTAAATGCAGGTAAGCCAGAAGATAAAACGTATTATGAAATACTGTGTAAACATTCTTCTAAAATGGAAATTAATGCTACAAAGGCAGAAAGAGAATCTATAAAATTTAAACAAGCAGAATATATGACAGCGTTTATTAACCAAGAATTTGAAGCTGTTATCTCTGGTGTTACAGAATGGGGTATTTATGCTGAAATTATTAAAACAAAATGTGAAGGTTTAATTAAAATTTCATCAATGAAAGATGACTACTATGATTTTGATGACAATAAAATTCAAATAGTTGGAAAAAGAAGAAATAAAATATATCAACTTGGACAAAAAATTATTGTTAAGGTTATTAATACAGACATTAATAGAAGAACTATAGACTTAGAGCTATTATGAATATAAATAACAAACAATATTTCAATAAAATAAAGTCTGAACTAAATAAACTTAATCTAAGCAATAACCCTAAAGAACTTTATGAGCCCATAAAATATATTCTTAAAATGAAGAGTAAAAAAATCAGACCTATATTATCAATTCTATCTTATAAATTAAAAAAAAATAACTGGCAAGAAATAGTCCAATATGTCATTGCCATTGAATTGTTTCATAATTTCACTTTAATTCATGATGATATCATAGATAATGCTACACTTCGAAGAGGGAAACAAACCATACATAACAAGTGGAATGATAATATAGGAATTCTTTCTGGTGATCTATTAATGGTTATTGCAAATAAAATATTTTCTGATTTACCATTAAGAATAATGCGAAAAGTATTAAACAGATTTAATGAGATTGCTATAAAAGTTTGTGAAGGCCAGCAATATGACATGAATTATGAAAATGAAAAATTGATAACAGAAAAACAATATATCAATATGATACGTCTCAAAACTGCAACCTTAATTGGTTTTAGCCTTGAACTAGGAGGAATTCTTTCAAAAATGAAAGATCTTGATATAAAAAATTTATACCAATTTGGTGAATTCATGGGTATTGGTTTTCA
The DNA here is from genome assembly GCA_029940715.1 of Cytophagales bacterium. Classification (GTDB taxonomy): domain Bacteria; phylum Bacteroidota; class Bacteroidia; order Cytophagales; family MED-G16; genus JAPYTU01. The sequence continues at coordinate 21,190 of JAPYTU010000009.1, forward strand.
ATTACAAGATGATTATTTAGATGTCTTTGGAAATAGAAAATTTGGGAAAAAAATTGGTGGAGATATTCTACTAAATAAAAAAACATACCTTTTAATAAAATTATTAGAATCAACTAATGAAAAAGAAAAAATAATAATTAACAATTGGATTAATAATTCTAACAACCCGATCCAAAAAATAGAAGCCATAACAAATCTGATGAAGGACAAAAATATTGATAGTATAACTGAAACAGTAATTAATAATTATTTCAATAAAGCATTTGATTATTTAAAAAAAATTGATATTAAAAACTCCCAAAAAAATGAACTAATTGAATTCAGTAAAAAGTTGATAAATAGAAAAAATTAAACTTTATCCATAACCGATACAAAAGATCTGTCTTTTTTACCCTTCTTAAACTCTACAAAACCATCCTTTAAAGCAAATAGTGTATGATCTTTTCCCATTCCAACATTAAGGCCCGCATGATGTTTAGTTCCTCTTTGCCTTACAATAATATTTCCAGCAATAATTTTTTGACCACCAAATATTTTAATACCTAGTCTCTTACTATGTGACTCTCTTCCATTCCTAGAACTACCTGCTCCTTTTTTATGTGCCATAATAGTTTATTTTATATCCTTAATTAAAATTTTAGTCATCGATTGTCTATGACCATTTTTAACTTTATATCCTTTTCTTCTTTTTTTCTTAAAGACAATAACCTTATCATCTTTTAATTGAGATAAAACTTCTCCCGTTACTTTTGATCCTTTTATTGTAGGTTTACCAATTGTAACTTTTCCTTTTTCGCTAATAAAAAGAACGTTATTAAATTCTACTTTTTTTCCTTCTTTAGAATCTATTTTATCTGTATAAATAAATTTATTTTTTTCTACTTTAAATTGTTTCCCTGAAATATCTACAATCGCATACATTGTTCTTTTATTTATTTTTAAAAAGGTCTGCAAATTTATGATTTTATATCCATTTATCAAATCAAAAAAAATAAAATAGATTTTTTTTAAAAAAAAACAAAAAAGGTTTACAGATTACTTTGATATTATAAACAGTTTTTATAATATTTGTATAGCCTAAATTAAGATTGAATATTTAGTGATATTTTAATTAATAGCTTCCAAACAAGAACATATTATAAACCACTTATATTGGCTAATAAATTTTAGTCATTGTATTATTTTTATCAATATAATGACAAGAATTTTTTTATCTAATTTTTTAAATAGTTAAAAAAATATTTAATGCAACAAAAGGCCCAATTACCAGAACCTATTTTAGAAGAAAATCCTGATAGGTTTGTGCTATTCCCTATTGAACATGATGACATTTGGAAATTTTATAAAAAAGCAGAAGCAAGCTTTTGGACTGCTGAAGAAATTGATCTTAGTACAGACTTAAAAGATTGGGGAAATTTAAATGATGGTGAAAAACATTTTATCAAACATGTACTAGCTTTCTTTGCAGCTAGTGACGGTATAGTTAATGAAAATTTAGCTGAACATTTTGTGTCAGATGTACAATACACTGAAGCAAAATTTTTCTATGGATTTCAAATTGCAATTGAAAATATTCATTCAGAAACTTATTCATTATTAATTGATACTTATGTTGAAGACCCTAAAGAGAAAGATAGTTTGCTTCATGCAATAGAAACTTTAGACTGTGTTAAGAAAAAAGCAGACTGGGCATTGAAATGGATTGACAATGGAACTTTTGCTGAAAGATTGATTGCATTTGCTGCTGTAGAAGGAATATTTTTTTCTGGAAGTTTTTGTTCAATATTTTGGCTTAAAAAAAGAGGTCTAATGCCTGGACTTACTTTTTCAAATGAACTTATATCTAGAGATGAAGGTCTTCACTGTGATTTTGCATGTCACTTATACACAAAACATGTCATAAATACCTTACCAAAAGAAAAAGTTACAAAAATCATTGTTGATGCTGTTGATATGGAAAAAGAATTTGTTACCAATGCAATACCAGTTAAACTAATAGGTATGAATGCTGATTTAATGTGTCAATATATTGAGTTTGTTGCAGATAGACTACTTATTGAACTCGGTTGTTCTAGAGTATACAATTCATCAAATCCTTTTGATTTTATGGAAATGATATCCTTACAAGGAAAAACTAATTTCTTTGAAAAAAGAGTTGCTGAATATCAAAAAGCAGGCGTCCTTAAAAAAGATGATGCTGCTGATAGTCCAAAATTTTCATTAAAAGAAGACTTTTAATATATATAGATGCTAGTAATAAAAAGAGACCAAAGAAAAGAATCAGTAAAATTTGATAAAATAACTTCAAGAATTGAAAAATTAAGCTATGGTCTAAATACTAAATACGTAAAAACAATTGAAATTGCTAAAAAAGTTATTGACGGTATTTATGATGGGGTTTCCACCCAAGAACTCGATGAATTAGCAGCTGAAACAGCAGCAACTCTTACTACCAAACATCCAGACTATGCGGTTTTAGCAGCAAGAATATCCATATCTAATCTTCACAAAACAACAAGCAAATCTTTTTCAAATACTATGAAAAGATTATACACATACATCAATCCAAAAACAGGAAAAAATGCTTCACTTTTATCTAAAGAAGTATATGGAATCATAAATAAGAATGCCGCAATTCTAGATTCCTCTATTATTTACGATAGAGATTTTAGTTATGACTATTTTGGATTTAAAACTCTTGAAAAATCTTACCTCTTAAAACTTAATGGTATAGTTGTTGAAAGGCCTCAACACATGCTCATGCGAGTTGCTGTTGGTATTCATAAAGAAAATATTGATGCAGCTATTGAAACATATAATTTACTTTCTGAAAAATGGTTTACTCATGCTACGCCAACACTTTTCAATGCAGGTACTCCAAAACCACAACTATCATCATGTTTTTTACTTACAATGAAAGATGATAGCATAGATGGAATATATGATACATTAAAACAGTGTGCAACAATATCTCAGTCAGCTGGTGGAATAGGACTAAGTATCCATAATGTTAGAGCTACAGGATCATATATAAATGGAACAAATGGAATTTCTAATGGTATTATTCCTATGCTTAGAAATTTTGATATGACAGCACGGTACGTTGACCAAGGTGGTGGAAAAAGAAAAGGAAGTTTTGCTATATATCTAGAACCATGGCATGCAGATATTTTTGAATTTCTACAACTCAAAAAAAATCATGGAAAAGAAGAGTTAAGAGCAAGAGATCTTTTCTATGCAATGTGGATACCAGATCTCTTTATGAAAAGAGTAGAAGCAAACGAAGATTGGTCATTATTTTCTCCAGATGAAGCAAAAGATTTACACGAAACATATGGTGATGATTTTGAAAAACTTTATACTAAATATGAAAAAGAAGGAAAAGCAAGAAAATCAGTAAAAGCTCAAGACTTATGGTTTGAAATACTAGAATCACAAATCGAAACAGGCAACCCTTATATATTATACAAAGACGCAGCAAATAAAAAATCTAATCAAAAAAATTTAGGAACAATTAAATCTTCCAATCTATGTACTGAAATAATGGAATATACGTCTCCGGATGAAATTGCAGTTTGCAATTTAGCTTCTATAGCTTTAAATAAATTTGTTAAGGATGATATGACTTATGACCACAAAAAATTATATGAGATTACTAAAGTCATTACTAAAAACTTAAATAAAGTTATTGATGTTAACTATTATCCAGTCGAAGAAGCGAGAAATTCTAATATGAGACATAGACCTATTGGAATTGGAGTTCAAGGACTTGCTGACGCTTTTATTCTTATGAGATATGTTTTTGATTCTGAAGAAGCTAAAAAATTAAATGCTGAAATTTTTGAAACTATTTATTTTGGAGCTATGGAAGCATCAATGGAAATAGCTAAAAAAGATGGAGCATATGAATCCTATAAAGGTTCACCAGTATCAAAAGGTATTTTTCAATTTGATATGTGGGGAATAACTCCAGATTCAAATAGATGGGACTGGACAAAACTGAAACAAAAAGTAAAAAAGAACGGTGTTAGAAATTCTCTACTACTAGCTCCTATGCCCACAGCTTCCACATCACAAATTCTTGGAAATAATGAATGCTTTGAACCCTATACTTCTAATATTTATACAAGAAGAGTATTGTCTGGAGAATTTATTGTAGTAAATAAACACCTTCTTAAAGACTTAATAAAGCTTAATCTTTGGGACGATTCTATGAAAGACAGACTAATGGAAGCTAATGGATCAATTCAAGAAATTAAAGAAATTCCCGACAATATTAAGCTTCTTTACAGAACAGTTTGGGAGATTTCTCAAAAAAGTGTAATTGATATGGCTGCAGACAGAGGCGCATATATATGTCAAAGTCAAAGTATGAATATTCATATGCAAGATGCCACTTTTGGTAAATTAACATCAATGCATTTTCACGCCTGGAAAAAAGGACTAAAAACGGGTCTTTATTACTTAAGAACAAAAGCAGCCGTTGATGCTATTAAATTTACAATAGTAAAAGATGAAAAGAAAAGCATTAAAGAAAAAGAAAAGGAGCAAGTGGCAATACAATGCTCTACCGATAATAAAGATGACTGCGAAATATGTGGAAGTTAATCTTTGATTATTTTAAATGATTTTGTAAATTTGAGTTCACCTAATTCTATTATGCAAATAATAGAAGCAGTTAAGAACCACCTATGGTAAGGTGGTTTTTTTATTTATAACAAACATTGAGATAAAACAAAACCCCTATATTGTATTATGAAAAACATTTTCTTATTTAGTTTTTTAATATTATGTATTAGTACATGTAATTCAATAGAAAAAAATATACCTGAAGAATGTACTACTCTAGGAACTCCACCTTTTGGAGGAACAATATTCATTGATCCTGATATTATAACACCAGAAGACCCAACAACCTTTATAAGTTTAATTTATAATGGACAAGGATCAAGAACCATGTTTGATAGAAGAGTTAATGATTGGGTTACATTAAATCCTTACCTTTTTACTTCACAATATGATGATGGATTATATATTGAAATACAAGTAAATCCTGAATTTGAAAGTCCTGAAGTCGCTGAAGTTCAGGCTTTAAAATTTGCAGAAGTAATTGGAAGATTAACAACACAGTTAAGAAAAGATGTTGAGACAGTATGGATACATAGAGGAAATGAACCATTCGGAGGTGGTAATAACAACCTTTTAATTCATACAGACTGGTCAGAAGAAAATTATGAAAGCCAAGGTATTCTTGAAGAAACTTTAGTTCACGAGGCCTCTCATACTTCTCTTGACTCCTACCATGCTGAGACAGAAAATTGGCTTAATGCTCAATCCATTGATTGTAATTTTATATCAGATTATGCAAGAGATAATCCTATAAGAGAAGATGTCTCTGAAAGTTATCTACCCTATTTAGCTATAAGATATAGAGCAGATAGAATATCTCCATCTCTTAAACAGACCATAGAAAACACAATGCCTAATAGAATTAATTATTTTGATAATCAAAACTTTAATATGTATCCTATAGAATAAATTATTTATTTTTCTATAAATACAGATATCCCATTTTCACCCTGAACAGTATAAAAAATATAATTTATATTACTTTCTCGATATACATATGGATCTCTAATCTGATGAACTTTTTTTTCTACCATACCAAATTTTGATTTTTTAATTGGCTCCTCAAAACCTTCCCAACTATACAATGGCCTAAAAACTTCAGAAATACAATAAGGTTTCAGTGTAGACAAATTTATTTTGCACTTCATTACTCGTTCAGGACAATCTCCTATTTTCGTATAATAGCAATAAACAAAATTCTTTCGAACAAGTATCGAACAATGTCTTAGGTTAAAAATAAATCTAGGATTTAAGATTTGATATTTACCATGAATTAGTTTATAAATACAACCATATTTACTATTGTTTTTTGCTACTCCAAAAACTTTTCCTTTATACACAAATCTTCTGAAATAAAATAAAGCAAATTTTTCTTGATCAGGTATAAAATTTATACCATCATCAGAAATTGCACTAGAAGATAATTGAGATTCTTTATCATATACTGAATGATAAATCATAACTATTTTATTATTCTTAAAATATATTTCTGGGCTTGCAATGTGATCAATTCCATTAATTTGATTTATATTTAAAACTCCCTTTTGATAAATATTCCAAGTGCCTAAAAGATTATTTGAATATGCAAGCTTAATATGTGAGCCTCTATGATGAGCAAAATACATATAATACCTACCCAGAGGATCATTAATCCATTTTGGAACTTTAATTACAGTAGGACCATTTATATTATCATTTTCTGTGTGTAATTTTTTAGGAGTTATAATTAGTTTTCTCATTAAACAAACTAAATAAAATATTTATTATAAAATTATTAATCAATTACATATATTTAAATATGGGGCACAATCATTCACACAATCATACTTCCACAAAAAATATTAAAATTGCATTTTATTTAAATTTATGCTTCACAATACTAGAAATAATTGGAGGTATTTATGTTAACAGTATTGCTATAATTTCAGATGCAATTCATGATTTGGGAGATACTATTTCACTGGGAACTGCTTGGTACTTAGATGTAAAATCAAAGAAAAAAGCTGATAAAAAATTTTCTTTTGGTTACAATAGATTTTCACTCCTAGGAGCATTAATAAGTAGTGTTATCTTAATAGGAGGATCAATTTATGTTATCAATGAAGCTATAGGAAGAATACTAAATCCTGAACACACTGACGCACAAGGAATGATGATTTTTGCAATTATTGGTGTTTTTGTTAATGGTTATGCGTCATGGAAATTAAGTGGTGGTAAATCCATGAATGAAAAAGTAGCCTCATGGCATTTATTAGAAGATGTGTTAGGATGGGTGGCTGTTTTAATTGTAGCAATTATGTTAAATTTTAAGGATATTCATTATCTAGATCCAGCACTTTCACTACTTATTACCATTTACATTCTTTGGAATGTAATAAAAAGACTTAAAGAAACGCTATTTATATTTTTACAGGGTGTACCTAAAGATATAGATGTTAACCAAATTAAATCAAAAATATTAAATCTCAAATTTGTTAGATCAATGCATCACACACACGTTTGGTCGCTAGAAGGAGAACACCATGTTTTTACAACTCATATTAAATTAGATAATGTATCAACTTTTTCAGAATATAAAAGCGTCAAGAAAAAGACAAAGGATATACTAAAAAAATATCATTTTAAACATTACACTATTGAGCTTGAACTAAATGATGAAACTTGTGAATTAGAAATTAATACAAAAAATCACAATGAATAAGTCACATTTTAAAAAAACAAATCCAAAATAATTATTAAGTTTAACAAATGAACAACCCAAAATCATCTACTAGAAGAAAATTTTTATACAAAGGAGGAATATTATCTACCGCAATTCTATACTCTAATTCATTAATTTCAAAAACAATTGAATTACTTAAAAATAATGTTCTTAATTCAAAATTTTTTGGTGTCCAAATAGGTGTAATAACCTATTCCTTTAGAAGCATGCCACAGGATGTAAATAGTTTAATACAATATTGTAAGGATTGTAATATAAATGCAATAGAACTTATGGGAGAATCTATTGAAGAACATCTCGGCAAACCTAAAAGAGACAAATCCATTCCATGGAATAGTAATTCTAAAGAAATGAAAGGATACAGAAAAAATGTTATCACATGGAGAACAAATATTTCAATGAAAAAATTTAAAGAAATAAAAAAATTATTTAATAATAACGGTATAAAAATTTATGCTTTTAAGCCTAATGCTCTGCGTAAAGATAATACAGATGCTGAAATAGAATATGCATTAAAAGCAGGAAAAAGTCTTGGAGCAACTCATGTTACCGTAGAAATTCCAAAAGATAGTGCTCATTCATTAAGATTAGGAAAACTTGCGGAAAAAAATAAAATGTTTGTCGCATACCATGCACACAAACAAGCATCAGATTACGCATGGGATATAGCTATGAATCAGTCTCCATATAATGCAATAAATTTAGATTGTGGACATTACATTGCTGCTGGAGGAAAGAACACACAACAAGCACTTCTAAATTTTATTATAAAAAACAACAAAAAAATTATGAGTATGCATATAAAAGATAGATCATCAAACAAAAAAGGCAAAACCGATCATCCTTGGGGAGAAGGAGAAACTCCAATTGCAAAAATATTAAAACTTTTAAAAGAAAAACAATATAAAATACCTGCCTCCATAGAATTAGAGTATACAATTCCAAAAAATTCTAATGCTGTTAAAGAAGTAAAAAAATGTCTCAACTATGCAAAAAATGCTTTATCAACTTAAATAAAAAGTTATGAAAATGAAAATTTTATTCATCTGTCTGTTATTATCATTTAATTTATTTTCCCAAAAATATAACCCTACAAAAGAAAATTTAGAAGCAAGAGAATGGTTTAAAAATGCCAAATTTGGTCTATTTATTCACTGGGGAGTATACAGTGTTTTGGGTGATGGAGAATGGGTAATGCAAAATCAAAATATATCAATTAAAGATTATGAAAAACTACCGGCATTTTTTAATCCTATAAATTTTAACCCCAAAGAATGGGTCAAAATGGCAAAAGAGTCTGGAATGAAATACATTACTATAACAAGCAGACATCATGATGGATTTTCCATGTTTAAAACTAAAGCCAGTGATTACAATATAGTAAACGCAACACCTTTCAAAAAAGATATTTTAAAAATGCTCGCTGAAGAATGTCATAAAGAAGGAATAAAATTATTTTTCTATTATTCTCTTTTAGATTGGCACAATGATGATTACTTCCCACGAGGAAGAACAGGAAATGGGATTAAAGGGAGAGAAGAAGGGGATTGGGCTAATTATATTAATTTTATGAAAATTCAACTTACTGAATTACTTACTAATTATGGAGAAATTGCTGGAATATGGTTTGATGGTCACTGGGATCAAAAAGAATGGGATGGAAAAACTTTTGGAAAATTAAAAATTAATTGGCACTATGATGAAATCTATAAATTAATCCATGATATACAACCTAAGTGCTTAATAGGTAATAATCACCATATTGGAATTTTAGATGGCGAAGATTTTCAAATGTTTGAAAAAGATCTTCCTGGAAATAATACTACAGGATTTGGAAGTTCTGAAGAAGATATTAGTCAATTACCTTTGGAAATATGTGAAACAATAAACAATTCATGGGGATTCAACTTACAAGATAATAGCCACAAATCTAAAAAAGAACTCATACAATATTTAGTTAAAGCTTCAGGGCATGGAACTAATTTATTACTTAATGTTGGTCCTATGCCTAATGGAAAAATTCAATCCAATCACATTTCATCTTTAAAAGAAATAGGAAATTGGCTAACAAAAAATGGAGAAACAATTTATAATACATCT
>JAPYTU010000009.1:30740-33110 GCA_029940715.1 Cytophagales bacterium
ATTTTCTAATATCTATTAAGTCAGACAAATTTGGTGACACATATGTATTAATATTTCCTAAAGAATCTTTATAAACCAAGAATACGTCTATTTCGTCAATTTTTTTTGAAATTTCTTTTGCTTTATTAAAATCCAGAACCATAAATGCTGTTGCATAAGCATCTGAAGTAAAACAATCTTTAGAAAAAACAGACGCACTAAGCATATTAGATTCACTTGGATAACCTGTTTTTGGATTTATAATATGAACTATTATTGAATCGTTATTTACATAATAATTTCTATAATTACCCGAAGTAGCCAAGGAAAGATTCTTCAAAGGTATAGAGGCTATTAATTTTCTTGAACTGTTTTCTAGAAATGGATTTTCAATTCCTATATTCCAAATTTTACCACTAGAATTGATTCCATTACATTTTACTTCTCCTCCAATATCAATAAAATAATTTTTCACATTATTATCATTAAAGTATTTTGCTATAAAATCAACAGCATATCCTTTTGCAATAGAACTAAAATCGATATAAGAATCTTTATGATTTTTTTCAATTATCGTTTCATCAAAATATAATTTATCGAAACCTACTAACTTAATAATACTATCTATTTCTTCCTTAGAAGGAATGTTTTTCTTCTTTAAAGAGCCAAAACCCCACGCATTCACCAATGGTCCAATAGTTGGATCAAAAGCACCCTCAGTTACTTTATATATTTTTTTGCTCTCTTTTAATAAATCATAAAATAAAGGATTTACTGTTTCCATAGATTTTGATTTATTTAATGTACTTATATAAGAATTTGGTTGATATGTTGAAAAAATATTATTGAATAAAATTAGCAATGAATCTATATCACTTTTATTAATTCTAATGTCCTTAGAAACATATTTTATGTTATAGACAATAGGTCCCATTGTAGTTCCCGTTATATAAATTTCATCTCTATCAATATTATCTTTATTAAAAAATAAAAAGACTGATAATAAAACAAAAAACAAAAACAATACTAAACGACGCATAAAAAATATTTAAATTAGCATTAATAGAATGAGAGAAGATTATTTAAATTCTGAAGATAATTCAAGTAGTAAAGATAAAGAATTTGAAAATATATTAAGACCAAAGTCTTTTAAGGATTTTTATGGCCAAGAGCAAATACTTAATAATATAAAAATTTTTGTAAAAGCAGCAAAAAATAGAAATGAACCTTTAGATCATGTAATTCTTCATGGACCCCCAGGACTTGGTAAAACAACACTTTCTCATATAATAGCAAATGAACTTGGCTCTAATCTAAAAATAACATCAGGACCTGTGCTTGAAAAAGCTGGTGATCTTGCGGGTCTACTTACAAATTTAGAAGAAGGTGATGTTTTATTTATTGATGAAATTCATAGACTAAATAATATTATAGAAGAATATTTATATTCTGCTATGGAAGATTATAAAATAGATCTCATGATAGATTCTGGACCAAGTGCAAGATCAGTTCAAATAAAATTAAATGCTTTTACATTAATTGGAGCTACAACCCGTTCAGGCTTACTATCATCTCCTCTAAGATCAAGATTTGCAATAAACTTTAGATTAGAATACTATAATAAAATAATTCTTCAAAAAATTATAAATAGATCTTCAAAAATTTTAAATATCCCTATTGAAGAAAAAGCTTCAAAAGAAATTGCACTAAGAAGTAGAGGAACACCAAGAATTCTTAACAATCTTTTAAGAAGAATAAGAGATTTTGCAGAAGTTGAAGGAGATGGAAAAATTTCTCATAAAATTGCAAAAAGAGGATTAAACGCACTAAAAATTGATAAAAAAGGTCTTGATGAAATGGATAACAAAATATTATTTTCTATAATAAAAAAATTCAATGGTGGTCCTGTTGGTTTATCAACAATAGCTACTGTTTGCGGTGAAGAATCTAATACAATAGAAGAGGTCTATGAACCATATCTAATTCAAGAAGGTTATCTAAAAAGAACTCAAAAAGGAAGGGTTGTGACAAAGTTAAGTTATGATCATCTAGGAATAGAACCAAAAAAGGGATATCAGAATTCAATTTTTAAATGAAAAAAAATGATTGGAAAGAGATTACGTTAGAAAATTTCAACCATATTTTTAAAATTCGGCAGTAAAAAGAGCAAAATATGAGGGTATTAAAAGAAATATTAAAACTGCATCATAATATTTTTTAACTTTTTTTTAAAATTTAAATTATTAATAGAAGTAATCAATTAATTAATTTTGAGTATGATTAAAAAAACATTTTCTACAATAATTTTAATTTTATTTTGGTCTACTTATTTGTTTTGTCAACAAATAAGTATATCCATTACACCTGAAAATTTAAATGTTGGCGAAACAT
>JAPYTU010000086.1 GCA_029940715.1 Cytophagales bacterium
TAAATACAATTAAAAACAATACTGCTTTTTCCATTTTTCCAAATGGATCAGCAGCATGAGCTACAGTAATTGCAATAATAAAATTATACATTACAGGTATAGAAAAAATTCTGGTACCAAAACCGATCAAAACGAAAAATGCACAAAATAATTCCGCAAAAATTACTAGAGATAAAGTGAACTCACTGCTTAGAAACATATGGCCCATAAATTTTGTGGATAAAGATTCATAATTCATCAGCTTTCCATACCCATGGGTCATAAGTGAAGCACTAACACCAATCCTTAGAACCAATAATCCAATAGCATTGCAACAATTTGTATCAGAAAAATGTAGTAGATATTTTTTCATTTTTATTATATTTTATTTAAACTAAATTTAAGAAGATTAAATTTGTTAAAAAAATATATGCCTAAAAGTAATTATAGAATTGGACATGGTTATGACGTTCATCGATTGGAAGAAGGAGCAGACTGTTGGATTGGTGGAATCAAGCTAGAACATACTAAAGGAGCGGTAGGTCATTCTGATGCTGACGTTGTCGTTCATGTGATATGTGATGCGTTATTAGGCGCCTTAAATTTAAGAGATATTGGATTTCATTTTTCTGACACAGACAAAAAATACGAAGGGATTGACAGCAAAAAATTACTCAAAAAAGTTATTGACATGATGAAGGAAAAAAATTATGAGGTTAATAACATAGATGTGACAATTATGGCAGAATATCCCAAGTTAAGTCCACATATTAATGAAATGCAAAACGTACTCTCAAGGGTAATGGAAATAGAAAAAAATTTACTATCTATTAAAGCCACCACTACTGAGGGATTAGGATTTATAGGTAGAGAAGAAGGAATCGCTGCGACCTGTGTAGTTTTATTGCATTCTGATCAGAATTAATGCCTGCACATTTAAAAGTAATACCTACCAATGATAGCTCTACAACGATTTACAATTCTAAATTAAAGGAGACTTATCATTCAATTAATGGAGCAATAACAGAATCTATTCATGTTTATATAAATGCAGGACTCAAATATTTTTATATTAAAAATAATGGCAATAAAATAAAAATATTAGAGATTGGATTAGGGACAGGACTTAATGTTATTCTATCAGTTCAAAAAATAATGCAACTAAAAAATACGCTTATTCATTTTACTAGTTTAGAGCCTTTTCCCTTAGCACAAAACATTATAAAACAATTAAATTATCTTTCTTTTATTGAAAAGAAATTGATTCCAATTTTTAACAAAATACATAGCAGTTCCTTTGAAAATAACATTGAATTATTAGAAAATTTTATATTAAAAAAAACAATGAAAAAAATTGAAAATTTCTCCAGTAAGGAAAAATACGATATAATTTTCTTTGATGCTTTTGCCCCAAGTAAGCAGCCAGAAATTTGGAAGATAGAAAATCTAAAGAAACTCTATAAGTTAATGAAAAGTAAATCCATTCTTGTGACTTACTGTGCTAGTGGTCAGTTTAAGAGAACTCTTAAAGAAGTTGGGTTTGATGTTGAAGTACTAGAAGGTCCTCCTGGAAAAAAAGAAATTGTTAGAGCGTCAAAATAAAAAAAATAATATAAACTCTCTCAAATCTGTCAATTAGATTTTATGTGATCAATTACCTGGATAGCATGATCTCTAGAATTTTCAATAAACCACTTATTTGTCTTTAAGCCACCACATATTACTCCTGCAAGGTAAACACCTTCAATGTTCGTCTGCATTGTTTTTGGATCATGCAAAGGCGTTGAGTACTCATCATCGCCAAGTTTAATGCCAAGTTTTGTGAGAAATAAAAAATTTGGCTGATACCCTGTCATGGCCAACACAAAATCGTTTTTAATTTCTAATTCTCCATCAGGTGTATTTACATAAATTTTTGTTTCTTCAATTTTTGTGATATTAGAATTAAAATAAGCTTTTATATTACCTTCCTCAATTCTATTTTCAACATCAGGCTTTACCCAGTACTTCACAGTCTCACTAAGATTAGGCTCCCTTACTATCATAGTAACTTCTTTTGCTCCCTTCCTATACGTTTCAAGCGCAACATCAACAGCAGAATTTGCTGCTCCAACAACAGCTATTTTCATTCCAAAATAAGGATGTGGTTCATCATAATAGTGTTTTACTTTATCCAAATTTTCTCCCGGAACATTAAGTTTATACGGCAAATCATAAAATCCCGTAGATAAAATTACCTTTTTAGCAGTATACTCTCCCTTAGTAGTTTTTATATAAAAAAGATCTTTCTTTTCTATATCCATCACTTCCTCATAAAGATTTACATTTAACTTCCAAGAAGAAACCACTCTCCTATAATATTCTAGAGCTTCCGACTTTGTTGGTTTGGTATTATGAGAGATAAATGGAACATCACCAATTTCTAATTTATCTGAAGTAGAAAAAAAAGTCATGTTTTTTGGGTAGTTATATAAAGAGTTCACCAAACAACCTTTATCAATAATAAGATAAGATAGATTAGCTTTTTTTGCTTCTATTCCACAACATATACCAATTGGGCCAGCTCCTATAATGCAAACGTCAACATTCATTCTATAATTTTATTATTTTATAATTAAGTACTAACGGATTTAATATCTCTACGAGATTAGCAATAAAAGTTTCATCCGATGCATAATAATTTAAAAAATTATCATACCTCTCTTGAGATGAATTATTTCCAAATAATAATCCATATAAATTGTCTATGTCTTGAATCAATTTAGCATTTGAAGATTTTTGGGCTTTTTTGTACTTTTTTTCTAACTCAATAATTGACTTTATAGTCTGTTTACTCTTAGATTGTACATTTCCAGACATAGATTTATCAATAGATGAATATTTATCTACTAACGATTCATACGCCTCTTTAATCGTTTTAATTTCATCATCAAAATTATTTTTATTATCAGAATAAATGTTAAGTATAGTTTCTATCACATTCTTTTTTCCTTCAAATAATTGAGAAAGTTCAATCCCATATTTTGTTACTGTTTTCTGACTTCTTTTTGCTATCAACAAGACAAAATCTCTAGGCATAACAACAGGATAATTAATTTTATACTTATCAAAAAAATTTTTAAATTCTAACCAATAAGTAACCTCTGCAGGACCTCCAATATAACATACGTTTGGAAGAATATGTTCCTGGTAGAGACATCTTGTAATAACATTAGGACTAAATTTTTCGGGATTTTTTTCTATCTCTTTTAGGATCTCTTCTTCAGAAAAAACAATATCTGTATTGTTAATATTATAACAGTTATTACTAAAAACTATTCTCTCTCTCATTCCCTCTCCCATATAAAAGAAATTGATTTCCCTTACGTGTACCTGAGATTTCTCTTCTTTATCTTTTGCAATATTTTTGATTGAATTATTTATAATATCATCTTTAATTATAGGTGCAAAACATTTCTTCAACCTCTTAGAGTTTGCATCAATAACCACAAGTCCATAAGAACCAAATAAGGAATGCATGTATTTTCTTACTGCCTCAGAAAGACTCTTACTCTTAAGATATGCGTCCTCAAAAAGTGAAATTTTTTCTGGTAATTCATCGAGTATACTCTTAATGGATTTGGGATCTATTTTTCCAACTGCTCCAGTCGGATTAATATCCCATGTATAGTTCTTTCCAAACGCTTGAAAAGACTGTATCTCCTTAAAATCATGATCCTCAGATGCCATCCAGTACACAGGAACATAATGTTTATCTGGGTATGTATTATTTAATTCTTGAGTTAGCTTTATTGTTGATACAATCTTATAGATAACATATAATGGGCCAGTAAAAATATTAAGCTGATGACCTGTAGTTACAGTATATGTATTTGAATCTTTAATTGACTTAATGTTATCACTAACTTTTTTTATTTCAGAGATCCCTTTGTATTGATCCATAAGAACTCCAGACAAAAGTTCTCTGTCATCAGATGATACTTTTTTCTTTTCACTTAAAGAGTGAATTTTTTCAGTAGATAGTGAATGACTATCTGAGACATAATCGTTAAATTTTTTTGAAAATAAATTTGTCGCTAAAAAATCAATATTATATAATTCCATAATTATATTTTTCCTATTAAATCATATTCTTTTGCTTCGGTTATAAGAATATCTGAAAAATCTCCAATTCTCAAATGAGAATTCATAGCAGGAATAATTACTTCATTATCAACCTCAGGAGAATCAAACTCAGTCCTACCATAATAATTTTTTGAATCCCGCCTATCTATCAATACTTTAAGCTTTTTTCCAATATATTTTTTGTTGTTAGTAAGAGAAATTTTTTGTTGTAAACCCATAATAAGGTTTGATCTTTTTCTCTTTAGAGTTTCTGGAACATCATCAACTAAAGAATGGGAATGTGTTCCTTTCTCATGGGAATATGTAAATATACCAAGCCTATTAAATTTATTTTTTTTCACAAATTCATACATTTCATTAAAATCTTCTTCTGTCTCTCCTGGATGTCCTGCAATAAGTGTCGTTCGTATAGAAATAGGAGGGTTAATTTCTCTAATATTTTCTATCAGCCTATCAATTTTCTCTCTAGAAGTACCACGCCTCATAATTTTTAGCATTTTTGTGGACCCATGCTGAAGGGGAATGTCTAGGTAATCACAAATATTATCTCTCTCTTTCATTACTTCAATAATCTCCATTGGAAATCCCGTCGGATAAGCATAATGTATTCTTATCCATTCTAACCCCTCAACATCTGAAAGCTTTCTTAATAAATCAGGCAATACCCTCTTACCATATATATCAATACCATAATACGTAGAATCTTGTGCTATAAGCATTATTTCTTTAACACCATTTTTTACCAAATTTTTTGCTTCCAAAATTATTTCTTCGATTGGTTTTGAGATGTGCTTTCCTCGCATAAGTGGAATAGCACAAAAAGAACAAGGTCTATCACAACCCTCAGATATTTTCATATAAGCATAGTGGGATTCCGTAGTTATTATTCTCTCTCCAATAAGATCATCTCTATATTTAGCCTCAAATGTTTTTAGAAGTTCAGGTAGTTCTCTTGTTCCAAAAAAACCATCAACTTCTTTAATTTCTCTCTCTAAATCATTTTTATACCTTTCAGAGAGGCATCCAGTAACGTACAGCCTTTTTATATTTCCTTCTTCTTTTTCTTTAGCATATCTTAAAATAGTGTCTATAGACTCTTGCTTTGCATTATCAATAAACCCACAAGTATTTATTATTACTACGTCAGGATTAATATCATTACTCTGGTGATACACTTCTTTATTATTGCCCTTTAATTGTGTAAACAGAACCTCAGAATCCACAAGATTCTTAGAACAACCAAGTGTTACTATATTAATTTTTTCTTTAAGCTTAGTTTTCATCAACGTAAATAATTAAAGCTCAAAATTAATGAAATTAATATTATTTTTTTTTTTTAAAAGATCAGATTAATTTTCATCATTTTACTCTACAATTACTAAGTGCTAACTCAAAGTTATATCGAAATCTTAATAACTCTTAACCAGTTAAAAGTTAAGAAGTTGCGTTTTCTTTAAGATTTTATTTAAATTATTAAACCTATCAATAATTTAAATTTAATCGTATGAAACTTTTATTAACTTTTATAACTACTCTATTTATTATAATCAATATATCTTTTGCACAGGCTCCCGCTGGATTTAACTACCAGGTAATTGTTCGTGATGCCGATGGAAATATAAGGTCCGATCAAG
>JAPYTU010000087.1 GCA_029940715.1 Cytophagales bacterium
TAAATCTCCAGTCCCAGAACCACTTTGAGATGAAATAGGTACCATTGGAGTATTTTTTAATCCTAATTCATAGAACTCATTGGAATTAAGTTCAGTTTTGTAATTATCCGCCTTATTAGCTACAAGAATTGTTTTTTTATTTATTTCTCTAATTATTTTAGAAAAATCTTTATCATTATTAGTTAATCCATCTTTACAATCAACCATAAATAATATAAGAGATGCTTCATTTAATGCAAGAATAATTTGATTTTTTATTTCTTTTTCAAAAATATTTTCAGTTTTTTCTACATATCCTCCCGTATCTATAACAGTAAAATCTACTCCATTCCAATCACTAATTCCATAATGCCTATCTCTCGTAACACCACTTTCATCATGAATTATTGCTTGTCTTTTCTCAACAAGTCGATTAAATAAAGTTGATTTCCCTACATTTGGTCTACCTACTATTGCTACAATATTACCCATGCTTTTTATTATAATAAAAAAGCGAATTTAATTAATACTTATTAATTGTATATTACTTTCCTTAATTTCAGTATTTATTTTTTCTAATTTATTTCTTTTAATATCATTCCATAAATCAAGTTCAATATCAATTTTATTAATAAGTTCATCTCTAACACCGTACATCTGATCTGTAGGTTTATAATTTCCTGATGATGCTACGCTTGCTAAGTGTGCTAATTTGTTGTTTAATTTTATTGGAAAATTTAGTGGATCTTGTCCACTTCTATTTTTAGTTTGGTATAAAGTTTTTTCAATTTTCGTTATATTATTTATTACTTCATTTATATTCTTTTTTAATTCATTATGATTTTCATCTAATTTTTCTTTAAGGTCATTTAGCTGTTTTCTAGTAGATCTTATTTGTATAATAGTTTCATGAACACTAGTTACCTTATCTCTAACACTTATTAGAAAATCAAATTGTTTTTTAAGATCTTCAATTGAAGAATTACTTCTTGGGTCTTTTAATATATTAAATGACCTCTCCATTGAATTTTCATCAACATTTAACCTAACAAAATAATTTCCTGGAGAAGCTTTTGGTCCTCTTAAGCTAGCTGCCCACATAATGAGTCCATCAAATCCTTTGGCATCATCATATCTCATATTCCAAACAAATGAATTTTTTTCTCCATTTATTTTTAATGGATTTTTTTTATCATTATTAGAATATTTTTTGATTAGTTTCTTATTTTTATCTAAAAATTCTAAAGAAATATTAGAACTATCATTTACAATTTTATTTTTAATATTAAAAAACACTTTTACTCCATTATGATGATTTTTTCCAGCACTTGAAGAAGCTCCTCCCCATCCAGGGTTACCTATTCTATAATTATCTATTGGTGAAAAGATATGAAAATTAGAATTTTCAATCTTTTTAGTTATTTTATGAAGTGGTACTAAATCATCTATAATCCACAATGATCTTCCTTGAGTTGATGCAATCAAATTATAATCTTTAATAGCTAGATCTGTTATTGGAACAAGAGGTAAATTTAGTTGAAATGAGTTCCATGAAGATCCATCATCAAAGGATATAAACATTCCTGATTCAGTACCTGAGTAGAGAAGTCCTTGTCTTTTTGGATCAGCTCTTAGTACTCTAGTAAAAAAGTTATTAGGAATGCCATTTGTGATTTTTATCCATGTTTTACCATAATCTTTAGTTTTATATAAATAAGGCCTATAATCACCTGTTTTATATAAAGTTCCTGCTACATATAAACCTCCTTTTATAAATGGGTCTGGTTCTACACTATTCCACATTATATGGTTTGGTGCGTTTGAAGGTGTTATATTTTCCCAATTATCACCTCCATCTTTAGAAATATGAATTAATCCATCATCTGAAGCAGCCCATAATAAATCTTTTTCATAAGGTGATTCACATGCAGCAAAAATCGTTGCATAATATTCTACAGCGGTATTATCTTTAGTAATTGGACCTCCAGAAGGTCCTAATTTTTCTGATTCATTCCTCGTTAAATCTGGACTTATTACATTCCAAGATTGTCCTTCATTAGTAGTAACGTGAAAGCGATTGGAAGTTGTATATAGTTTATTTGGGTTATGAGGAGAGAAAAATATTGGAAAATTCCATTGAAATCTATATTTCATATCTTCAGCTCCATGTCCCATAGGGTTATTTGGCCATACATCAACTATTCTTCTTTCACCTGTATTATGATCTAATCTACTTAAATGACCATCATAACTTCCGCCATATACAATA
This sequence comes from Cytophagales bacterium, assembly GCA_029940715.1. Taxonomy (GTDB): domain Bacteria; phylum Bacteroidota; class Bacteroidia; order Cytophagales; family MED-G16; genus JAPYTU01. The sequence goes on from JAPYTU010000087.1 coordinate 2,249, forward strand.
TTTGGATTATCAGGTTTAGCTGCTAAATGAGCACTTTCACCACCTGCAGATGATTCCCAATCTTTTTCAGTTATTGAACCTGAATTGACTCTATGAGGAACTCTTTGTGTACTATTATCTTGTTGAGCAACTAAAATGTTATAAGGAAAACTGTTGTCAGTAGTTACTCTATAATATTGAGCAGTTGGTTGATTCATGTAAGTAGACCAATTATTAGCATCATCATTACTTATTTGTGCTCCACCATCATCAGCAACAATCATTCTTTGATTATTATCTGGATCTATCCATAAATCATGATGATCTCCGTGAGGTGTTCTGTATCTTTCAAATGTTTTACCTCCATCTTCAGATCTCCAGAAAGCAACATTCATTATATATACTCTATTTTCATTTTTAGTATCAGCATAAATCCTAGTGTAGTACCAAGCTCTTTGTCTTAAATTTCTATCACTATTTATTAATTTCCATGATTTTCCTGAATCTATGGATTTATATAGTCCACCATTTTCATTTTCTATTAATGCATAAACAATATTTGAGCTAACAGGAGAAACTGCAACTCCTGAAATTCCCCATGTACCAGAAGGTAGACCTGGATTTTTTGAAATATTTTTCCATGTTTCTCCTTCATCTATAGATTTCCATATAGATGAGCCTTCTCCACCACTTTCTAAGCTATATGGAGTCCTTCTAATATTCCAGGTTGAGGCATACATAACTCTTGGATTATCACTTTCAAAAGAAATGTCAACAGCGCCAGACCTTTCATTAGAGAATAAAGTGTTTTTCCAAGTATTTCCTCCATCAATGCTTTTATAGACTCCTCTATTATTAGAATTTTTAAATAAATCCCCCATTATAGCTATGAACACAATATTTGGATTTTTAGGATGAATTTTAATTCTACCAACTTGTACTTGATCTATATCTAAATTTAATTTTTTCCAGGTTTCACCAGCATTTTCAGATTTCCAAAATCCACCATAACCCGGAGACACATTTCCTCTAACGGTTTGTTCACCTGTTCCAACATAAACAGTATTTGGATCAGATTTACTCACAGCAACTGCTCCAATAGATCCTCCAAAATAACCATCTGAAATATTTTTCCATGTTTGACCTCCATCTATGGTTTTCCATACTCCACCTCCAGTAGCTCCCATGTAAAATGTTTTAGGTTTTCCAATTACTCCAGTTACTGATGAAGCTCTTCCTCCTCTATAAGGTCCTATTGATCTCCATTTTAAATTTGGAATTTCAAAACTAGTTGTTTGTGATTTTTTTGATTTTGATTTTTTTTGAGAAATAGTTTCAAAAGAAACCAATGATATTATAATAATTAGGAATAAAATTCTTTTCATTTTTCTGGGTTTAGTTTTTTTTAAATCTAAAGAAATAAATCTATTTATTAATTTCTATCAATGATAAAGTATTATTAAATATTTTATAAATATTAAATTTTCTTTTTTTAGAAGAATAAATGATAGATATAGGAAGTGAGGAATTTAAGTGATAATCAGTTAAGAGATCATAATTAGATTTATAAAGGTATATTTTATTTTCATTGTTATCTATTAAAGAAAATATCTCATTATTTGAACCAAAATTATAGTATTGATATATAAAATTATTATTTTTATTAAAAGTTAATTTAATATCATTTTCTTCTTTATTGCTTATAAAAATAGAGTTATAGTTAATGGATAAAATTTTATAATATTTTTCTAATGGGTCTTGGATTATTTTAAATTTAGAATTTTTAGATGGTCTATATTTTTGGTCTAAAGATATGATTTTTCCATTGAAGTTAATTTTATAAAAATTTCCATTATCATCTATTATTTCTATAAAACTATTTTTTGAATTTCCTCCTTTTGCTAGATAAACCTTACTACTTATTGTTGATTTTGTTTTTATTGGGAAACCCTTGTAGTTTTCTCCTTTTCTGTTTTTAAGATATATTTCACCATTTTTAAGTATAATTATTATATAATCTTTTCCTCCTATTCTAATATGTTTAGGTGCTTGATTTAATTCATTATTCATTACTAGAGGGTTCCATCCAGAGAGTTTTTTTCCATTTTTATCTAATAAATAAACTTCACCATTTTTGTTAGCGACTGCTATTCTAAATCTTTTTGAATTATCATAATCTATAAGATTAATAAATTCTATAGGTGATATCGAAGGATTTTTTAAAGGAAATCCAATAAGTTTATTTCCTTTTCTGTCGTAACTATGGATATTTTTTTTTGTACTAAAAAGAATTTGTTTTTTATTATTTCTATAATAATCAATTTGAAATACTTTACTTATAATGGTATTATCTATAGAATCTTTCCAGATAGGTTTAAGATCACTAGATAGTTGATAAACATTAAAATTTTTATCTTGTGTAATTATTTCTGGAGAATTATCTAAATGGCTAAAAACTATATTTGGTTTTATTATAAGTTTATTTTCTGCTATAAATGTTTTATTTGATTGGATTTTTTCTTCATATTTTAATTTTATGTCTTTTTCTTGAATAGTAATATTTGTATAAAACTTATTTTCAATACCTTTCATTTGAAGAGATATAAAATCAAAATGTTTGATAATTTTATACTTTTTATTAGGAATAAGATTATTAAGTAATTTATCTATGTTTATTATTAAACTAATGTTTGAATTTTTATTAAGTTTTGATATATAGTTGTTATAATAAATTTCTTTTCCCCATAATTTTTTATTTATGATATCATCTATATAATTTCTAAGGATTGATGTTTTTGTTCCAAAAAAAAGAAATTTATTATACTCAAAGTAATAGATTGGGACTGAATCTTTAATAAATGTTTTATTAAGTAGATTTATTAAAATATCTTTTTTTAAAGTTTTAATGAAATAATTTTTGTATTCTGAAGAATCTGATACGTTGATATTTTTTAAATTTTCTTTGTTAAAAATTAAAATTTCTTCATGGGAATTTGAAAAATCATTTTCAACTATAATCCTTCCAATTTCATAACCAAAATAAACATTAAGAGAGTCATCATCAAAATTATTAACAATATTAAAATCGTTTATATTGTTTGAGTTAAGATGATAAAAGCATATGGTATTTGTTGGGATAAGCTTATACATAGATTCACTTATTGGAATGTTTGATTTAAATGTTTTATTTATTGTAGAAGTGAATCCATTTAAGTAAAAATTATTTTTATTATAATCAACATCTAAAAAAGAACTTTTTGGAAGAACATCTAATTTAATAAAATTATTATTATCAATTATAACATTAATTAGTTCATTTATTTTATTGAAGTTTAAGTAAAGATTACCAAAGTCTTTTTCCAGTTTTACTTGTTTGAATAAATCTTCATTATTGAATTGAAATGATAATTTTTTATTTTTTGATGTTCTTATAACATCTTCTATTAATAATGAACTACCACTGAAAATCATGAAATCATTTATAAATAAGAAATTGTAG
>JAPYTU010000088.1 GCA_029940715.1 Cytophagales bacterium
ATTCTGAAATAATTGAATTTTGACTAAATGAAACATAGAAGGAAAAATATATGCAAAAATACAATGTGATACGTAAAATTTTCATTTTTTCAATTTATTTCAATATACAAAATAATTGTCAGGATTTTAATTCACTAAATAATGATTCAATTTATTGGAATTATTGTATTAAAAGCCAATGGAATATTATTTTTACATAATGACAATTTATACTACTGAAATAACTTCAGATAAAATTACATCTGATAATCCTTTACATCAAAGGTTGTATAGGGCTTATGTAGAAGCATTGCAATTTATAAATGGTGACGTTTTAGAACTTGGATGTGGTGAGGGAAGGGGTATAGATTTGATAGAAAAAAAAGTAAAATCATTTACTGCATTAGATAAAATTGAGTCTGTTATAAATTCACTTAAAGAAAAATATCCTTTTCATAAATTTAACGCATCATCGTTTCCTCCTGTTACTTTATTTTCTGATAATTCTTTTGATGCAATTATTTCATTTCAGGTAATTGAGCATATTAAAGATGATGTGCTTTTTATTAAAGAAATTTATAGGTTGTTAAGACCAGGGGGAAAAGCACTTATAACTACTCCAAATATTTTAATGACGCTAACTAGAAATCCTTGGCATATTAGAGAGTATACTTCAGAGTCATTATTGAAAATTGCTTTAAAATCATTTGATAATGTTGAGATAAGAGGAATTACTGGAAATGATAAGGTTATGAGTTATTATGATGACAATAAAAAATTAGTTCAAAAATTTAAAAAATTTGACATTTTTAATTTAGAAAAAATGCTTCCATCAGGTCTCTATAAAATACCATATGAAATTTTAAATAGATTAAATAGAAATAAGTTAAAAAACCAAAATAATGCTTTAGTTTCTTCTATTAGTGTTGATGATTATTTTTTACAAAAGGATGATTCCAATAATTTGGATTTATTTTTAATTCTAAAAAAATGAGTTTATGAAGAGATATTTTATAATTTTCTTTTCTTCAATCTTTTTATTTTCTAGTTGCATATCATCTAAAAAAATAACTAGGAAAAATAAAATAAATAATGTTATTTCTGAGGCGAGATCTTACGTAGGTACACCATATAAGTGGGGTGGTAATACAAAAAAGGGAATTGATTGTTCAGGATTACTTGTTAAATCTTTTGAGTCTGCAGGCATAAGAATTCCAAGGACTACTGGTGAGCAGATTGAACTTGGAAAAAAAATTTCATTAAATAAATCCTTAAAAGGAGATTTAGTATTTTTTGCTTTTGGTAAAAATAGAAGAAAGGTTACTCATGTTGGAGTGATTTCAAAAGTAAAGTCAATTAATAATAAAAATTTTATCCATGCATCATCTTCTAAAGGTGTAATAGAAACTCAACTCTTTAAAGACTATTATCTTAAGAGAATAAAAAAAATTAAAAGAATTTTTTAATTCAATTTATTATTTTAAAATAATTCCAGGAATTCCATTAGGTTTTGCTTGATGCCATTCAAAATATGGAGCTTTCTTCTCTTCGGGATAAATTTCATCTAGATTTGAGGCATTATAAAGCCTACCATCTTTCATAACATATTTTACGGTATTTGTGTTTCTTATATTATTAAGTGGGTTTTTATCTAAAATTACTAAATCTGCTAATTTTCCAGGTTCTATACTTCCTAAATCATTTTCTAAACCTATGGCTTCTGCTCCTAGAATTGTTGCTACTTTGAGTGCATTGTGCTCACTCATTCCTCCAGACTGTATATTCCATACTTCCCAATGATATCCTAAGCCCTGAAGTTGTCCGTGTGAACCAACACCTGCTATACCGCCAGCTTCAACTAAATTTTTAACGAAAACACTATGATCTTCGAAGACATGTTCTTCTTTCATAAACCATCCTGAATTTCTTCTTCTAGATTTTGTGTCTAATTCAGATTTGGGTGTAAAAAAGTTTAATTTTTCATCGCCATTAACATTTTCTGTAGCATAATAGTAATTTTCTGCCCATGGTCCCCCGTATGCGACAAGTAGAGTAGGCGTATATGCTGTTTTTGCTTCAGCAACGAATTTTATGAAGTCTTTATATATAGGATAGATTGGGAAGCTATGTTCGTGTCCAGGGTATCCATCAATAATTTGTGTCATATTTAATTTAATATCTAGAGCACCTTCGGTTGTTGGCATAAGTTCTTGTTCTCTAGCGGCTTGAATAATCCATTGCCTATGCTTTCTGTTTCCTGTCCTATACATTTTAATAGTTTTTGTGTTATAATATTCTGAGTATTGTTTTAAAATTTTTCTTGCTTGATCTAAACTTTTTATATTATAAGCCCAGTAACCTACACCAGGTCCGGTAGAATAAATTCTAGGACCATATATAAGGCCAGCATCAACCATGTCTGAATAAGTTAATACATCAGTAGTTGCAGTTTGTGGATCTCTAGTTGTGGTTACTCCATATGCTAGATTTGCAGCATATACCCATATCTGATTTTTATGTAAATCCCATGAAGGCCACATATGGGCGTGGGTATCAACAAATCCTGGTACTATAGTTTTTCCAGACATATCTAAAACTTTAGTTTTTTTATCGATTTCAATACTACCTGAGTTATCAACTGCAATTATTCTATTATTTTCAATTAAAATATCTCCTTTCTCAAAAATTTTATTGCCATTCATTGTTATTACATGAGCATTTGTAAGGATAACTTTACCTTCAACAACATCCTTATCTATGTAAACAGATATTCTTTTTTCGTCTGGTGTATATCCATTATTTTCATCCTCATCCTCATCCTCATCCTCATCTTCATTTTCTTTCTTTTCTTCTTCTTCTTCTTCTTCAAATTTTTCTGCATCATTAATGTTATATGTAAAAAAAGCATTTCCAAGGGACCAATAAACGTTAGATGCATCACTGCTCCAACTAGGAAATTCACCTCCAATAGTTGTTAATTTATTTGCAGGAAATTCAGCTTCTTCAACATCTGATAATTTTATTGTCATTGTTTCACCACCATAAAATGGTACAGTGAAAATATATATTTCATTGTTGATTTTTGCTAATGCTTGATCACCTTCAGGTGCCATTATAACAAGATCAGCAGTTGCTGGATCTTCAGCATTGTAAGTTGTGATTCCTGTTACTTTTATGATTTCTTTTTCGTCAGTACCATCCCACCTAATTGATAATAACCCTTTTGAATAGCTGTATAAGTATATTCTATCATTATTTTTAACAAAATGAGGATTTGATCTTCCCTTTGATTTTTCAATGATATTTACTTGTCCTCCATTTGATGATATCCAACATATTTCATTTTGTGTTTTAAATGAAGTAGGTCCAGTGCCATCTGAAAAATTTTGTTTTGTTCCTTTTAAAAATACAATTTTTGAAGAATTATTGTTCCATACAGGATTTGAATATACAGCGGACTCATATGTTAATTTAATTGGCCTTGGTTTTCCTATAGTATTTACTTTATATATACTTCCACCATTTTTATCACTCCAAGTTACAAAACTTATAAATGTGCCATCGTTGTTCCATGAGGGCATAGCTTCTGTCATATTGAATTTTGTTAACCTTTTAGCTATGCTATCTGACAGATTCATTAAATATAACCTATTGAAAGCGGTAAATACAACTTTAGATCCATCTGGAGATACTTTTGAATCTCTGATTTGAGTTGCTTTTATTTTTTTTGAATCTACAATTGGGTAATTAAATTTTAATATAGGCCCTAGTTCATAATCTTCATTTACTGAAAATGGAATATTTTGTGCGTTTTCTCCACTTATAGGAATACTATAAAATTTACCACCATAAGAGGCTATGAGTTTTTCACTATCTGGAGTAAAAGACATGGCTGGTAAAACACCCAATGCTGCAGGAGATTCTTGGTCATCTCTTTGAACAGGATATGCCAACCATCTTTCTTCTCCATCTGATAAATCTCTTGCAATTAGTCCTGTTTGATCGTTATATCTAGATCCATACACTAACCATTTTCCGTCAGGTGAAAGGGTTGGTGAAAAGCCTGAGCCATATTTTGAAGATTGTGTCTCTATTTCTCCAGTTTTTCTATCATATGTTGCTAATTGATATTGTGGCATTCTAGCATTATACTGCCAAGAATTTGTTCTTCTTGCGTACCATATATATCTATCATCTTTTCCAATAGCAGGTTCTACAATTTTTAAAGACTTAGGCTCTTTTATTAATTCAGTTCCACTTCCACCATCTCTATGATGAAGATGCAATTTTAAATTTCTTTTCCCTTTTGCAACCACAATATATTTACCGTCATTAGTCCATTCTGCTGACTGCATATCATTATTATCTCCCTTGGTAACTTGAGTTGAATCTCCTGATTCAATATTTTTTATCCATGCATTATAACCTCCTGTTCTGTCAGATATAAATAAAATATCTTTTCCATCAGGAGAAAACTTTGGATGTGAATCAAAAGACATGCCTGAGATAATTCTTGTAGCTTTCCCTCCTGTTATGGGGATGGTGTAGATATCTCCTAAAAGGTCAAAAGCAATCGTTTTTCCATCAGGATTAACATCTAAAGACATCCATGTGCCTTCAGTAGTATTGATGTTTATTTTTCTTCCAGGTTCAAGAGGAAGACCTTTGGTAGTATCATTTTTATTATCTAAAGAATCAATACTAGCTTCAAGAGAAGATGTTGAAAATGTTAAGATTAGTATGATTAAGAAATTTTTCATTTTTGTGGGTTTAAATTTTTTAATGTGAGTAAATCTATAAAATAAATATCAGCATTTTAAATTTTTAAAAATGTATATTAGCTTGCAATAATAATTATGAAAAAATACTTGTCTTTAGATCAAATTAGTCTATACAATAAGGATGGATACCTTATACTAAAAGAATTTTGTAGTAAAAGAGAAGTTGATAATTTATTAGATTATGCATCCAAAGACTCTTCTATAAGCGATAATGTACTGGATCTAAATGATGAATCTGGAAAAAAAACAAAATTATCTCTTTGGTTTACTCCTGGAGATAATATTTTTGGATATTTAGCCAGGAGTGAAAAAGTAGTTAATTCGATTTCTCAATTGCTAGTAAGTGATTCTCCAGTATGTCATTTTCATTCAAAATTATTGCAAAAAAAACCACGAATAGGAGGGGCATGGGAGTGGCATCAAGATTATGGGTATTGGTACAAAAATCAGTTTATGTTTCCAAATCAGTTAATTAGTATTATGGTGGCTTTATCTCCAGCAAATAAAGAAAATGGGTGCATTCAATTTATAGAAGGGTCTCACAAATTAGGCAGATTAAATCATGGCTTTAAAGGAGAACAAGTGGGAGCAGATATGGAAATGGTAAACAATGCATTGAAAACAATGGAAATAGTTTATTCTGAGTTAAATGCAGGAGATGCTTTAATATTTCATAGCAATATTCTTCATCGATCAGCTGCTAATTTATCAAAAAATTCAAGATGGTCCATTATTTCTTGTTACTGTTCTCAATCAAATTTGGCTTATAATGAATCTTCTAGCTCGTGGAAAGAACCAATTAAAGTTGTTTCAAATGATGCTATTTTGAATTGGGATTCTGAACCAATGTCTAAAGTGGATTTTCTTAAAAAAGAAAATGATCCTGCATTGAAAGATACGGG
>JAPYTU010000010.1:0-18379 GCA_029940715.1 Cytophagales bacterium
TATTGTTTCTGAAGTGTTTGAACATATTTAACAATCTTCCATCTATTCTCAATTGAAACTTGAGAACCATGTGCCCACATTCTTCCTTTACCATGAGTTATTACATGAAATATTTCGCCTTCTGACTTATTCTTTACAGCTCTAGAATTATAAGCAGTAACACCTTTATATGCTATTCCTACCAAACCGTCTCCCATTCCTTTTTCACCATGACAATGAATACAATAGCGAGTATATAAAACCTTTCCTTCTTTTAATACTTCTTCAGTAGAAGCTAAAGGATTTTTTATAAAAGCAGCAAGTTCCAAACTATCCTTTGGAATTCTATATGGTAAATATGAGCTTCTTTTAACTGTATTTGGAACTGGATCTCTCATAGTCATACCGTAAGGATTATAAGGATTAGAATTATAAAATTCACCATGATTATCATCAGGATTAGAATCCAACCAACTTCCAATTTCTTTATCAGTTACTTGAGATAATGGTTCGTAAGGTGTAGAATGATACATATTAGGAGCATATTCAACTCCAGGATTGTCTTTATCAGCAGAACATGATAATAACATCAATGATAATGTAAATACTAAAAATATATTAACTAATAAATTTTTCATTTATTTATATTTTTTTCATTTGTCTCCGAAGCCCCAGAAGATTTTAAAATTCCTAAAATTTTATCTTTTGATAAGCTGTTTTTATTTAATTCTATTGCCATTACATGCTTATCATCTGTTGATCTTAAATCAAATTGAACAGGATTTCCCCATGGCTTTAAATCACTTACAACTAAAAATGTCCCAACCATTCCAAAAGCTGAAAGAAGTACTGTCATTTCAAAAATTACAGGAATAAAAGTAGGAAAAGGCAAAAAGTCTTTTCCTCCGATTATCATTGGCCAATCAATTGTCATCATCCCAATCATCATAGTCAAAGCAAGACAAGTACCTAAAAATCCAAAACAAAATGCTGCTATTGAAATTCTTGATCTTTTATAACCTAAAGCATTTTCAATTCCATGAACAGGAAATGGTGAATACACTTCATGAATTTTTATACCTTTCTCTCTTACAAATGATATTGCTTTTAGTAAAACTTCATCATCATCAAAAAAACCAATAAGAAATTTATTGTCTTTATTCATTTATTTAGTTTTAATTTTATCACCTGTTGGCTTTAAAATGCTTTTCATCTCATGCATGTTTATAACTGGAAAATACTTTGAAAATAACAAATATGCGGTAAAGAAAAATCCAAAAGAAAATAGGTACATACCAACATCATAAAACGTTGGATAAAACATTGCCCAACTTGAAGGAAGATAATCTCTGTGCAAAGAAGTAACAATGATAACAAATCTTTCAAACCACATACCAATATTTACAATTATAGAAATTATAAAAGTAGCCGCAATGTTTGTTCTTATTCTTTTGAACCAAAATAGTTGTGGTGATATAACATTACAAGTCATCATAGAGGCATAAGCCCACCAATATGGACCAGTAACTCTATTATAAAATGCGTATTGTTCATATTCAACTCCAGAATACCATGCCATAAATAATTCAGTTATATAAGCAATACCTACAATTGAACCAGTAACAATAATAATAATGTTCATTAATTCAAGATGTCGAATGGTTATATAGTCTTCTAATTTATAAACTTTCCTAGTTATAATTAAAAGAGTTAAAACCATAGCAAAACCAGAAAATATAGCTCCAGCAACAAAATATGGTGGAAAAATTGTAGTATGCCACCCTGGAATAACTGAAGTAGCAAAATCCATAGATACTATAGAATGAACTGAAAGTACTAAAGGAGTAGCAAGAGCAGCTAGAACAAGAGCAACGGTTTCATACCTTGACCATGTCTTTGCAGCACCATCCCATCCTAAACTCAAAACACCATATATATATGCAGAAACTTTTTTACCAGATAACTTAGCTCTATCTCTAATAGTTGCAAAATCCGGTATTAATCCTATATACCAAAAAACTAAAGAAACAGAGAAATATGTTGATATAGCAAAAACATCCCATAAAAGTGGACTAGCAAAATTAACCCATAAAGAACCATATGTGTTAGGAAGTGGAAGAGCCCAAAAAAACCCAACCCAAAGCCTTCCCATATGAAGCATAGGAAACATTGCCGCACATATAACAGCAAATATTGTCATAGCTTCTGCAGCACGATTAATTGACATCCTCCACCTCTGTCTAAACAAAAGAAGAATAGCGGAAATAAGAGTTCCTGCATGACCTATACCAACCCACCATACAAAGTTTGTAATATCCCATGCCCAACCAATAGTCTTATTTAATCCCCACATTCCAATACCATCCCATAAAGTTCTATAAACCGCATATCCACCTACGGAGAGCATCAACAGAGAAACTGATAGTGCTGCAAACCAAGAAAGACTTGGTTTTTCTTCTACCCTTCTAGATACATCTCTTGAAATATCATGAAGATTTTTTCCTCCTGTTATTAATGGTTCTCTTAATTTTGATTCAACATGCATATTATACCGCTTTTTTATTTCTTACTTTTCTTAAATACCATACATTAGGACTAACTCTAATTTCTTGAAGTACATTGTACGCTCTTTCCTCACCAACATTTAAAGTTGTTTTATCAGAACCTTCAATTTTTAATAATTTGTAAATTTTACTTTCTTTATCCTTAATGTCACCAAAAACAAGAGCCTGAGAAGGACAAGCAGAAGCACATGCCACATTAATTTCACCATCAATTGGTCTTCTTTTTTCTTTTTTTGCTTGAAGTTTTCCAGCCTGAATTCTTTGAACACAAAATGAACATTTTTCCATTACTCCTCTTGATCTTACTGTTACATCTGGATTAAGTACCATTTTTCCAAGATCATTATTCATTGAAGAATTTTTATCAAATTGTTTATTATCATGATATTTGAACCAATTAAATCTTCTTACTTTATAAGGACAATTATTAGCACAATATCTAGTGCCAATACACCTATTATATACCATCTGGTTTAAACCTTCTGTACTGTGAGTAGTTGCAGCAACTGGACAAACTGTCTCACAAGGAGCATTATTACAATGCTGACACATCATTGGTTGAAATGTTACATCAGGATTTTCAGAAGCATTTTCTAATCCTTTAAAATCATGAACATCTACATCGCTAGAATAATACCTATCAATTCTAATCCATGCCATTTCTCTTCTATTTAAAACTTCCTCCTTTCCAACAACTGGTACATTATTTTCAACTTGACAAGCTACTGTACAAGCACCACAACCAGTACATGAATTTAAGTCAATAGACATAACCCAATGATGATTAGGATATTCATGACCTTTCCAAAGTGTAATAGCTTCAGGCTTTTTTAAACCCTTACTAGTAGCAACTTTAAATTCATATTTTCCAGAATTTTCATCTTTGATATACTCACTTAACGAAGTTTCTTGAATAATACTTTCTCTACCCATAATAGTATGATGAGTTTGTGTCTGAGCGATTCTATATGATTCATTAATATTAGTCAATTCAATACCATCAACTGTTAAATTTTGATATTTTGAATTACTATTAAGCATTAAATAAGCATTAACACCAACATCATCACCAACTGGTCCAGAAAATTTTCTTCCATATCCTAATGCTACACCAAAAGTCCCTTGTGCCTGACCAGGCTGAATTACTACTGGAAGTTTATAATTACTATCATTTATATTAAAACTTAATACCTGAGTAGTCATGTCGCCCGTTTCAACATTTAGCTTTTCAGCATCTTTAGGATTGACAGAGATATAATTATCCCAACACACTTTAGAAATTGGATCTGGCATCTCCTGAAGCCAAGGATTATTTGACTGAATTCCATCGGCTACAGATAAATTTTGATATGTACTTAATTCAAATTTAGAACTATTTTTTAAAGCATTAACCCAGCTAGTTAATTCAGAAAATGAAGTAGAAGATTTATAATTTATTTCCTTACTTTCATTATTCAATTCAAAAACTCCATCATGAAGAAGTCTATCCCAGAAAGACTGAAAAGATTTATTCGTTTGTGTTTTTTCATAAACTTTTTTCCAAGCATCCTGTAAATAATCATAGTATGTATTCTTAAAACCTGACCACAATAAAAGTGTTTCCTGATATTGTCTTGTATTAAATAATTTACCTATGGTTGGTTGGCTAAAACTATAATGATTTTCAATAGGCTCAAAATCATTCCATGATTCAAGAAAATGAGAATTTGGAATTATTACATCACATAAAATTGAAGTCTCATCAAGTCTATCAGATGTAGATATTTTCATATCTACTGACTCAATTCCAATTTTAATTTTAGGAGCAAGATAATTATCATATAAAGGATTACAATTAAGAAATAGCACAGAACCTACATTTTTATTAGAAAGATCAGATAGAAAAGAATTCATTTTAGAATCATTTCCTTTTCTAATATTATAAGCTTTATTAAAATCTATAGTAATACCAAAATTATCTAATAGATCATTTATCATATTAACAACTATCTGCACATACTTATCATTTGAACCTGAAATAACAATTGATTTTCCAGCATTTTTTAATAAATCTGAGGCAACATTATTGATTACATCATTATCAATAGCATCAGAAAATTTATCAATATTAATTTTTGTTTTTCCAATTTTATCAGCTAATACATTGTATAGTTTAGTTATGTATATAGGGCTTTCTAACGATTTAATTGGGATTCGATGATCAGCATTTGCACCAGTTATTGTCAAATTAGATTCAAAGCTATAGAGCCTTGACATTTTTTTCTGATTTCTATTAACTCTCCTTGATTCAGCAAATTGTTTATTAAATAAATTGTTATTAAATGAACTTCCAAGAAAATCATAACCAAATGATACTATAATTTTAGCTTTAGAAAAATCATAAAATGGTAATTTTCTAATACCAAAAGAACTATTATTTGCTTCAAGCATTCCATGATATGAAAGTTGATCATACTCTACATGGGTCCCATTATAATTGTAAATAAAATCATCAATAATATTTTGAGAGCTAGGACTTGAAATAGAATTACTTAATACATAAACCTTCTTTCCAGAAGACTTAATTTTTTCCAATTTCCCTAAAACATAATCATCTATATTTTTCCAGTCAGTTTCTTTACCATCTAACAAAGGCCCCTTTAATCTTTCTTTATCATATAATGTAAGGATAGAAGACTCAACTTGCGCAGTAGTTCCACCACCACTCACAGTTGATAAAGTATTTCCTTCAATTTTAATTGGTCTACCCTCTCTAGTTTTAACAACAACACTACAATAGTCACTACCCATGGAGTATGAAGAAGCATAATAATTTGGAATAGAAGGATCTATTTCAACCGGTTTATTTACATAAGGGATAGCCTTTCTAACTGGAGCTTCACAAGCAGCAACAGATGCAGCAGCAATACCAAAACCCATCATCTTCAAAAAATCTCTTCTTGAATTTTCCATACTTCCTTTTATAGGTAAATACTCAGGAAATTCATTTTGAGACTTTTTAATAAAGTCAGTATCATTTTTCAATTCTTCAATTCCCTTCCAATACGTTTTCTTTTTTAAACTCATAATTTTAATAATGACATTTTGCACATTCTAAGCCACCAACATCCTCTACCTTCAAAGGACTTTTTGAAGTTTTTTTATGCAAAGCAACTAACTTATCATAATAATCATTTCCTTTAGTATTTACCTGTGTATCTCTGTGACAATTTATACACCATCCCATTGTTAAATTTGCATATTGATAAACCACATCCATCTCTTTTATTGGTCCATGACATGTTTCACAATCTAAACCACCAACAGCGACATGCTGAGAATGATTAAAGTAAGCAAGATCAGGTAAATTATGTACTCTAATCCATTCTATTGGTTTATTTTCTTCATAAGCTGTAAGTATTTTTTTAATTTCTGGTTGATCAGTTTTAATCGTATTATGACAATTCATACAAATATTAACAGAAGGAATATTAGCAGACTTTGAAATATTTACACCAGTATGACAATAGTTACAATCAATCTCAAATTGACCAGCATGAATTTGATGAGAAAAAGCAATTGGTTGTGTAGGCTGATAATTTTGTTGAATCCCAACAGTATAAAGACCATCTACACATGATTTCACAAATACTATAATAAAAATAAAGGAAGCAAATCCTAGTACTTTATTACTTTTAACAAATTTCTTTAAATCAAATTTACTCTCTACAATCTCTTTATCATCTATGTTTAAAAGTTTTCCTCCACTTTGAATATCTTGAAGAGTAACATATTTTCTAGACAGATCTGTAAAACGAAATAAAACAAAAATTATAATAATTAATAATAGAATATTAAGAACTAGAGAAATATAATAATTATCAGATTCAACAGGAGAAGATTCACCAGTTTGTGATACTTCTGAAACAACAGAAACTTCAATAGGTTTAAATGATTCACTTTTAATATAAGTAAGAATAGAATTTAATTCTTCATTAGAAAAATCAAAAGACGTCATCAATGTCTTATTATATTCATTATATAAATTAACAGCATACTCATCACCATTTCTTATAACTTTTTGTGAATTTTTTACAAAAGAATATATCCATTCTTCAGATCTTCTCTCATGAACATCTCTTAATGCTGGACCTATTATGACATCATTGATTCCGTGACAAACGGTACAATTTCCTTTAAATAATGACTCACCATTTTTTACAATAGATTGATCAAATTCAGACTCAGGTTCTTGAGCATATAACAAAGATGATACCGTGAAAAAATATGATAGGAATAGTACACCAAAAAATGGAAAAAATGATAGCTTTTTAAAGTTGAAGCGTTTAGCTCGTGTGGTGAACATTTCAGCTATTAAATTATAAACTTCGACAAAAGTAATATCCGATTTACTAACATCAAAAGATAATTGTAATATGTCTTTTATTTAGAATAGTTCCAAATAAAATTTAGTATGAATTTTCTTCTAAATCCTTCTCCTTTATAATTCTTCTTAGGATTTTACCAACATTTGATTTTGGTAGCTCATCAGTAAATGAAATATGCTTTGGACATTTATAATTAGTTAATTTCTCTTTGCAATGCAATTTAATTTCCTCTGGTGTTAATGAGTCATCTTTTTTTACAATGACTGCTTTAACTGCTTCAGAAGTCTTTTTATCTGGAACACCAATAACACCTACTTCTAAAACTTTAGGATGTGATGATATAACATGCTCAACTTCATTAGGAAAAACATTGAATCCTGAAACCAAAACCATTTCCTTTTTTCTATCAACAATTTGAATAAATCCATCCTCATCAATAACTGCTATGTCCCCAGTTTTTAACCAATCTCCATCCATCACTTCATTAGTCTCATCAGATCTCTTCCAATAACCCTTCATTACTTGAGGACCTTTAACACATATTTCACCTCGTTCGCCTATTCCTACTTCATTATTGTCATCATCAATAAATTTAACATCTGTATTTGGAAGAGGCATACCAATAGTACCTATCCTATCAGTACCATCTAATGGATTCATTGTAACTACTGGAGAAGTTTCAGTCAATCCATAACCCTCTGCTAGAGGACTACCTGTAATTTCTTTCCATTTATTAGCAACTACTTTTTGGACTGCCATACCTCCACCAAGTGCTACTTTTAATTTTGAAAAATCTAAATCTTTAAAACCATCTGCATGAAGTAATCCATTAAACAAAGTATTAACTCCTGTAATTACAGAAAATTTATGTTTAGATAATTCCTTTATAAAACCTTTCATATCTCGAGGGTTAGTAATCAATACATTTTTTGCGCCATACTTAAACATGACTAATGCATTACAAACCAAAGCAAAAATGTGATATAAAGGCAGTGCCGTAATGCATACTTCTTTTCTATCTTCAAGTAGAATTTTTATTCCCTCTGACATCTGAGTTACATTTGATAGAACGTTATAATGAGTTAACATTGCTCCTTTTGATACTCCAGTCGTTCCCCCAGTATACTGAAGAAATGCTATATCTTCAGGTGATATATCACATCTTTTAAATTCATATTTTCCTCCTATAGATAATGCTTTTTTAAATGATACAGCTGACGGCAAAGAAAATTTTGGTACCATTTTTTTTACATATTTAACAACAAAATTTACTACACTTCCCTTAAATGTTCCCAACATATCTCCCATGTCAGATATAATAACATGTTCAATTTTTGTTTCAGAAATTACCTTTTCAAGGTTATAAGCAAAATTTGATAAAATCAGTATTGTCTTGCAACCAGAATCATTAAATTGATGCTTCATTTCACTTGGAGTATAAAGAGGATTAGTATTTACTACTACTATACCTGATCTTAGAGCACCAAATAATGCTATAGGATATTGCAAAACATTAGGAGACTGAATTGCTAACCTATCACCTTTTTTCATATGCAATTCTTCAGTTAAATACAACGAAAACTTTTGTGATAAAATGTCCAGTTCTTTATAAGATATACTTTTTCCCATATTCTCAAAAGCAACAGAATTTGAAAATTTAGAAAAACCTTTATCTAAAAAATCAGCAAAAGATTTATATTCATCCAAATTTACTGATTCGTTAACTCCTTTAGGATAATTTTTGAGCCATATCTTTTCCATGAGAATAAATTATTAGTTCCACTAAAAGTAGAAGAATTTTAATGAAAAAGAAAGGGGACACTAATATTCATTAGTATCCCCAGTAAACAACATTAACCCAAAAATGATAAACAAAATTAAAATTATTTTAAAAAAATACAGATAAAAAGATCTGTTTTCTAAAGATTAAATCATAAATTTTAAATAATTATAAAATAATTTAATATTATTGTGAATATTAAAATTTAACCCACAAAAAATGAAAACTAATTATCATATTGATAATATCGATTTAAAAATATTAAGTATTTTATCTAATAATGCTAAAATGCCATATACTGAAGTAGCCAAAAAAGTATTTGTATCAGGTGGAACTGTTCATGTAAGAATGAAGAAATTAGAGAAAATGGGTGTTGTAAAAGGAACAAAATTACAAATTGATTATGATAAATTAGGTTATAAAATGAAACTATTTATGGGTATTTATTTAGAAAAAAGTTTTTTATACAAAGATGCTGTTAGAGCTTTAAAACAAATTCCAGAAGTAATAGAACTACATGCAATAACAGGTCAGTATACAATTTTTGCTAAAATACTATGCAAAGATACTATACACTTAAAAAATGTTTTAGATACTAAAATCCATAAAGTAAAGGGCATAACAAGAACAGAATCTTTCTTATCAATAGAAGAAACATTCAAAGAAGTTTTAGCCCTCAACAACTAATAGAAATAGCCCTTTATTATTACTTAATTATAATTTCTTAGTTAACTTTGCACTTCAATTTTTTAGATGAACAAAGACGAAAAAATACTTAAAAATTTTACATCAAAAGATTACGAACATGGATGGTCAACAGACATAGATGTAGACCAAGCTCCTAATGGACTTAATGAGGATATTATAAAGCTTATATCAAAAAAGAAAAATGAACCAAACTGGTTACTTAAATGGAGATTAGATGCTTTTTCAAAATTTAAAAAAATGAAAAGTCCTAATTGGGCTAATTTAAAAATTCCAAAAATTGATTTTCAAAAAATTTCATACTATTCAGCGCCAAAACAAAAATCAAAATTAAAATCTCTTAAAGATGTTGATCCAGAAATATTAAAAACATTTGAAAAATTAGGAATTTCACTCAAAGAACAAGAAAGATTAAGCGGTGTAGCAGTAGATGCAGTAATTGATTCAGTTTCAATTGGTACTACATTTAAAGAACAATTAAGTGAATTAGGTATTATATTTTGTTCTTTCTCTGAGGCAGTTGAAGAACACCCAGAACTAATAAAAAAATATCTAGGAATGGTAGTACCTAAAAATGATAATTATTTTGCTGCTTTAAATTCTGCCGTATTTTCTGATGGATCATTCTGTTATATTCCAAAAGGTGTAAGATGTCCAATGGAGCTTTCAACCTATTTCAGAATCAATGCGGCTAATACTGGTCAATTCGAAAGAACTTTGATTATTGCAGATGATAACTCATATGTTAGTTATTTAGAAGGTTGCACTGCACCTATGAGAGATGAAAACCAACTTCATGCTGCAGTAGTAGAAATATTTGCAGGAGAAAATGCTGAAGTAAAATATTCAACTATACAAAATTGGTACCCTGGAGATAAAAATGGAAAAGGAGGAATTTTCAATTTTGTTACTAAAAGAGGTATTTGTTATGGTGATTATTCAAAAATTAGTTGGACTCAAGTAGAAACAGGTTCAGCAATTACATGGAAATATCCTTCATGTATCCTAAAAGGTCATCATTCTAAGGGTGAATTTTATTCAGTAGCAGTCACAAACAATTATCAACAAGCTGATACAGGAACAAAAATGATTCACATTGGAAAAAATACTATATCAAAAATTATATCAAAGGGAATTTCAGCTGGATTCTCACAAAATAGCTACAGAGGTCAAGTTCGAGTTATGAAAAGAGCTACTGAATCTAGAAATTTTTCTCAATGTGATTCTTTACTACTAGGAAATAATTGCGGTGCACATACATTCCCATACATTGATGTTGAAAATAAATCTTCCATAATCGAACATGAAGCAACTACATCTAAAATTGGTGAAGACCAAATGTTCTATTGTCTGCAAAGAGGAATTGATGAAGAAAATGCCGTTGCTCTAATAGTAAATGGTTATGCAAAAGAAGTATTCAATCAATTGCCTATGGAATTTTCAGTTGAGGCTTCAAAATTATTATCACTAACCCTAGAAGGAAGTGTTGGTTAAACTAAATAAAAAAAAATGTTAGAAATAAAAAATCTTCATGTATCAGTTAACAATAATAAAATCCTTAAAGGATTAAACCTTAGTGTTAATAAAGGTGAAATTCATGCAATTATGGGTCCAAATGGATCAGGGAAAAGTACCTTAGCATCAATAATTGCAGGAAGAAAAGAATATGAAGTTAATCAAGGAAGTATTATATATTCCAACAAGAAATTATTAGAGTTAAGTGCAGATGAAAGAGCTAAACAAGGGATTTTTCTTGCTTTTCAATACCCAATAGAAATACCTGGAATATCTACAACAAATTTTATTAAAACCGCAGTCAATAAAATAAGAGAATCAAAAGGAAAAAAACCGCTTGATGCCGTTTCATTTTTAAAAGTTATGAAAGAAAAAATGAAAATTGTTAAAATAAATCAAACGCTATTAAGTAGATCTATAAACGAAGGATTTTCGGGAGGTGAAAAGAAAAGAAATGAAATATTTCAAATGGCAATGCTTAATCCCAAACTTGCTATTTTAGATGAAACAGATTCAGGTCTTGATATTGATGCTCTAAAAATTGTAGCAAAGGGAGTAAATAAACTAAAATCAAAAAATAATGCAACAATTATTATAACCCATTATCAAAGATTACTCAACTATATAATTCCAGATTATGTTCATGTTTTAATTGACGGAAAAATTGTAAAATCTGGTGATAAAAATTTAGCTCAAGAACTTGAAAAAAAAGGATATGATTGGATTAGAGCTTAAATAATTGAAAAATGATAAAAGATTTCACTTCTATAAAAAAAAATATTTCAAAAGAAACCAACAGCATATTAAAAACTAAAAAAACTAAAGTTTTTGATTCATTGGATGATGTTTTGAAAACATACAAAGAAGAATACAAATATTCTCCCTTATTAAGAAAAGTTTCAAAAAAATTTGATATTCTCAGAGTTGATTCTTTTAAAGAGAAAAAAAAGAATATTGATAAAAAAATACTTAATCAATATAAAAATCAGTATTCAATTATTACAATAAATGGATTATTTCAAAAAAATGAATCAAAGATTCCTAATGGCATAAGTGTTAACACTTTTGATAAGCTAAATAATACTGACAAAAAATTCTTTCATAAATTCTTCAACAATCAAGATGATTCTAAAAGTGACATCTTCACGTCTATTAATACAATAAACTACAAAGAATCCTTACTTATAAAAATTGATAAGAATTATTCTAAAAAAGATCATGTAAACATTTTGAATTTTATAATATCTAATTCAGGTGAATCTATAAATCATATTAGAAAACTAATAGTTTCTAATCAAAATTCTAAATCAGTATTTATAGAAGAATTTATCAGTCTAGATTCTATAGAAAATTTTTCTACCTCTGTAACAGAAATTATTCAAGAAGAAAATTCTGAAATTGAATATTTAAATATTCAAAATGATAAAAATAATTTTCATTTTAATAGTATAAACATCTCTCAAAAACAAAATAGTATATCCAACTGTTTCACTTTCAGTTATTCAGGTGCATTAGTTAGAAACAACTTAAACGTCAAACTTAAAGAAAAAAACTGTTACTCAAATATGTATGGATTTTATGCTCTTAGAGAAAAATCTCATGTTGATAATCATACTACTGTCGATCATATAGATGAAAATTCTATTAGCAACGAACACTATAAAGGTATTATGGATAATAATTCCAATGGAGTATTTAACGGAAAAATATTTGTTAGAAGAAAAGCACAAAAAACAAATGCATTTCAATCAAACAATAATATTCTCTTGTCAGATGAGGCAAAAATAAATACGAAACCTCAATTAGAAATTTGGGCTGATGATGTAAAATGTTCTCATGGCTGCACTGTTGGACAACTTGATAAAGAAGCTATATTTTATCTCCAGTCTAGAGGAATATCGAAAGAGAAAGCTATTTCAATGCTCCTTGGAGCATTTAGTGAAGAAATTATAGAAAAAATTGAAAATCAATTCATTAAAGAAAAAATTAAAAAAATAACCTATAAAAAATTAGAATACTTCACATCATGAGCAAACCTCTTAATATTGATAGGTTAAGAAAAGAATTTCCTATACTTAAAACAAAAATAAATAATAATAATTTAGTTTATTTTGATAATGCAGCTACAACACAAAAGCCTATAAAGGTTATAAATGCGTTAGATTATTATTATAAAAATATTAATTCAAACATTCATAGAGGCATACATTCTCTAGCTGAAATAGCAACTAAAGAATTTGAAAAAACCAGATCAATTGTTAAAAAGTTTATAAATGCAAAAAATGAAGAAGAAATAATTTTCACCAGAGGAACAACTGAAGGTATTAATTTAGTTGCCAATTGCTACCCTAAAAAATATTTAAAAGAAAATGATGAAATAATCATTAGTGAGATGGAACATCATTCAAACATTGTGCCATGGCAAATGATCTGCAAAGAAAAAAAACTCAAACTAAAAGTAATTGAAATAAATAAAAAGGGAGAATTAGATTTAAATAGTTTTAAAAGTTTGATTACTGATAAAACAAAATTTGTCTCATTAGTTCATATTTCAAACTCACTTGGAACAATTAATCCAATCAAGAAAATAATTAGCATTTGTAGAGATAACGATATTAAAATTTTAATAGATGGAGCACAAGCATCTCCTCATATTAATATCAACGTTCAGGAGCTTGATTGTGATTTTTATGTATTATCTGCTCATAAAATGTATGGACCTACTGGTGTCGGAGTAATGTACGGAAAAAGTAAATTATTAAATGAAATGCCCCCTTACATGGGTGGTGGAGAAATGATTAAAAATGTTACATTTAATAAAACCACATACAATGATATTCCTTATAAATTCGAGGCTGGAACTCCAAATATTGGAGACGTAATAGCATTTAAAGAAGCTATAAACTTTATTAATGAAATAGGAAAAGAAAATATTCAAAATTACGAGAAAGATCTAAAAAATTACACATTGGAAAAACTTCAAAATATTGATGGATTAAAACTAGTGGGTGATGCAAAAAATCGTATAGGTGTATTTTCTTTTACAATTGAAAATACACATTATTATGATCTTGGGCTATTATTGGATGCGAAAGGAATCGCAGTTAGAACAGGCCACCACTGCACACAACCAATTATGGATAAATTTAATATTGAAGGTACAACTAGAATGTCACTTGCTATATATAATTCAATAGAAGAAATAGATTATTTTATAGAGTCATTAAAAAAAATAATAAATAAATAAATTGAAAAAAATAAATACTATTCAAAAAAAAATAATAGAAGAATTTAAAATTTTAGATCAAGATTTTGAAATGACATTAAATTATCTTATGGAGTTAGGAGACAAAGTTCCCCCAATTAAAGAAAAGTATAAAATAGAAGAAAATATAATTAAAGGTTGTCAATCTCAAGTTTGGCTTACCTACAAACTAAATAATAACGGATTTACATTTTCAGGAGATAGCAATACGGAGATAACAAAAGGACTATTAAGTTTATTAATAAGAATTTATTCAGATTGTTCTCCAAAAGAAATAATTGATTCAAATTTGTTTTTTATTGAAGAAATAGGTCTTAATAGATTTATTGGAACTCAACGATCTAACGGTTTAAAATCAATGAAAAATAAATTTAAAATTTTTGCCTTATCTAATATTTGAAAATGAATAGTAAAAACGAAGAACTACAACTCAAAGAAGAAATTATCAGAGCTATAAAAACAGTTCATGATCCAGAAATACCTGTAGATGTATACGAATTAGGTCTAATTTATGACATTCAAATTCTACCAATTAACAATGTTCATATTCTAATTACACTTACATCTCCTGCATGTCCTGCTGCAGAGTCTATTCCAAAAGATATAAAAGATAAAGTTGAGATGATAAAAGAAATTAATGACGTGGAAGTAGAGATAACTTTTGATCCTCCTTACACCGCCGATTTAATGTCTGAAGAAGCGAAATTGGAACTTGGCTTTATGTAAAAAATTAATAACTTAAATATATATAATATGTACCCTCAAGAATTAACAAAACCAATGATTGAAGAGCTTACAAAAAATGGCTTTTCAGAATTAAAAACGACCGAAAGTGTTACCAATAATTTAGGTGATAACTCTGGAAAATGTTTAGTATTAGTAAATTCAGTTTGTGGTTGTGCTGCTGGGGCAGCTAGACCAGGTGTTAGACAAGCATTAGAAAATACTACAAAAAAACCTGATAAGTTGTACACTGTTTTTGCTGGTGTAGATTTTGAAGCTGTAGAAAAAGTTAGAGAAATGTGTCTACCCTATCCTCCAAGTTCTCCTGCGATTGCATTATTTAATAATGGTGAATTAATACACTTTGTTGAAAGACATCATATCGAAGGAAGAAATGCTAGCATGATTTCTGATCATCTTATTGATGTTTTCGATGAACATTGCAATTAATAAAAAAAAAAGAATCTAATTTTATATTTGATACTATATTTACGCAAAACTTAAAAAAATAACTATGGATAACATATTATACTTATTACCATCAACTGGTTTAGTTGCTCTTTTATTTGTTTATATAAAAAGCAAATGGGTAGAATCAAAAGAAATTGGTACAGATAAAATGAAAAGAATTGCTACAAATATTTCTGATGGAGCAATGGCATTTTTAAAAGCTGAATATAAAATATTATCGATTTTTGTAATCTTAACATCAGTAATATTAGCTTATAAAGGACATAGTGAGGGTACAAGTTGGCTTGTAGCAGTATCATTTATAGTTGGAGCTATTTGTTCTGGACTCGCTGGATACATCGGAATGAAGGTTGCTACAAAAGCAAATGTTAGAACTACAAATGCAGCACAGCATTCACTTGGAAAAGCATTAGAAATTGCATTTTCTGGTGGATCTGTTATGGGAATGGGAGTTGTAGGTCTTGGTATATTAGGTCTAAGTTCATTATTTATTATATACAGTTCAATGTTTGATAGTATTGACACTGTAATAAAAGTAATTTCAGGGTTTTCTCTCGGTGCCTCTTCAATTGCACTTTTCGCAAGAGTTGGAGGTGGAATTTACACTAAAGCTGCTGACGTAGGAGCTGATTTAGTTGGTAAAGTAGAAGCAGGAATTCCAGAAGATCATCCTCTAAATCCTGCTACTATAGCTGATAATGTTGGAGATAATGTTGGAGATGTTGCTGGTATGGGTGCTGATCTATTTGAATCATTTGTAGGCTCAATTGTTGCAACAATGGTTCTTGGAACAGCTTTTTATGGTCTTCAAGAATTTGAAGGAAATGAAATTAATGCAGTAATTCTTCCATTATTTATAGCTTCAACAGGAATAATCACGTCAATAATAGGTACATTTTTTGTCAAAGTTAAAGAAGGGGGAAGTCCTCATAAAGCACTTAATATGGGTGAATTTATTTCAGCTGGATTAATGATAGTATCAACATATTTCTTAATTGATTACTTTCTTCCTGAAACATGGACTTTAACATTATTAGGAGGAGAAATTAAGTCATATACTTCTAATGGTGTTTTTGCTGCTACAATTGTTGGCTTAGTAGCTGGTCTAGGAGTTGGAAAAATAACTGAATATTATACTGCAACTGGAACAAAACCAGTACTCTCTATTGTTAAACAATCAGAAACTGGAGCAGCTACAACTATTATTGCTGGCCTAGGAGTTGGTATGATGTCTACCGCTATTCCTATCATTTTAATTTGCATTGCTATTTTAACTTCATTTCATTTTGCTGGATTATACGGCATAGCTATAGCTGCAGTTGGAATGCTTGCTAATACTGGAATTCAACTTGCAGTTGATGCTTATGGACCTATTTCTGATAATGCAGGAGGTATTGCAGAAATGGCTGAACTTCCTCCAGAAGTTAGAAAAAGAACTGACAAATTAGATGCAGTTGGCAATACCACTGCAGCTATTGGTAAAGGATTTGCAATTGCATCTGCTGCATTAACAGCTCTTGCTTTATTCGCTGCTTTTATGCAAACAGCAGAAATAGAATTTATAGACATATCCAATCCTATAGTTATGACAGGTCTACTTTTAGGAGCTATGTTACCATATGTTTTTTCAGCCTTATCAATGAATGCTGTTGGAAAGGCAGCCATGAGTATGATTGAAGAAGTTAGAAGACAATTTAAAGAACTTCCAAAATTAAAAGCTGCACTAGAAGTAATGAAGAAATATAATTCTGACTTGTCAAGGGCAACAGAGGCAGAGATGAAAATATTTAATGAGGCTGATGGGGTTGCAGAATATAGCAAATGTGTTGAGATATCAACTCAGGCAGCATTAAGAGAAATGATACTACCTGGTCTTTTAGCAATATCCGTTCCTGTTCTAATTGGGTTTATTGGTGGCGCAGAAATGTTAGGTGGTTTATTAGCTGGTGTAACTTCATCTGGAGTTTTAATGGCAATTTTTCAATCTAATGCTGGGGGAGCATGGGATAATGCTAAAAAGATGATTGAAGAAGCTGGTAATAAGGGAACTGAAGCTCATAAAGCTGCAGTAGTTGGAGATACTGTTGGTGATCCATTTAAAGACACTTCAGGACCATCATTAAATATTCTATTAAAATTAATATCAGTAGTTGCGCTAGTTATAGCTCCTCTACTATAAATATATGTACAAAGAGAGAAAGAAAAAACCCAAAAAAAAATTTGGAAATTTTCCTTATATAAGTGTAATTTTTAGTGTTTCTCTTTCTCTCCTTCTTTTAGGAATATTTAGTTTTTTTCTACTTTCATCCTTACAGGTCAAAACCATTATAGAAAAAAATACCGAAATTAATATTTATTTAAACAAGAATCTTTCAATTAATACTATTGATCAAATAAAAAGAACACTTTACATAAAAGATTATGTTCTTGTTAATGATGAAAGTACTCTTGAACATATTTCTAGTGAAATTGCCGCACAAGAATTCTCGAAAGAATTAGGAGAAGATTTTACAAAATTTTTAGGAAATAACCCATTAAGAGATTTGATAATCCTAAAAATTAATCCTAAGTATTTCTCTTCTTCACAATTAACATTTGTTGAAAAAGATATACTAAAGATTTCAGGTGTTTACGAAGTAGATTATTCAAAAGATTTAATAAGTAATATCAATAAAAACATAACAAGTATAAGCCTAGTATTTATTGGAATTTTTATAGTTCTTTTTTTAATATCAATTATTCTTATAAACAATACTCTAAGAATAGCTCTTTTTTCACAAAGATTTTTAATAAGAAGTATGCAATTAGTAGGTGCAACTTCTAATTACATTTTAAAACCTTTTTTACTTAGAGGTATGTTTTATGGTGTTATTTCTGGAGTAATTTCATCAATTTTATTGTTTGTAATTATCACACTTGCAAATGATAAATTGAATGGTTTAAACTCTATAGCAACAACCGAACAATTAAGTATTATATTTATTAGTCTAATGTTAACTGGAATTGTTAT
>JAPYTU010000010.1:18479-27583 GCA_029940715.1 Cytophagales bacterium
GCTATATTTTCAAAAAGTAAGCAATAAAAATGAATTGGTTTGAAGCCTTACTTCTAGGTATACTTCAAGGACTTACAGAATTTCTACCCATAAGTAGTAGTGGCCATCTAGAATTAGGATCATATTTCCTTAAAACAGATAATACAGATAACTTATTATTTACAATAATTGTTCACTTTGCTACTGCCATTAGTATTTTATATGTCTTTAGAAATGATATTAAAAAACTCATTCATAGTATGATAAAGTTTGAGAAGAATTCAGAAACAATTTTTATTTCTAAAATATTAATATCCGCTATTCCAGTTGGTATAATTGGAATATTTTTTGAAGAAAAAGTTGAGAGTTTATTCAATGGTAATATAATTCTAGTGGGTTCAATGCTTTTAATTACGGCCCTTCTTCTAACATTCACTTACTTTCAAAAAAATAACTCTAAAAATGAAATCTCATATTATGATGCCTTGATTATAGGAATAGCTCAAGCATTTGCAATAATACCAGGTATTTCAAGATCAGGAGCAACGATATCCACAGCATTATTTTTAAAAATTAATAAGAAAGAAGCTACTAGATTTTCTTTTTTAATGGTTCTTATTCCAATTTTTGGTATTGTATTTTTAAAAATATATAAAGGAGCAATAAACTTACAGTTTGTAGAAACTGAAATTGGAATTCAACCTCTAATAATAGGATTTATTTCAGCTCTTTTTAGTGGAATTATAGCTTGCAAATGGATGATAAAAATTGTTAGAGAAAGTAACCTTTTTTATTTTGCATGTTATTGTGTAATTATTGGTTTATTTTCAATTATAAGTGGTTGTAAAGATCAAAATGATGAAAAAATATTTACAATCGAACCACAATATCCTGTTAAAAAACTGAGAGAAATAGCATTAAATTCTTACCCGCCAATTGAAAAAAATAAATTGGATAAATCAAGTGAATTATATGAAATAATTAAACTAGATCCCTCCATAAAACTTGATATCAGATATGCATCAATAAGAAATTTTATGAAAACTCCATTTTATGAAGAACCGAAAGCTTTTTTATTAAAAGAGGCAATTCAAATGTTAATAAAAGCTCATAATGAATTAGAGAAATACGGATACGGAATAATAGTTTATGATGCCTATAGACCATGGTATGTAACTAAAATGTTTTGGGACGCAACACCAGATTCTTTAAAAGATTTTGTAGCAGATCCAAAAGAGGGGTCTGTACATAATAGAGGATGTGCTGTAGATATTGGATTATTTAATTTAAAAAATGGAAAAATAGTTAAAATGATATCCGGTTATGATGAATTTACGGAAAAAGCTTATCCATTCTATGAGGGTGGAACAAAAAAAGAAAGAGAAATTAGAGATCTTTTAATTAATACAATGAAAAAATACAATTTTGAAGTTTATCAGTATGAATGGTGGCATTTTAATTATAATAATTGCAATTCCAAAATATTAAATTACTCTTTTGAAGAATTAGATTC
Organism: Cytophagales bacterium; assembly: GCA_029940715.1. Lineage (GTDB taxonomy): Bacteria > Bacteroidota > Bacteroidia > Cytophagales > MED-G16 > JAPYTU01. Next base: position 19,972 of record JAPYTU010000010.1, read on the forward strand.
ATTACTTTTCTAAACTCTTCTCTGCATTAAAAATGCTCTTGTCAAAACTTTTACTAATATTTAAAATTATTTCTTTTTGAATTTTTAACCTTTGATTAACATCTTTTAAAAATTCATCATCGCCTTTATTATCTTTTGAATTCATGGGATATTTGTCATATGGAAATTCGTCACTAAAATCTTGCATAAATTTCATCATCATTTTATTTGAATTTCTAAGAGAACTCACTAATTTTTCTGACAATGAATCTTCAGATAAAATAGATTTAATATCATTTTCAAGTTTTTTTATTTCTCCCATTTTCTCCATAAGTACATCATGTTCTATTATTATTTCACCTAAAATTTTTTGATTAGAATCATCCAATTTATTTGATGGTAAACAAGAAATTACAAATAAAAAGATGGTTATAATATATAAATATTTCATGTTAATGATGTTTATGTCCTCCAGGAGAAAATTGAATGCCAGCAATAAATTTTCCATCTAAACCCATCTGAATTCCATCATAATTCTGATATAATGGGACAGCATACTCGATAGAAAATCTAAAATTTTTAAATACCCCTTTTAAAATAGATGTATTTAGCCCAAAAAATGACTGAATTATTTTATAAGATGAATTGTTGGTGTTGTTAAGACTAATATCCCAAGGATCTAGATCCTCATCCATTCCATTAATTTTGGAATTAATAATGTTTTGTTGTCTATAACTTAGACTTATAATCTTTGAGAGTTTATATGATAACCAATAATTGATATTAAATAAATTACCATAAGAATAACCCCTTGAATTGGTATTTGTAGAAACATTAAGCAGAGGTTGAAATCCTGCAGATATTTTTTTAAACTGAAAAAGACCAGTAAAACCTAATAAAATACTTAATGAACCACTCCCTAGTTGCATTGAGTAAGGTAGTAATTCACCATTAAATTTCCTATCTATACTTCCAAAAGGTAATTTAAATCCAACGTTTGAATGTACTTTCAAAAATCTTTTTTTAAAAAAATTCATTAGAAATTGAAATTCCATATCTCCAATTCCACTTGAATTATATTCTTCCGTATTTTTTTTTATTACCTTCATCATATTACTATGATAACTAAATAAACTCATCAAAGTGACATCATCAGTTATTCCATACATAAACTCTATAGAGTGTGTATTGAAAATTGATGAAGAAACATATTTATCATAGCCTAAAGTTTCTATAACATGTTCTTGTGACATTAAAGTATTCCCATTTAAATTATTTGATTTAATCTCTGAGTTAAACCTATAACTTAACATTACATCCTTTTTAGAATGTGTATGGTCACCCAAAATACCAATGGGAGCATGCGAATCAGGCCTAGAAGAGTCCCATGAAAATGCTTGAATATTTTTAAAATGACTAGTTACATCAATAAATTTCTTATTTTCTGAAGGGGATATTTTATTATTTTCAACTAACAAAAAACTTATTAAAACTTCCAGCGATTCTTTTAAGTTTTTAGTTTTAGAAGATTCAAATAAAGCTATGACATTATCATCATTATAGCTATCAATAATAACTCCTTTATAATTATCTATTATCAATTCTACGTCTCTTTTATAGGTCCAACCATGAGAAAGAGATATTACGTATCTGCTATTATTTTCTATTTTTATTTTTTTACTTCTTAAAACACCTTCTAATTCATCTGAAACCTTATCCTTTCCCAAAGAAAATGACTCAGAAAAATCTATATGACTTACTAATTCTAAAGATATTTTATTTTTTTTAAGCATTAATGAAAGCATTTTATTTTGAGCTAATAAATTGCTTTGACTTAAAAGAAAAATTATTATAAATAATCTTATCATTCTATAATTTTAATGCAAAAATAAATCTTTTAATTTGCTGGATGAAAAACTACAATTAAAAATTAAATGAATTTATTCATAAATAGATATAACATAGGCAAAACTATTTTAGTAGATAAAAGTCTTGATTGGACTTCATTTGATGTAGTAAAAAAAATTAGAAATACTATTAAATGTAAAAAAATTGGACATGCTGGAACATTAGACCCATTAGCTACTGGATTATTAATTCTTTGCACTGGAAAAAATACAAAAAAAATTAATGAATATCAAAATTATCCAAAAGAGTATACTGGAACTTTTATTCTAGGAAAGACTACTCCTTCTCATGATTTAGAAACAGAAATTAATTCTCAAAAAACAACCAAAAATATCACAGAAAAAAAAATCATAGAATCTTCAAAATCTTTTCTTGGTATACAAAACCAAGTGCCTCCTAAATTCTCAGCAGTAAAAATTAATGGAAAAAGAGCATATTCTTTTGCTAGAAAAAATGAAAAAGTAAAACTTAAAGAAAAAAAAATTGAAATATTTAAATTTGAAATTATATCAATAAAAATTCCTGAAGTAGATTTTAAGATAAATTGTTCAAAAGGTACTTATATTAGATCTATAGTAAGAGATTTTGGCAAAAAAATGAAATGTGGTGCTTATTTATCAAAACTAAGAAGAACAAAAATTGGAATGTTTAGTGTTGATAAAGCAAAAAATATACATGATATTATAAAAATAATAAACAAGGAAAAAATTGAAAATAATTAATGATAATAAACCTATAAACAAGAAAAATTATCTTGTTGCTACAATTGGATACTTTGATGGTATTCATTATGGTCACAAAAAAATATTACATACAATTATTAAAGATGCAAAAAAAAATAATGGCCAAAGTATGGTTATAACTTTCTGGCCACATCCCAGAATTATTCTAGGAAAAAATGATAATGTACAACTTCTCTCAACATTAAAAGAAAAAGAAACAATCTTAAAAAATATCGATATTGATATCCTCTACCTTATAAACTTCACTAAAGAGTTCTCTAAAATAAAAGCGTTAGACTTTATAACTAACTTCTTAGAAAAAAAATTAAAAATTGATAAACTAGTTATAGGATACAACCATAGTTTTGGAAATAAAAGAGAAGGAAACTTTAATTTTTTAAATAAAAATAAAAAACACTATAATTTCAACATTCAAGAAATAAGTAAACAACAAATAAATAAAAAACTTGAAATTAGCTCTTCTATAATTAGAAAAACACTTGAGCAAGGGGATGTAAAAAAAGCATCCATTATGCTAGGATATTCTTACTATTTACATGGAAAAGTAATTAAAGGAGATGGAATTGGATCTACTATAGACTACCCTACCGCAAACATCGACATCAAAAAATCAAAAAAAATTATTCCAAAAGATGGAGTTTATACTATACAAGTTATAATTAAAAACAAACAATATTATGGAATGCTCAACATTGGATACAGACCAACTGTAAATGGAAAAAATAGAAGATTTGAAGTTCATATCTTTGACTTTAAATCAAATATTTATGATGAAAAAATTAAAATTGAATTTTTAGAAAAAATACGAGATGAAAAAAAGTTTAAAAATTTACATCTTCTAAAAGAACAATTAATAAAAGATAAAATAACATCAATAAAAATTATAGAAAAAAATGAAAAAATCAGAAATTAAATTATTAGTAAGTCTAGATAAAGATAATATTCCAAACAAAATAGAATGGAATGCTGAAGACAGTTCAAATGAAAAATTATCTGAGACCAAATCAATTAGTCTCGCATTATGGGATCATAATAAAATGAATACTCTAAGAATTGATCTGTGGACTAAAGACATGCAAACAAATGATATGAAAAAATTCTATGTTGATTGTATTGGAGGTTTAGGACAGAGCATTCTTAATTCTACGGGAGATGAATTTATGTCAAAAGAAACAAATAATTTATGTGAAAAGCTTATTAAACATCTAAAAAATAACTCCAATAAATAATCCTAAATATCTAAATTTTGATTATTTTACAAAGTTAGTATTGTTACTAACTAACTATTTTAAACATAAACTATAAAAAGTATGAATAATTTTGTTAAGAAATTAATCTGCCTTTTTCTTATATTATTCACTGCATCAAACCTATCTTTTTCTCAGGGCATTACTGTATCCGGTAGTGTATCAGATGAAAATGGTGAGTTGATTGGGGTGAACATACTGGTTAAAGGTAAAGTACAAGGAACCATCTCAAATAGAGACGGTAACTATACTTTAGATGTTAATGAATCACCATTAACATTAGTCTTTTCAATTGTAGGTTACAAAACTCAAGAAATCGATGTTTCATCAAGCACTTCAAATTTAGACGTAGAAATGTCTGAAGACATACTGCTTGGAAATGAAGTTGTTATATCAGCTTCTAGAATAGAACAGAGTATACTTGAAGCACCTGTAACAATTGAAAAAATGGGCTTACTTGAAATTCAAAATGCAGCAACTGCTGATTTTGTAGATCAACTTGAACATATAAAAGGTGTAAAAGTAAGTCGTGGAAGTTTAAATTTTGCTGCTATAAATACTAGAGGTTTTGCAACCGATGCAAATACTAGGTTTGTTCAGCTTGTTGATGGAATGGATACATCTGCTCCACTTCTAAACTTTCCTACTGGTAATCTTGTAGGTGTTAACCCACTAGATTTAGAAAGCATTGAAATTATACCGGGAGCATCTTCAGCATTGTATGGGCCAAACGCCTATAATGGTACAATGTTGATGACAAGTAAAAATCCTTTTGAATACCAAGGACTATCAGTCCAAGTAATGCAAGGATATACACAATCCGCAAGAGGAGGTAATGAAAAACATCCTCTATCAAAATATAACATCAGATATTCTAAAGCATTCAATGATAAGTTAGCTATTAAAGTAAATTTTGCATATGACTTATCTGAAGACTGGATAGCTAATGACTATACAACTGATGCTGCAAATACTTTTAGCGCTGTTGATCTTACTGGTCAATCTAATTTTAATGGTTTAAATCTCCATGGAGATGAAATTCCTATTATTCTTCCTGTTGGAGCCTTAGCAGGTTCTCAATATGCATCTTTTGGTGTATTAAACTTAAGAAGAACAGGATTTCCTGAAGAATCATTAATAGTAGATAATGGAGCTAATAATATGAAATATGACATTACCGTTAATTATAGACTTAACGATAATTTAGAGGCTTCAGTACTTTACAGAAAAGGTGGTGGAAGTACCATCTACACTGGAACTCAAAAGTATGCACTTAGAGATTTTGGTCAAACTTTCTATAAGTTTTCACTTAAAAGTGACAAATTAGATTTTAAAGTGTGGCAATCTGTAACTGATGCAGGAGATTCATACAATCTTGGAGCTCTTGGAGGAATAATGAATGAAGCATTTTCTCCTTCAGCAACATCATGGGTGCCAACGTACTTACAGACTTATATCGTTACGATGCAAGGATATGTACCTGGTGTTCCTGCTGGAAATTCAGTATTTGCACATCAAGTTGCAAGGGGGCAAGCTGATGCAGCAATTCCTGCTATTGGATCTACAGAATATAATGCTGTAAGAGATCAGGTAATAGCTGGAAAATTTCAAAGTGGTGGAGCAAGTTTTACTGATGACTCAAAAAGTACTAATGGTGAAATCGCTTATAAGGCTGCAGACTGGTTGCTTGTAGGTGCTAATTATAGGAACTATGGAATTTTCACTGACGGAACAGTCTTCAATGAAGATCCTGACGGAGATGGTGTTAACGAGAGAATACACATATCTGAATGGGGAACTTATGCACAAGTAAATACTAAAATTGTAAATGGTCTTAATTTTACTGGATCATTAAGGTATGATAAAAATGAAAATTATGATGGTAGCTTTACTCCTAGACTTGCACTAGTTTACTCATTTGGAAAAGCTAGCAATATAAGGGTTAGTTATCAAACTGGATTTAGAAATCCTGACACGCAAAATCAATACATATTCTTCCCTACAGGAACAGTTACTCTTCTAGGTACAGCAAAAGCTAATGCTGAGAGATATGGTATTATGGAAGGTGGTGCATGGTCTGGTAACTCATACTCTGCTTATCTTAATTCAGGTGGGAGCTTAGATGCGAGTGGTACACCAATTGGTGGTAATCCAGCTTTACTTCAAGAAGCTTATGTTGATTACATTCAACCTGAGAGACTTAAAGCATTTGAGATTGGATACAAAGGAATTATAGGAGATGCTGTACTTGCAGACATAAACTACCATAAAACATATTATACTGACATGTTTGGTGGAGTAGTTGTTGCATCAAAAAATTCGGCAACTCATGCGGGAGAAACGCTTGCTCCTGGATATGGTTGGTCTTTAGGTAGTAATGCTAAGGATGATGTTGAGTCATGGGGTATAGGAGTTGGATTAACTTTTGACCTTGGAATGGGATATAAATTAACTGGAAATTACAATCACTTAGAGCAAGAAATAAATTATGCTAGTGAGCAAAGTACTTTTCTTTCTTATTTCAACACTCCTGAAAACATGTACACATTCACAATGGCAAACAGAAAAGTTTTCAAAAATTTTGGGTTCTCAGCTAGTCTAAGATTCCAAGATGAATTTTTGTACGAAAGTACTTTCTCTAATATGACAATTCCTGCTTATGGTTCACTTGATGCTCAGATCAATTATAAAATTGAAAGTCTGAAAACAATTTTGAAACTAGGTGGAAATCATATAGGTATTGGAAACAATGATTACAGATCAAGATCTGGAGGTCCATTTATTGGAAAAACCTTCTATGTATCTTTAACATTTGACGAATTCTTAAACTAATAAATTGATAAATATGAAAAATTTTAAATACATACTATTAACAACTATATTTTCATTTATAGGTATATCTTGTGAACAAGAAATGACAGAGCTAAGTCCTTTCCCTTCGGAAGGTTATAGTTCTCCAAGTGGATCTAGTGGTAGCGCAAACTTTGCTAAGTTTGCTACTATTGGTGGATCATATACAGCTGGCATGATGGATGGAGCCCTCCATACTTTTGGGCAATCCCATTCTGTTGCTAAGTTAATTGCTAACCAACTTGCGTATGCTGGTGGTGCGTCAATGTTTTATCAACCAGACATTAATTCTGCAAATGGTTATATCGGTCCAGGTCCTGATGGAATTCCTGGAACAGCTGATGACCAAGGAAGAACTTATTTAACACAAAGTGCTTCAACTGGAGCAATAGGTATTGATTTTATGCCTGGAGATCTTATGTCTGTATTAACTCCTTACGGGGGAGATAAAACAGCTCTAAATAATTTTGCATTTCCTAACTCAGTTTTGGCTATGTACTTAACACCTTTTGCGGGTGGACCTAATGTACCAGCTAATCCTGCTTATAATCCATTTTTTGCTAGATTTGATGCTTCTGGAGCAACGGTTCATCCATTGGGACAATTTATAGGTTCTGGCGCATCCTTCTTTATGACATGGCTTGGACATTCTGACTTTCTTGGATACGCTGCAAGGGGTGGTGATCAATCTCAGGTTCCAATACCAGATGCTGCTACATTAGGAGGTTACTTTCAATCAGCCCTAGCAGGAATGATGGCTGCAAATCCTATATGGAAAGGAGTTGTAGGAACAGTTCCTGATTTATTAGCTGCTCCATACTTTCAGTTTATTGCTGCCACAGTAGCAAAACCAACTGAAATTATACCAATGGCAAACGATGCTAC
>JAPYTU010000010.1:27683-32091 GCA_029940715.1 Cytophagales bacterium
AGACAAGCTTTTGATGGAGAAATACTACCATTATCTGCTCAAACAGTAATAGGTGTACCTGTTCATCCTAGTATGCCAACTGCTGTTTACGGTGTTACTGTACCATTGCCAGATCAGTATTTTTTAACTGGAGCTGAACTTTATGAATTTGAAGTTGCTAGACAAACTTATAATGCTGCAGTGGCTGGTGCCGTTGCAACATATGGTGGTGGAAGAGTTGCTATAGCCGATTTTAACGGATACTTCGAGTCACTTGCTGGCTCTTCGCCGTTCACAAACAATAACGTGGTAGTAACTTATGATTTTGCTCCACCAACTGGAATGTGGTCTACTGATGGTATCCATCCAAATGCTAGAGGATATGCTTTAGTTGCAAACAAATTTATTGCTGCTATCAATGATACGTTTGGAGCTAGTGTTCCTAGTGCTATTGTAGGTTCATATACAGGAGCTGCTTTACCAGTTACTGTCAACTAAAAGTTCAACTCTTTTATGGTTATAATAAAAAGGCTAACGATTTGTTAGCCTTTTTTTATTAAATTGTATGTATGTCACTATCAAGAAGAAATTTTATAAATAAATCATTTGCCATAGGAAGTTTATTTCCACTTATCTCTATGGACTATGCTAGGATCTCAAAATTTAACTCTAATCTAAATTCAAACGCATCATCAGATGAAAAATATTGGAATTCTATAGCTAAGCTATATCATCAAAATAAAGAATTTATAAATTTAGAGTCTGGCTATTTTAGCCCTTCACCTGAAATCGTAAAAAATTACTGGATAGACTTTGTTAATGACATTAATGAATCTCCCTCATATTACATGAGAACAAGACAAAATGATCTAAGAGAAACAGTGAGATCTAGACTAGCAGAATATTCAGGAGTTAGTAATGAAGAAATCTGCCTCACTAGAAATACTACTGAATCAATGAACATTATTATTCAGGGAATTAAATTAAATCAAGGAGAAGAAATCTTAAGAACAAACCTTGAATATCCAAACATGATTCAAGCTCTAGATATGAGAGAAAAAAGGTTTGGAACAAAGATTCGAATCGTAGATGTTCCAATTCATCCTGAAAGCCAAGAACAAATAGTTAATCTAATCATAGATGCTATAAACCCAAAAACAAAAGTGCTTCTAGTATCTCATATGGTATTCTTAAACGGACAAGTATTTCCTGTAAAAGACATCTGTAAAAGAGCAAGAGAAAAAGGTATAGAGACAATAGTTGATGGCGCACACTCATTTAGTCACGTCGATATGGATATTTCTGATATAGGGTGTGATTATTATGCTTCAAGCCTACACAAATGGCTTGGCGCTCCACTTGGAAATGGGTTATTATATGTTAAAAAAGATAAAATTAATAGACTTTGGCCATTGTTTGGAGATACTCAAAATGATGAAGACAACATCATGAAACTTGAACACTTTGGAACAAGGCCATGTTCAAATCAAAATAGTATAATAGCAGCAATTGACTTTACCCTAAACATTGGAAAACAAAAAAAATCAGACAGATTAAAACAACTTCAAAGTCGTTGGACAAGTGCCCTAAAAAATGAAAACAATATTATACTAAATACACCTCTTGAAAAAGGTCAGTCGTATGGAATAGCAAATGTTGGAGTAAAGGGAATGACACCACCTGAATTATCTGATACCTTATTTAATAAATATAAAATATTTACTGTCCCAATTAATGGTTCCAGAGGAATTTATGGAATCAGAGTCTCTCCCAACTTATATTCTACTATGGATGATATAGATAAATTTATTGAGGCAATGCTTAATATAGCGGCTTAGTCTTATTAATTTTAAGTTATGTCACTAGCATCTAAGTATGATCCTGTTCAGATAGAAGATAAATGGTATAAAATCTGGCAAGAAAAAGGTTTTTTTAATTCTAAACCTAATCCAAATAAAGAACCATTCACAATAGTCATTCCACCTCCTAATGTTACTGGAGTTCTACACATGGGACATATGCTGAACAACACCATTCAAGACATACTCACACGAAGAGCAAGGATGCAAGGAAAAGAAGCGTGTTGGGTCCCTGGAACTGATCACGCATCTATTGCAACAGAGGCAAAGGTGGTAGCCATGTTAAAAGAAAAAGGCATAGACAAAGAATCTCTTTCAAGGGAAGAATTTCTAAAATATGCTTGGGAATGGAAAGATAAGTATGGAGGAATAATCTTAGAACAATTAAAAAAACTAGGAGCATCATGTGACTGGAAAAGAACAAAATTCACCATGGATGAAGATCTCTCTAAATCCGTTATCAGTGTTTTTATAGACTTGTATGAAAAAGGTCATATATACAGAGGTATAAGAATGGTAAATTGGGATCCAGAGGGTAAAACAGTTCTTGCAGATGATGAGGTGATATACAGAGAAGTAGACTCACAATTATACTATATTAAGTACAAAATAAAAGAAACCAATGACTCATTAACAATAGCAACTACAAGACCCGAGACACTTCTTGGAGATACTGCTGTTTGTATAAATCCAAATGATAATAGATTTAAAAAATATAAAGGCAAAAAAGCAATTGTTCCTCTTGTAGATAGGGAAGTTCCAATTATTGAAGATGAATACGTAGACATGGAATTTGGAACAGGTTGTCTTAAAGTAACTCCTTCCCACGATGAAAATGACTATAAACTTGGTCAAAAACATAATCTTGAATCCATAGACATCTTTGATGATGAAGGAAAAATTAATGGTAACGGAATACTATATACAGGAAAAGATAGGTTTAAGGTTAGAAAACAAATAATAAAAGACCTAGATAAAATAGGGCAACTTGAAAAAATTGAAAACTATAAAAACAAAGTTGGCTTCTCTGAGAGAACAGATGCTGTTGTAGAACCAAAAATATCTACTCAATGGTTCCTTAGAATGAAAGAAATAAAAAAACCTGCACTCCAAAATGTTCTTAACGATAACATACAATTCCATCCCAAAAAACTTAAAAACATGTACAAGTCATGGATGGAAAATATTAATGACTGGTGCATATCAAGGCAACTATGGTGGGGCCACCAAATCCCTGCATACTATTTGCCTAACGGAGAATTTGTTGTTGCAGAAAATATAGAAGAAGCACTTAAGAAAGCTAAAAAAATTGATAACTCCATAAAAATTAATGACTTAAAACAGGATGAAGACATACTTGATACATGGTTTTCTAGTTGGCTCTGGCCCATATCAGTATTTGATGGAATCAATAACCCTGATAACGAAGAAATTAAATACTACTACCCTACTTCTGATCTTGTAACGGCTCCTGAAATCATATTTTTCTGGGTTGCAAGAATGATAATATCAGGGTATGAGTATAGAAAAGAGATGCCATTTAAAAATGTGTATTTCACTGGAATCGTAAGAGATGAAAAAAGAAGGAAGATGTCGAAATCTTTAGGAAATTCCCCTGACCCAATTGAACTCATGAAAAAATATGGAGCAGATGGCGTTAGAACTGGAATGCTTTTTAGCGCACCTGCTGGAAATGACCTACTCTTTAATGAAAAGCTCTGTGAGCAGGGAAGAAATTTCTCAAATAAACTCTGGAATGCATTTAGACTTATAAAAGGTTTTAAAATTGGAAATAAAGAAGACAATAATACAATTGTTATTGAATGGATAAACTCAAAATTTAATGAAAAAATTAGTGAAGTAAATGATCACTTCTCCAAATACAGAATTTCAGATGCACTTCTCACATTATACAAATTTGTTTGGGAAGATTTCTGTAATTGGTACTTAGAAATCATAAAAGACGAAGAAATAAATGAAAATACATATATAGAAACCATAAAAATTTTAGAAAAAATACTTAAAGCACTGCACCCATTTATGCCGTTTATTACTGAAGAACTATGGCATCTTATAGAAAACAAAAGAGAAAACTACGTAATTAATGCTACCTACCCAAAAAGTGATTCTTATGATAATAAAATCAATGATAATTTTGATAAGACCTTTGATATTGTAACTAGTATAAGAAAAGTAAAATCAGACAATGGAATAAAACAAAAGGAAAAAGTTTCACTATCTGTAATTAAAAAATCAGGATTTGACTATAACAATTTTAAAAGTTTAATCCATAAGCTATCAAAAACTGAAAACCTAAAAGAAATAGATAAAGCAAAAATAGATTGCCCATCATTTCTCTCTGGACCAGACACAATATTTTTAGAAATAAATAAGTCTGAGAGCTCAAAAGAAGAAACTCTTAAACAAATTGAGTATTTAGAGGGTTTTCTTATTGCTGTAAATAAAAAACTATCTAATAAAAGTTTTGTAGATAATGCACCTAAAAAGGTTATAGAAATAGAGATAAAAAAGAAAGAAGATGCTAGTATTAAGTTAGAAAATCTTAAAAA
>JAPYTU010000089.1 GCA_029940715.1 Cytophagales bacterium
TATTGCGTTCTTGCTAATTGCTTTCTTTAATTCTTTTTTTAAAAAAAGAAAATCTGATCCTGTAAAATCAAATAGAAAAGTTGAAAACCAAACTAAAAAAGGAATAAAATCATTTAAAGATTTAATATCAGTGGTTAAAGAAGAAATAAATGCTGAAAAAAATACATACAAAAAAATAGAAGAAAAAACGTCGGATAATATAATTGTTGAAAAGCCAAAAGAACTTCAAAAATCTTCTATAGAAGAAATTGATGATTTAGATAAAGATAATTTAATGAGTGATCTAAAAAAGGTAAGTAAGTTTACTAATTCAAAAGTTAGCCTAATTAAAAAATTGAAAAATAATGAAACTATTAAAGATGCTATTATTTTAAAAGAAATTCTTAAAAGAAAATTTTAATTTTATCTTTTATCAATTTCTACATATTTAAGAGACTTTTTTCCTGTATAAATTTGCCTTGGTCTTCCTAAGGGTTCATTATTTTTTCTCATCTCTTTCCACTGAGCAATCCAACCTGGCAATCTCCCAAAAGCAAACATTACAGTAAACATTTCAGGTGGAAAACCTAATGCACGATAAATTATGCCACTATAAAAATCTACATTAGGATATAACTTTTTATCTATAAAATATTGATCTTTCAATGCTATTTTTTCTAATGCTTTAGCTAAATCTAAGATAGGATCATTAATCCCAAGTTTATCCAGTACATTATCTGCAGCTTCCTTAATTATTTTTGCTCTTGGATCAAAATTTCTATATACTCTATGTCCAAATCCCATAAGTCTAAAGGGATCATTCTTATCTTTAGCTTTTTTAATATATTTGTTTATATTTGATCCATCCTTTTTTATTTTCTCAAGCATTTCAATAACCGCTTGATTAGCTCCACCATGAAGTGGTCCCCATAATGCATTCATTCCACCAGAAATAGAGGCATAAATACTTGATAATGAAGAACCTACAATTCTTACTGTAGATGTAGAACAATTTTGTTCATGATCAGCATGTAGAATTAATAATTTATTAAGTACATCACTTATAAGAGGATTATAATCATAATTTTCTGTAGGCATTTTAAACATCATTTTAAGAAAATTAGAACAATAGTCAAGATTATTATCAGGATATACAATTGGGTGACCTATACGTTTTTTATAAGACCAAGCAACAAATGTTGGAAATTTACTTAACATTCTAATTATACTTAAATCAACTTTATCTCCTGACCTGTTAGGATCAATAGATTTAGGATAAAATGCTGTTAAACTAGTAATTAATGAAGATAAAATACCCATTGGATGAGCATTTGATGGAAAACCATCTAAAATGATTTTAAAATCCTCATGTACTAAAGTATGGCTTTTAAGCTTGATTTCGAATTTTAATAACTGATTTGAAGTTGGTAGATTACCATAAATAAGCAAATAACAAACTTCTGTAAATGTAGATTTTGATGCTAAATCTTCTATAGAATAACCACGATGTCTTAAAATACCCTTTTCACCATCTAAATAAGTAATTTCACTAGTTGTAGATCCTGTGTTTTTAAATCCTTTATCTAATGTGATTAATCCTGTTTCAGATCTTAACTTAGATATGTCTATAGCTACTTCATTTTCTGTACCAATAATAACTGGTAAGGCAATTTTTTTACCATCATATTCTAAATATGCTTTTTTTGCCATATTAAAATATTAGTTATCACCAAGAACATATTAATTATCACCAAGTATTATAGGTAACCCATCTTTACTATTACCAATTATAATAACTTTAGAATTAGGAGATTCTGCAAGTAGTGATGTTGCTTCAATTCCCCTCATTTTTAAAAGGGAAGGTGTTAAACTATTGTTAATTATTTTATTTGCTATAGCTTCTCCTTGAGCGGCAATTCTTTTTCTCTCTGCTTCACTTTTTTCTCTTTGAAGTCTAAATTTATAAGCTAATGCTTCTTGTTCCTGTTGTAACTTACTTTCTATAGCATTTCTAATTTGTTCTGGTAATGCAATAGATCTAATCAATAATGATCTCATCACTATGTTATTACCAGGCTTAGCTAATGCAATACTAGCTTCAGATTGTATAGCATTTTCTACATCAGATCTTTTGGTTGAATATATTTCTTCTGCTGTATATCTTCCCATAACCTGCCTTACAGTAGATCTAAATTCAGGTCTAACAAGTCTTCTAAGATAATCCAATTGAAAAGTTTCATAAATTTCACCTACACTATCATACATAGGGTGAAAACTCATGGTTACATCTACGTTTATATTTAAACCATTTTTATCTAGAACGTCAATGGTTTCTTCAACTAAATTATCAGTGATATCAAATGTATAAACCTCATTCCAAGGTGCCTTAAAATGAAGTCCTGGAGTGATTACATTTTTTTTGTCAAGACCAATTGATGAAATTTTATAAAATATTACAGCTCTTTCTGTTGATTCAACAAGGTAAAAAATACTTGAAGCAAATGAGAAAAGAATTGTTAAGGCAAAAAGTAAGAAAATTATTATAGAAAGTAGTTTATTGTTTTGCATATGATTAATTTTTCCACAAATATAACCTTATTCTTATTCGACAATAATAAAAGTATAATTTTTTTTACCTTTTTGTAATAGTACAAATTTATTAAGTAATAGATTTTCTGATAAATTATAATTTTCATCAATTATTTTCTTTTTGTTTATACTTAAACCATTGTTATTAATCATTCTTCTAACATCTGATTTTGATTTAAAAATTTGATTTTTAGAATCTTCTGACAAGATAGATATTAAACTATTTGATAAATCAGATCTTTTTATAGTAACGCAAGGGACTGCACTAGATAAAGATTCTAGTTCAATTTCATTCATTTTTATTAAATCTTCATATTCTGATTTACCAAACAAAATTTTCGATGTCTTTTTTGTAACTTCTAAACTAAATTTTCCATGAACTAAAATAGTTATTTCATCAGCTAAAAAATTTTGCAAAATCCTTAAATGAGGATCTTTTGTATGTAAATCAATTAATTTTTCTATTTTAGTTTTATTTTTTAAAGAGAAAATTTTAATAAAATTTATAGCATCATTATCAGATACATTTATCCAAAATTGATAAAACTTATATGGACTAGTTTTCTTTTCATCTAACCAAACATTTCCATCTTCTGTTTTACCAAATTTACCCCCATCCGTTTTTGTAATTAAAGGAGTTGTTAATGCATATGAGTCACCTTTTCCAATTTTTCTTATTAGTTCATTTCCGGTTAATATATTTCCCCATTGATCTGAACCCCCTAATTGAATTTTTATATTTTTATTTTTCCACAACCAATAAAAATCATAACCTTGTATAAGTTGATATGTAAATTCAGTGTAAGATATTCCGGTTTCTAATCTATTTTTAACAGAATCTTTTGATGTCATATAATTTACAGATATGTGTTTTCCAACATCTCTTAAAAAATCTAAAAGATTAAAATCATTAAACCAAGTATTATTATTTACAATTACAGCAGCAGTTTCACCAGAAAAATTAAGAAATTTTTCAAATTGTAGTCTTATTTTTTGTTGATTTGAAGATATTACTTTTAAATCTAAAAATTTTCTTTCTTTTGATTTACCAGATGGATCACCTATCATTCCAGTCGCACCACCTATTAATATAATGGGTTTATGACCACATTTTTGAAAATGAACCAGCGTCATTATCTGAACTAAATTTCCTATGTGTAATGAATCAGCAGTAGGATCAAACCCTATATATCCAGATGTTATATTATTAGACAGATATTCTTCCGTATCTGGAGTAACGTCATGAATCATTCCTCTCCACCTCAATTCTTCTACGAAATTTTTCATACTAATGAATTATAATTAATTACATGCAATATTATTAAAAACTATTTACATTTAAGTATCTAATTAAAATGATAGAAACTTATACTCAAATTAGTCAAAATTTGAAAAATGGTAAATTTTTTAAAATTTATCTTTTAATGGGAGAGGAGACTTTTTTTACTGACAAAATATCAAATTTTTTTCAAAATGAATTTATTAATGAGTCTTTAAAGGAACTTAACATAGAAATTCATTACGGAAAAGATTCTTCAATATTAAAAGTTCTTAACTCCTGTAAAAGCTTTCCTATGATATCTAATAAAAAACTAATTATAGTTAAAGAAGCTCAAGAACTTGATGTTTTTAAAACAAAAAACAGTATTTATTTAAACCATTTACTAGAATATATAAAAAACCCTAATCAATCCTCAACTGTTATATTTTGTATTAAAAATAAAAAATTAGATAAAAGGAGCAAACTTTTTAAAAGTTTTTTAAAACATGCTGTTGTTTTAGATTCAGATGCAAAAGCAAATAAAATATATGACAATCAAATTCCTAAATGGATAAGAGATGAGGTTCAAAATAAAGATTTTATTATTAATGATGATGCTATCTTTTTAATGTCTGAAAATATTGGTAATAATTTAGTTAAAATTTCTAATGCTTTAATAAAAATTTATATTAATAAAACTAATAAAATCATAGATATAAAGGATGTGGAATCTTATGTGGGTATTAATAGAGATTATAATTATTTTGAATTACAAGATAGCTTAGTAAAAAAAAATCTTATTAAATGTACTAAAATATTTAATTATTTTAATTCAAATCAAAAAACATTTCCTATACAAAAAACCATACTATATTTATTTTCTTTTTACTATAAATTATTAGTTATAAAATCAAAAAATATTGATAATCTAAATACTATTTCATCAACGATAAGCGTTCATCCCTTTGTGGCTAAATCTTATTTAACTGCTCTATCCAATTATAGTTTATTAGAGATAAAATTAATCTTAAAAACAATTAAAAAACTTGATTCTATTTCTAAAGGTATCTACAGAATTAATAATGATGAAAATTCATTGTTATTAGAAACATTATTTAAAATTTTTATAAAAAAATGAAGAAATTAATTTTTATCATTCTTTTATCTTTTAATCATTTGTGTTTTTCTCAAGAAAATCATCAAATCATAAATTCGGATATTCATTCTAAAATTGAACAAGCATATTCAATTAACAATTATGATTTATGTGTGAAATTATATGAAAGTTATTTTCCACAAATAGATTTTAATAATGAAGAAACTAGTTACTACTACATTTCTTCTAAAATAAATGCTCATTTTGTAGATAAATCATATTATAATATAGAATCATATATTAATTTATATAATGGAAGATATCTAAAAAACCTTTTATATGAATATGGAGAATTTCATTTTAATAAAAATAATTATAAAATTGCAATAAAGTACCTATCAAGGATTAGTGATAAAAATGATGATAATATTAGCTATATACTTGGAATATCTCATTTTAA
>JAPYTU010000090.1 GCA_029940715.1 Cytophagales bacterium
ACAAATATTAATAATAAAAAACTTAACACATTGATTATAAACATGTTAGGAAATTATAATGTGGAGTTGGCGGGATTCGAACCCGCGTCCAGATATGGAAACCATATTTCGTCTACATGCTTAGATAATTATTAATTTTCGAAATAGAATAGGAAAATATCAACCAAAATCTATCCTTATCTATTAAATTTCCCAATTAGACCCATAGAATTATCTTAAAGGTAGATCTCTTTATGACATCATATTAATTAGTCAAAGATCACCAACTAATTTTGATGTGACTTTTTAAATTCTTAGAATTTAAACCGCCATAGCGTATTCGTAATTACGTTCGCCGTTTATAAATTTTAGTATTTGATTACGGATGTTTACCATCACCCGACATGCAAAAATATAATCTATCATACTGTCAATTCCAGTCAACCCCAAAAAACAAAGAACAAAATTGTAGCGCAAATCTAATTTATTTAATTTACATCAATGGAAAAGTATGTAGTATCAGCAAGAAAATATAGACCAACAAATTTCAAAGATGTTGTAGGTCAAAGTCATGTCACCACAACACTCAGAAATGCTATTAATAATAATAAAGTAGCTCAATCTCTTCTTTTTTGTGGACCAAGAGGAGTAGGAAAAACATCATGTGCAAGAATTCTTGCAAATCAAATAAATGGGTTTAACAATGACAATCCATTAAAGAATACTAATAAGTTGAATATCTATGAATTAGATGCAGCATCAAATAATTCTGTTGATGACATAAGAAATTTAATAGATCAGGTCAGGTATGCACCTCAAACAGGAAAATATAAAGTTTATATAATAGATGAGGTACATATGTTATCAAATGCAGCCTTCAATGCTTTTTTAAAGACATTAGAAGAACCACCATCATATGCAATTTTTATATTAGCTACTACAGAAAAAAATAAAGTAATTCCTACAATCTTATCAAGATGTCAGATTTATGATTTTAATAGAATTGAGATAGAAGACATAAAAAATAAGCTTATAGAAATATTAAATATTGAAAATATAGAGTTTGATGATGAAGCACTTCATATTATAGCTCAAAAAGCTGATGGAGCTATGAGAGATGCTTTATCAATTCTTGACCTAATTAAAACTTTTTCTAAAGATTCTAAAATAACACTTGAAAATGTAACAAAAAACTTACATATTTTAGATAGTGAATATTTTTTTAAAATATCTAATCATTTATTCAATGGAGATATATCCTCAGCTTTGTTACTTCATAATGAAATACTAGCTAAAGGATTTGAAAGCTATAACCTTATTACAGGACTTGTTATTCATTTCAGAAATCTTTTAGTTTGTCAAAATGAAAAAATCATTGAACTATTAGAAGTCTCAAACAGTGAAAAATTAAAATTCAAAGAACAAGCACAACTCATATCATCAGATTTTATTGAAGAATGTATTGATATATTAAATCAATGTGATATCAATTATAAAATGACAAGCAATGCTAAAATTCATACTGAAATAACACTAGTAAAACTATCTAAACTAAAAAAAAAAACTAAAAAAATAAGTGTAGAAATTAAAAATCTTAAAAAAGATTTAATTTCTACAAAATCAAAAAAGACAGAATCTAAAGAGACTGCTATAAAAAATAAAGTTGCTAAGAAAAAAGATATAAAACCTAAAGAAACTCCAAATTTTAAAGATTTACTTAAAACAAATAATATTTCTTCTAAAACCAAAAAAGAAGAGAAAGTAGAAAATAATGATAAAATCAATAAATTAAATTTTAATGAGGAATCATTTAATAAAATAATTTTAGAATATGCTAATAATAATAAAAATAAAAAATCTGAGATAGCTATTTTAAAGAAAAAAATATCTTTTAATAAAAAAAACCATTCACTATTTCAATTAGATAATGAACTTGAATCTTCAATATTTGAAAATATGAAACCAAAATTAACAAGCTTTATAAATTCAAAATTTATTGAAAAAATAAAAATAGATAAAGTCGTTAATTTAGTAGAAAAACCAAAAATTATCTACACAAACAAAGACAAGTACGAATACTTGAGAAAAAAAAATAAAAACTTAATAGATCTAAAAAATAAATTGGGATTAGACTTTGAATTCTAAACTTCCCAACCAGCCCTATACTCTCTAGTAACAAACTGATTTGCCTCATCAAAGTTTGTAATTTTCATATTTTCTCCATCCCACAAAAGTTTTTTTCTTCCAGTAAAATCAAAACCACCATTAGGAAACCCTAAGTGAGTAGAAGGATCCGTTTTAAACCTTAGCATATAACTTCTAATTGCTATATTTCCCATAAGGACTGTTTCTGTCATAGGTCCAGAATAGTCAAAAGATGAAGTTAAACTTTTATGTTCTTCACTATTAAAACCTGCCTTGCAAGCATCAATCCATTTTCTTTGATGTCCAAATTCTGGTTCAGGTTGATTGTTAGTATCAAATGTTAAAGTTTCTCTATTTTTTCTATATAGTTTAGGTGTTAATCCATATGTTCCAGAGGTAATAATACCTCTAGATCCTATCATCATTACACCATTTCCCCCACCTGGCTCACCTAATGATTCATCTACAGGAATAAGATCAGGATGTGGAGGTCTTATCCCTCCATCACACCATATCATTTTAATTGGTTTATAGTTTTTACTTGTTCTATCAAAATCCAGTGTTACATAAGCAGAAGGAGGACATCCTTCAGGAATATACTCAGGACTCCACATTTTAATAAATACATTACCTACACTACACTCAACAGATTTAGGATATCCAAGGCCAAGAGTTCTATAAGGAACATCTATAATATGACAACCCATATCCCCCAAAGCCCCTGTTCCATAAGCCCACCATCCTCTCCAATTAAACGGGTGATATGCATCTGTATAGTCAATTTTTGGTGCTGTACCAAGCCATAAATCCCAATCTAAATTATCAGGGGCTGAACCTCCTGATGGTTTTGGAACTGGAATTCCTTGAGGCCATACAGGTCTATTTGTCCATACATACACTTTATCAACATCACCAATTAATTTTTTATTAAACCATTCCTGTATTTTAACCATACCAGAATTAGAAGCTCCTTGATTTCCCATTTGAGTAACAATTTTCTTTTCTCTAGCAGTTTCAGTAAGCATCCTAGCTTCTCTAATATTATGAGTTAAAGGTTTTTGAACATACACATGAATACCAAGATCCATAGCGGCAAGAGCTTGAATTGCGTGCATATGATCAGGTGAAGAAATTGTCACAGCATCCAAATCCTTTTCTTTATCAAGCATTTCTCTATAATCTTGATAAAAATTTGCCTTAGAGAATCTTTCTCTGGATTTTAAACTTTGTTTTCCTTTATCAACATCACACATAGCAACAACATTTTCAGCTCCTTGAATAGATGCATTCCATAAATCACTTGTTCCCTTACCACCAACACCTATACCTCCAATATTTAATGTATCACTTGGAGCTTGATATCCATTACCACCTAATACATGCCTTGGAACAATAAAAAAACCTGATGCTGCAAGTGAACCATACTTTATAAAATCTCTACGTGATTTGTTTGTTGATATATTTTTTTTCATAGTATTTTGTTAAGGTTAGTTTATTATAAATAAAATTATAATCTTGATATAAAATCACTCTTAATTTAGAAATTTTTTTTTTAACTTAATAATTCTTCAAGAAATAAGTAAAAATTAAAACCAAATCAAACTGTGAAAAATACAAAATTATCAATAATGATGTTCCTTCAATATTTTATTTGGGGAGCATGGTATGTAACTGCTGGAACATACATGGCAAAAATACTAAACTCATCAGGAGCTGAAATAGGAAATACATACAGTGCATTTGCTATTGCAACTATCATTTCTCCTTTTTTTGTAGGATCTATTGCAGATAGATATTTTTCAGCACAAAATATAATGGGCATTTTACATGTTATAGGAGGTTTACTATTAATCTATGCAACTCAAGTTACTTCCTCTTTTGCTTTTCTTATAATAGTACTAATCTATTCGATAGTTTATATGCCAACTGTTGCCCTTTCAAATAATATAGTTTTTGCTAATGTGAGTGATACTGGTAAAGTTTTTCCAGTAATAAGATTTTTTGGAACTTTTGGATGGATTGTTGCTGGATTTATTATTGGAAAGTTACAATTAGAAAATAATATTTCTACACTTCCCTTTACATTTTACATAGCAGCATTTGCATCTATATTACTTGGTATATTCTCATTTATTTTACCTAATGTACCACCAAAAGGAAACAAAGAAAGTTCTAGTTTAGGACTAGAAGGTATAGAATTACTCAATGACAAATCATATTTAATTTTCTTCATCTCTGCTATATTAATATGCATTCCATTGTCTTTCTATTATTCATTTGCAAATGTTTTCTTAAATGATATAGGAATGGAAGGTGCAGCGGGAAAGATGATATTTGGACAAATATCTGAGGCTATCTTTATATTAACAATACCTTTTTTATATTATAGACTAGGAGTAAAAAATATTTTAATAATTGGAATTAGTGCATGGTTGTTAAGATTTATATTTTTTGCAAATGGAGATATGGGTGATTACTATTGGATGATTATGGCTGGAATCATCCTACACGGAATATGTTATGATTTTTTCTTTGTTACAGGTTACATGTACACAGAAAATAAAGCAAATGAAAAAATAAAAAATGCAGCTCAAGGATTATTCACTGTTGCCACTTATGGAATAGGTATGGCAATAGGATCTGCTATGGCAGGATATATATCAGATTATTATACTATAAATGAAATAAAAAATTGGCCTGACATATGGATGGTTCCAGCATATATTGCTGCGGCTGTTTTATTATTTTTAATCATATTTTTTAAAGAAAAAAACAAACAATAATATCATGCAAAAAATTTCAATGCTTGGATCAGGATTTATAGGTAGATTCTATACTGATTCACTTCATGGTTACAGAAGTAAAGACAAAGTGGTTTCAATATATTCTAGAAGAGAAGAAAATGCAAAAAAATATGCTAATGACTATGGAGTTAGTCATTGGACTACTTCTATGGAAGAATCTGTATCACATAAAGATGTAGATGTTGTTTGTATTGCACTTCCAAATAATCTACATGAAGAAGCTGTACAACTTTGCTGTAAACACAACAAGGCAGTTATCTGTACAAAACCTCTTGGAAGAAATGCTAGTGAAGCAAAAAGAATGGTTGAATCAGTTGAAAAAGCTGGAATTTTTGCGGGTTATCTTGAAGATTTATGTTATACACCAAAGTTTTTAAAAGCTCTAAATAGCGTTAAAGGAGGTAGTCT
>JAPYTU010000091.1 GCA_029940715.1 Cytophagales bacterium
GGACAAGAAACTTCAACAAACGTAATTCCACCTACTCGATTTGGAGCAAAAGATATTGAAGATTTGTCTTGGAAAAATATTTTAGAAGCTTATTCGTGTTCAGAATGCGGAAGGTGTACTAGTGAATGCCCAGCAAATATTACAGGGAAAAAACTTTCTCCAAGAAAAATTATGATGGACGTAAGAGATAGGGCAGAAGAAGTGGGGAAATGTCTAGATGATAAAAAATCAACAAACAAAAAATCATTATTTTCTGACTATATCTCCAAAGAAGAAATTTTTGCATGTACATCGTGTAATGCTTGCGTAGAAGCGTGCCCAATCAATATAAACCCTCTAGAAGTAATTCTAGAATTAAGAAGGTTTAGTGCACTTGAAGAATCCAGTTCACCTAGTGAATGGAATGCTATGTTTCAAAATATAGAAACCAATTATTCACCGTGGAAATTTCCAATTGATGATAGATTTAATTGGTCAAAAGAATAAATTATGAAAGTCAATACAATTCAAAATTTTATAGAATCTAATAAAAATCCAGAAATATTATTTTGGGTTGGATGTGCCGGATCTTTTGATGAGCGTTATAAAAAAGTTACTAAAGCTTTTATAAAAATATTAAACAAATTAGAAGTTGATTACGCGGTTCTCGGAAAAGAAGAACGTTGTACCGGAGACCCAGCAAGAAGAGCAGGAAATGAATATTTATTTCAAATGCAAGCATTAAATAATATTTCAACACTAAACCAATACAACATAAAAAAAATAGTAACCACATGTCCCCATTGTTTTAACACTTTAAAAAATGAATATCCAGAATTAGGTGGAAATTATAATGTAATCCATCATACCGAATTTTTAAATGAACTGCTTGATAAAGGAAAAATAATAACAAAAAAAACGAATCAAAAAATAACTTATCATGATTCGTGTTACCTAGGAAGAGGAAATAAAATTTATGAGGCTCCAAGATCAATAATTAATTCCATTTCAAAAAATCTAATTGAAATGAAAAGAAATAAAGAAAAAGGATTGTGCTGTGGGGCCGGAGGAGCACAAATTTTTAAAGAATCTGAAAATGGAACCGTAGAAATAAATATCGAAAGAATTAAAGAAGTTGAAAAATCAAATGCAGAAACTGTCGTTTCAGCTTGTCCATTTTGTTTAACCATGATAAACGATGGTATAAAAGGAGAAGACATAGATTCAAAAATACAAGTTAAAGATATAGCAGAATTACTTGAAGAAAATTTAAATAACTAATTATGTATATTTCTTATGATAATGTTTCTCCTAAATCAAAATCATGGATATATATTCTATCTAAAAATATCGACAAAAAAATTCTTTTAGACTTAAATACATTTCTAATTAAAATATGTGAAGATTGGAAATCACATGGTCAAATCACAACAGCATCTTACGTAATTTCAAATAATAGATTTATTATATTATTTGCAGAAGATAATAACTTAATCAGTGGTTGTTCCATTGATAAATCGAATAAAGAACTAAGAAAAAAATTAAATCAACTAAAAATAGATTTACTACCTAATTCTAAAATAGGTATCTTTAAAGAAGATAAAATTGAATTTTTTGAAAAAATAGATTTAATTAATTTAATTAAAAATAAAAAAATACTTTTATCTCAAAATATGATTAATACAACAATTAATAATAAAGAATCGTTTGATAAAAAATGGGTTTTACCTTTAAAAAATTCATGGATTTCTAAATTTTTATAATGAAAAATAAATATTTACTTTTCCTTTTACACTTGTGTTGTATAAGCTTTGTGTTTTCGTGCATAACTTCAAAAACAGCACAAAAAAATTTCAATAATGCAGAATTTAATACTGCTGCATATAAATACCAAAAACTTCTTAAAGAGGGCGATAGTGAAATCAATTTTTTGCTAGCTGAATCTTATAGAAAATCTAATAATTTATGGAAAGCAGAAAAATATTA
Organism: Cytophagales bacterium; assembly: GCA_029940715.1. Lineage (GTDB taxonomy): Bacteria > Bacteroidota > Bacteroidia > Cytophagales > MED-G16 > JAPYTU01. The sequence continues at coordinate 1,966 of JAPYTU010000091.1, forward strand.
TAAAGATGCTATTACAAATGGCTATAAAGATGAAATAGCATATTACTACCTTTTACAAGCACTTAAAGCTAATAATAATTTTGAAGAAGCTGATTCTTTAATATCTTCATACTTATCTAAATCCAACAACGAAGAAATATCAAAACTCATTAGAATAGAGGCTAAAAACATAGCCAATCTTAAATTATATCCTGACACCAGTTATTATAAAGTAAAAAATTTAAATGCTATAAATACAAACTTTGCAGAATACTCTCCTTCATATTCTAATGGTAAGTTATATTTTGTATCAAATAGAAGCCTTGATAAAATATACAAAGGAACTGGAACACCATTTACCGATATATATGAAATTAAAACGAAAGGTGCTATTGTTAACATAGAAACTCTAAAAAAACTTGAAGAAAACATAAATGAAAGTGAAATAAACGAAGGGTCTATTACATTTTCTAGTGATGGACTATACATGGTCTTTGCAAAAGGAAATGATGGAAAAAGTTCTGGAAGAAATAATGTTGATTTATACTATTCTAGATTTCGAGGAAAAAAATGGACAAATCCAAGACTTTTAAATGTAAGTACCTCTAGAAGCTGGGACTCAACACCTTTTTTAACTAAGGACGGAAAAACATTATACTTTGCATCAAACAAAGCAAAAGGATTTGGGGGAACCGATATTTATAAAGCAAATGTCAATAGAAGAGGAAGGTGGATAAATATTCAAAATTTAGGACCAGAGATAAACACACCAGGGAACGAAATGTTTCCTTCAGTATCTCAAGATGGACGATTGTTTTTTTCCTCAGATAATCACGAGAGCTTTGGTGGATTAGATATTTTAGTTGCCACAAGAAAAGCAGGAAAAATTTCTGTTAGCAATCCAGGTAAACCTTTAAACTCAAGAGGTGATGATTTTGGAATAAACTTATTTAATCCAACCAGAGGATTTTTTACATCTAACAGAGATGGAGGTAAAGGTGATGATGATATATACACATTTGTAAATAATGATCCCAATCTTAAAATTGTAAATTATACTTTAAAAGGAACAACTCTTACCCCAAAAGATCAATCTAACTTTTCGATATTAGGAAATAGTGTAGTGAAATTATTAGATAAAAATGAACATATAATTGAAGAAACATTCACTGATAATAATGGTAAGTTTGAATTTACAGTATTTACTGATGAAGAATATATATTAATTGGAGAAAAAGAAAATTACTTTAGTTCTCGTTCAGACTTTAGTACAATTGGAAAATCTTTAGATAAATCAAAACTTAAAGAATTTATAACAAATGTAAACTTTGAAAAAAATCTTATTTTAGATCAAATTATTATAGATAAATCCATAGTTCTAGATAACATTTATTATGATTTAGATAAAGCAGGCATAAGAACTGATGCTGCAATAGAATTAAATAAACTAGTAACAATAATGAACGATAATCCAACAATATCGATTGAGCTTAGTTCTCATACTGATGATAGAGCTAGTCCAGAATATAATCAAGATCTTTCTCAGAGAAGAGCAGAATCTGCTGTGTTTTACATTATATCAAAAGGCATTGATCAAAATAGAATTACAGCTAAAGGCTATGGAGAATCTCAGTTAAAAATACTAAACGCAAAAACCGAAGAAGAACATCAGATTAACAGAAGAACTGAATTTAAAGTAACAAGTTATGAACTTATTGAAGAAGCTGAAGATTCACAAACTGAAGAAAGGTTCTTTATTAATTAATTATTTACTTTTTTATAATATGTCTAAAAGATATTTAAGAAGAGGAGTATCATCAAAAAAAGAAGATATACATAATGCAATTAGAAATATAGACAAAGGATTATTTCCTAATGCCTTTTGTAAAATAGTTCCAGATATATTATCAAATGATCCTAATTATTGTAATATAATGCATGCTGATGGAGCAGGAACAAAATCTTCGTTAGCTTACTTGTACTGGAAAGAGACAAATGATATAAGTGTTTGGAGAGGGATTGCTCAAGATGCGTTAATTATGAATATTGATGATTTAATTTGTGTGGGAGCTATAGACAATATACTCATGTCATCTACAATTGGGAGAAATAAACACTTAATACCTGGTGAAGTAATTTCAGAAATAATTCAAGGAACAAATGATGTTATCAACTTATTAAAAAATAATAATATTAATATAACTGCTACTGGAGGAGAAACTGCTGATGTAGGAGACATTGCTAAAACCATAATAGTAGATAGTACAATAGTTGCAAGAGAAAAAAGAGAAAATATTATTTCGAATCAGATACAAAACGGAGATGTTATTATTGGTTTAGCATCTTTTGGCCAATCGACTTATGAAAATGAATATAATAGTGGAATAGGCAGTAATGGACTTACCTCTGCTCGACATGATATTCTCCACAACTCATACGCCAATAAATATCCTGAAAGTTTTAGTGATGAAATAAATAAAGATTTAATTTATTGTGGAAAAAACCTATTAACAGATCCATCTAAAACTGCAGAAAATATTGGAAAATTATTATTATCACCAACAAGAACCTATGCCCCCGTTTTTCAAAAGATATTAAAAAAATTTAGAAAAAAAATATCTGGAATTATACATTGTACAGGTGGAGGTCAAACTAAGATTTTACACTTCGTTAAAAACTGCAGAATAATAAAAGATAATATGCTAGAAATACCTGAAATATTTAATATTATTAAAAAGCAAACTAATACTAGCTGGAAAGAAATGTATGAAGTTTTTAATATGGGTCATAGAATGGAAATATATTGTAATAGTTCATTAGCAAATGAAATAATTAGTATATCAAAAAGCTTTAATATAGAGGCACAAGTTATAGGTAAAGTAGAAAAAAGTGACAAAAAAGAATTAATTATTGAATCAAAAGAAATTAAAATTGAATACTAAAACGTATAACCTTTTAAACAAATATTAATTTCTGAATAGCTTTAATAACACATGAAACAGACGCAAGACAAAAATAAGCTGATTCAAGATTTAAAAGTTATTACTGGCGATAAATATATTCTTACCGCTAAATTGAGCAAACAACCTTATTCTAAAGGATGGCGATATGGTGCAGGGGAAGCTTCTGCGGTTGCTAAACCAGGAACATTGCTTGAAATTTGGAAGATTCTGAAGATTTGTGTGGA
>JAPYTU010000011.1:0-22131 GCA_029940715.1 Cytophagales bacterium
TTTTAGTGTCATCATATTTAAATCCTGAAACCCATTCACCTGTAGGTGTGATTTTTGTTCTTTCATAAATTGCACTTTTTATTTCTTCTATTGATCTTAAATCACAGTCTACATTTCTAAGGTGTGATCTTCCGGATGATGCGGGATGTGAATGTGAATCGATAAAACCTGGAGTAATTGTTTTTCCTTCAACATTAATTTTTTTTGTAAAACCTGAAGCAAGTTTAAGAACGGAGTCATTGTTACCAATAGCTACAATTTTGTCATTTATTATAGCTATAGCTTCAGCTTTTGGCTGTTTTGAATTTACTGTAATAATGTTTGCATTGTATAATATAATATCTGGATTTTTTCTATAGAATGGGATTATTGCTAATGGTCCCACTGAAGCTAAAAATTGCCTTCTACTAAGATTTCTCATTATCTATTTCTTTTTATTTCTTAGTGTAAGCCATAAAGCGACTCCTATGGCAACTGCTGATCCTGTAAATATGCCTACTAAAATTGCTACTGACATCTTATTGTTATTTTTTTAATATGATTATAGGTTCTGTTTTATATGTTTTTTTAAATATAATATTTATTTATTGATTTTATTGAATTCGTTTTCTAATTCCTTATCTGGATACATTTTTGATACTAAATACCCTGTAAGTATTCCTAATAATAATGCTGGTGCTAGTTCAGCTATTTTATCAAAGTATATTCCTACCCAGCCTATTGTAGGCATAACGAATTTAAAAAACAGTACACCTAAAAATCCTACTATCATTGAAGCGATAGCACCTTTTTCGGTAAATCCTTTCCAAAATAACGAAAGAATTATTGTTGGACAAAAACTTGCTGCTATACCATGAAAACCAACAAGAACAAACCAGAATATAGTTCTTTCAGGTGTTGAAATTGCTACTAAGATTGCTACTAATAAAGCAATTGAAGCCATCAAAAATGTTGTAAATCTTGAGATACCTGTTAAATCTTTTATATGTATTTTTGGATTAATTATTTTTTGATATATATCTCTAACAATTGCACTTGAAGCTAACACCAATAGCGAATCTACTGTCGACATAATTGCTGCTAGTACCACTGCCATGTAAATTCCAACAAATGCTAGTGGTAATAAATGTTCTATCATAAGTATTAAGGAATTTTGTCCATTATTTCCTAATATACTATTTACGTCTGATCCTATATCTGTGAAGAAATATCGAGCCATAATTCCTATCATTACAGCAGCTGAATCAGTTATAAGAGTAAAAAATATTGCTACCCATTTACCTTTTTCTATTTCTTGCTCACTTTTTATAGACATGAAGCGAACAAATATTTGTGGAGAACCTAAGAAAGCTAATCCAATACATAAATAACCAATAATTGTTGCTATGTTAACAGAATTAAATCCACCGGGTCCCCAAATAGAAATTAATCCTGGGTCTATGCTTGCAATACTTTGCCAAAATGGAACTTCATTATTTAAGAAAAAATATCCTATAAGTGGTAAGAAACAAAGAGCTAAAAACATTAAAGAACCTTGTATTAGATCAGACCATGCTACTGCTATAAATCCGCCAAATATTACATAAATAAGAACAATGGTGTATCCTGTTATTGCTCCTAGAAAATAATTCCAATCTAGGAATTCTTCAAAAGCTGTACCGGTGGCATCTATTTGAGCACTAACATATATTATTATAAAAAATGATAAAAAAATAGAGGATAATATTCTTAGGTGATTTGATTTAGAGTTAAATCGACTAACTAAATAGTCTGGAATAGTGATAGATTGAAATTGGTCAGTAATTCTTTTGAATTTTTTTGCCATAAACATCCATGCAATGGATACTCCTAATACTTCTCCTAATACAACCCAAAAGGCACTTATTCCCGCTATAGCACCTAAACCTGTTAGCCCTAATAATAACCAAGCAGATTCACCGGTTGCTCTTGTTGAAAAGGCAACTACCCAGTAGCCCAGTTTTTTACCTCCAACATAATAATCTTTTATATCTTTTATTTTTTTTGATGACCACCAGCCTATGTAAAATAAAATTCCAAAATAGACTAATAATATTAAGAGCTTTATTTCCATATTATGATTAATAACAGAATTCGTCAGCAATGGATATTGCTTTGGATATAATTTCTATTCCTTCTTCTATTTCTTCTTTTTTTGCTATTAAAGGTGGAGCAACAAATATGAAATTCCATTTGGAATAAGTAAACATTCCAAGTTCTCTTAATTTTGCTGTTACTTTATTCATTATTTTCATTTCTGATGGATCAGCATTAAAAGGAGCCATTGGTTCTTTTGTTTTTCTGTTTTTTACAAGTTCCAAACATCCTAACATTCCAGTATTCCTCCAGTCTCCTATTGATGGATGTTGTTCAATAAGCTTATCCATTAATTCATCAGTATATTTTCCAATTTTTACTGTATTTTCAATTAAGTTTTCTTTTTCATAAATGTCAATTACTGCTAATGCTGCAGCACAAGCGACTGAATGAGAAGAGTAGGTGAGACCAAGAGGAAGAGCTTTATCGTTAAAAGTATTTACTATTTCATCTGAAACAATAATTCCACCCAAAGGGATATATCCTGAAGTAATTCCTTTTGCTATACTTATAATATCTGGCTTAATATCATGATGTTCGTAACCAAACCATTTACCAGTTCGACAAAATCCACTCATTACTTCATCTATTATTAAAAGGATATCATATTTTTTACATAGTGTTTCAACTTTTTTTAAATATAATGGAGGATATTTAATACATCCAGATGAACCAGACTCTCCCTCCATTAGAATAGCAGCAATATTTTTTGGTCCTTCATATAGAATGGTTTTTTCTAAATTAGTTATTGCCCTTTCTCCACATTCCTCAGGACTTGATGAATACCATGGACATCTGTAGTAATAAGGATTTTCAACATGAACACAATTTGGAACTTGTTGACTATCAACTTCATTTTTTCTTGGATCACCTCCTGCGGTTATTGTACCAATTGTAGCTCCATGATAAGATCTATAATGTGTTATTATTTTATGTTTATTAGAATATAATCTTGCAAGAATAATAGCATTTTCATTTGATTCAGCACCGCCTAAAGTAAAAAATGTTTTATTTAAATTATTTGGAGTAATTTCAGCTAATTTCTTTCCAAGACGTCCTCTTGAGTCAGTAGTAAATGGTGGACAAACGTAACTTAAATTTTCCATCTGTTTTCTTACTGCTTCTGTAACTTCTTCTCTCCCATGACCAACATTTACATTCATTAGTTGAGATGAAAAGTCTATGTATTTTTTTCCTTTTTCATCATATAGATATACACCTTTAGCTTTTTCAACATGTATTGGATCCAAACCTTTCTGGTTTGACCATGCGAAAATTGTATGATCAATGCTTAATTGTTTTGAATTTTTATACATTTAATTTTGCTAATAGTTGTTAACTCAATATAATTATTTTATACTATTAAATTTAATGGCATGAAACAATTTGAAAAAAAATTCAATTAAAATTTCTAGCGATTTTAAAAATATTTATTAGATGAAAGATATAAAATTAGGAATTGTTGGTTTGGGTAGATTAGGTTCTATTCATGCTGAAAATATATTGAATAAGATAAATGGAGGAAAATTAATTGCAGCTTGTAGTTTAAATAATAATGAACTAATTCAAATTAAAAATAGAATAAATCGGATTAAATGTTACAATGATTTTAACGAAATGATAAATACATGTCAGTTAGATGGTGTAATAATAGTTTCTTCTTCGGATCAGCATTGTAAACATTCAACGATAGCATTGAAAAAAGGTCTACATGTTTTTTGTGAAAAACCATTGGGAACAAATCTAAATGAATGTTTAAAAATTAGAAAGTTGGTAAATTCTCAGAAAGATTTAATTTTTATGTTAGGATTTATGAGAAGGTACGATCCTTCATATATTTATCTTAAAAAGAAAGTGGATGAAGGATTAATAGGAACGCCTATACTTTTTAGGGGTTACTCTGTTGATCCAGAATCTCTAATTTCAAATTCAATAAAATATGCTAAAAATAGTGGAGGTCAATTTTTAGATATGGCTATTCATGATATTGACTTATCTAGATGGATACTAAAAAGTGAACCAAAAACAATTTATTCACTAGGAGGGTGTTTTGCTCATCCTGAATTTTATAAATATAATGATGGTGACAATGTTGCTTCGTTAATGCAGTTTAATAATGGATGTATGGCTTTCTTTCTTGCTGGAAGAACAGCTTCTCATGGTTACAATGTAGAAACAGAAATAATAGGTACTAAAGCTACCATCAAAATTTCATCCGCACCACAAAAAAGTACTGTACAAATTCTTGACAATAAAGAAATTAGTAAAGAATGTTTTCAATCATTTCAAGAAAGATTTAAACAGGCTTTTATAAATGAAATTCAGGAGTTTATTGACTGCATTATTCAGTCAAGGAAACCAGAGGTTAGAGTTGAGGATGGATTAAACGCAACTTTAATTGCTCAAAAAGCTACAGAATCTTTTAGAAAAAATAAATTGATACGTTTTTCAAAATATTATTAACTGAGTAAAATATATATCATTATTGTAAAAGAGGCAATTATGACAGATAGGATTTTGGCATATTTCCATTCCTTTAATTCTATGAAATTTTGATTTTTTATGTTTCTCTTTTTTTTATTTGGAAAAATATTAGAAATAATAAACATGGTAATCATATTTAGGATGAATTCAATTCCCCAAACATGTACAAAATGAATATCTGATTTAAAAATAAAAGTTACACTTATATAAAAAAATAATCCCACAAATAAAGAAGATTTTGCGGCAATAGCAGAAATGCTTTTTGTAAAAAAACCTGCGATCATAATCGATGCTATAGGAATAAAAAATATTCCATTTAATTTTTGTAGTAATTGATAAAGACCTTCTGGTGCATTAGCTACCATGGGAGCAACAACAATTGCAAAAATGGCTAATATTAAAGTAGTTAATTTTCCCACTTTTACTATTGTATTTTCACTTACGTTTTTATCGATGTGTTCTTTATAAATATCAATACTAAAAATTGTAGCTGCACTATTGAGAACACTATTGAATGTACTTAATACTGCTCCCATAATTATGGCTGCAAAAAAACCAACCAAACCTAAAGGAAGTACTTTTTTAATTAGTTCGGGATAAATTATATCTTGATTTTCGTATAAAGAATCTCCAAAATAATAGTATCCTATAATTCCAGGTAAAACAATTATGAAAGGGATCATGATTTTAAGAATACCTGTAAACAACAATCCTTTTTGTGCTTCAATCAAGCTTTTAGCTCCTAAAGCTCTTTGAATAATTGTTTGATTCATACACCAAAAGTATATTTGATTAATAATCAATCCAGTAAATAATACTTCAAAAGGCATAACAGAATCACGTGTCCCTATGATATTAAATTTTTCAGGACTGTTATTATAGACTTTCATTAATCCATCTATTAAGTTGCCATCTCCAATACTGATTAATGCAATTAAAGGAATAGCACTACCACCAATTAATAGTCCATAACCATTAATTGTATCAGAAATTGCTACTGCTTTTAAACCTCCGAAAACAGCATATATTGAACCAATAGTTCCTATGGCAATTATAGTTATCCATAATCCTTGCGCTTTAGAAATATTAAAAGTTTCTGAAATATTGAATATACTTTCTATATTAATAGCACCTGTATATAAAACTATAGGAAGAAGTGTAACAACAAATGATATTATTAAAAATAATGCAACTATTGTTCTTGTAGAATTATCAAATCTAGATTCTAAAAATTGTGGAATTGTAATGAGTCCCATTTTTAAATATTTTGGAACAAAATATAATGCAGCAAAAATTAATGCTAATGAAGAGGTAACTTCCCAAGCAATTATTATAAAACCATTTTTGTAGGAAGAACCATTCATTCCTATGAGATGTTCAGTAGAAATATTTGTGAGTAGCATGGAACCCGCAATTACTATTCCGGTTAGGCTTCTTCCTCCTAAAAAATATCCATCCTGAGATGATAAATTTTCGTTTTTTAGTTTATACCATGTATATATTGCAACGAAAAAAGTAAAAAAAGTAAAAGTTAATACGGTTAACATTTGTCAGGAAATTTCTCTTAGTTCTACTTTTCTATTCTCTGTATAGGATAATTTTGCTGCTAATGCTATCCTTATTGACATAATAGCATTTTTTATGCCTACTGAAGGAATATCATTATTAATTAAACAATTTATAAATTCTTTTATTTCATTTATATAAGCTTGTTTATATCTTGTGATGAAAAAATCCTTTGGAAATGGGGTTTTTATCCCTTTCCCATTTATTAGGAAAGTAGTTTTATCATTCTTTTTAGTTATTCCACACATTCCTTTAGAACCAAAAATTTCGATTCTTTGATCATATCCATATGCTGATTTTCTACTATTGTCAATAGCACAGATTATTCCATTTTCAAATTTTAAAGTTGTTAAAGCAGTATCTATATCTCCGACTTGATTAATTTTTTTATTTCTTGCATTTCCTGTTGAATAAATCTCTCTCACTTTATCATTAGCCATATTGCAAGCCATATCAAAATCATGAATAGTCATATCAATAAATAATCCCCCGGAATTTTTTATATAATTAATAGAAGGAGGATTAGGATCTCTACTAGTAATTTTTATAATTTGAACTTTTCCAATTTTTCCACTACAAATCATTTTTTTTACTTGCATAAAATCTGGATCAAATCTTCTGTTAAACCCAATCATGAATTTTATCTTAGTTTTATTAATAATTTTTAGTACTTTTTTAGTTTTTTCTAATGATAAATCGACAGGTTTTTCACAAAATATATCTTTACCATGTTTTGCAGAAAATATAATTTGTTCAGAATGTAGATTTGTAGGAGAACAAATTAAAATTGCATCTATTGCTTTATCTAATACCAAATTTTTATATGATTTATAAAATTTATTTATACCATAATCTTTACAAAGTTTTTCTTTTTTTTCGTCAATATCTGAAATTGCTCCAATTTCAATGGATTTAAAATGATTTGATAAATTATTCAGATGTATTTTTCCAATTCTTCCAACTCCTATTATTCCGACACAAATTTTTTTCATAGATAAAATTTATTTTATAGGTTAATAGAATATAGAAATTTTCTATTTTTTTTTGCATATTTTATTGGATTCCCCATACCTGGAATTATATCTTGTTCAACTACTATCCAGCCTTGATATTTTATTTTTATTAATTCACTTGAAATTTTTTTAAAATCAAGATTTCCCTTATTTAGTTCACAGAAGATTCCATTTTCAATAAATTTTAAATAATCCCAATTATTTCTCACTCCTAATTCTTTTATTTTTTTGTTGTAGTCTTTAAAATGCACATGCCATATTCTTTCTTTATATTGTCTTATTGCATCGATTGGATTTCCTCCACCAAAAGAAAAATGTCCAGTATCTAAACATAATCCAATTAAATTTTCATCGGTATTTCTCATAAAAAAATCGATTTCATCTGGAGTTTCAATATATCCACCACAATGATGATGAAAAACAGTTTTTAAATCGTATTTTGAAAGAACTTTTTCTGCAATTTTATTAGCTCCTTGTGCAAACGTTAATTTTTCTTTATTTGATAGCTTCATATTATTTTTTATTCTTCCAGAGTTATTTGTTCTTTCTTTTATTGTACAATTGTCGTCTGATAAAACTATTAGAGAATCAGAAAATCCAGCTTTTTTCATCAGATAAGATGTTTTTAATGCTTTTTTAATTCCTTTTTCGTGATTTTCTTTTTTTGAAAGAGGTATGGGTACAAATGCCCCAACTAAACTTAGGTTTCTATCGTTTAATTCTTTTTTTAGTTTTTCAGGATTTGTTGGAAAAAAACCATAATTTCCTAATTCGGTTCCTGAATAATTACATTCTTTAATTTCATCAAGTACTTTTTTATAGTTTGAATTATTTTTTATATCAAATTCTAAAATACCCCAAGAGCAAGGTGCATTTGCAATTCTTATCATTTTTTAGTTATAAAATCTTTGATCTTTTTTTTGTTTGAGATATATTTTGTAAGCTTTATTTACGGAATTCATTTTAGAGGTTTCAGCAATCGGTACGTCCCACCAAGAATATCCTTCAACTTCATGAAATCTATCGCACTGTGTATAAATTACAGTCGTTTTATTTATATTTTTAGCTTCTTTGAGAGCATTTTCAAGATCATTGTAATTTTTACATTGAAAAACATGCGCACCAAGAGATTTCGCATTTTTAGCTAGATTAATTTTCACTTCTTTTTCTTTTGGTTGGTTATCTCCAAAATCATTATTTTTTTTCTCATTTCTAAAAGAAAATCTGGTTCCAAATCCTTTACTCCCAAGTGATCTAGATAGAGATCCTATACTCTTATATCCTTGATTGTCTATTAATATAATAGTGAGTTTTAAATTTTCTTGAATAGATGTAACTATTTCTTGAGCAAGCATTAGATAACTCCCATCACCTACCATTACATAAATTTCTCTACTTGGATCAGCCATTTTGATACCTAATCCACCTGCAATTTCATATCCCATACATGAATATCCATACTCTAAGTGAAATCCTTTATGATCTTTTGTTCTCCAAAGTTTATGTAAATCACCAGGTAAACTTCCAGCAGCACATACTACTACATCTTTATCATCCATAAAGTTATTAACAGCTCCTATAATTTCACCTTGGCTCAAAATTTTAGGGTTTCTATAATTGTATATTTTTGATACTATATCATCCCACTTAAGATTTAATTTTTTTACTTCATTTGAATATTTTTTATCTACTCTATATTTTGATAATGAAATATTTAATTCTTTAAGAATTTCTTTGGCATCTCCTTGAACCATTAGAGCACCATTTTTTGCGGCATCAAATTCACTGGTATTGATATTAATAAATTTTACATTTATATTTTGAAATGCTGTTTTTGATGATGTTGTAAAATCACTATATCTAGTTCCTATTCCAATTATTAAATCAGATTCTTTTGAAATTTTTACTCCACCAAATGTTCCGGTGACTCCAATTGCCCCTAATTGATGTGAGTCATTATATTTTAATGCTCCTTTACCAGCAAAGGTTTCAGCTACGGGTATATTTGTTATATCGACGAATTTTTTTAATTCTTCTGTAGCTTCACTATAATGAATTCCACCGCCAGCAATTATTAAAGGTTTCTTACTTTTTTTAATCCATTCAATTGCTTTTTTAATAACGTCTTTGTCTGCTCTTTGTCTTTGAATTTTCCATATTTTCTTTTTAAATGGATCACATGGAAAGTTAAATGATTCACTTTGAACATCTTGAGGTAGAGAAAGCATAACAGTTCCTGTTTCTGATGGAGATACTAATATTCTCATAACTTCAGGTAAACTGGATAGCAATTGCTCAGGTCTGTTAATCCTATCCCAGTATTTTGAAATGGGTTTAAAACAATCATTCACAGAAATATCTTGTGAAGAGTTTGATTCTAATTGTTGCAATGCCGGAGATACATTTCTTTTAGCAAAGATATCACCTGCAAGAAGTAAGACAGGGAGTCTATTAATAGTTGCGCCAGCTGCTGCAGTTAACATATTAGTGCTTCCGGGACCAATAGATGTTGTACAAATTAATGCATTTTTTCTATTTTTCATTTTAGCATATGCTGCTGCTGAATGAACCATAGATTGCTCATTTCTAAATTGATAATATTTAAGATCTTTTTGTTCTTGAATAGCTTGACCTATTCCTGCGACATTACCATGACCTAAAATGCCAAAACAACCTGAAAAAAATTTATTTTCATTTCCATCTACATCAATATATTGGTTGTTTAAATATTGAATAATAGCTTGAGCTACTGTTAGTTTTATTGTTTTTAAACTAGAATCCCCCATTTTTTTTGATAAATTCTAAAGTTTCGTTTAGTGATGGCATAAAGTTAGCACAACCAGGCTGTAAAACAATTAATGCTCCACAAGCATTTCCCATTCTACATGATTTTATTAAATTCCATCCTTTTAAATAGCCATAAATAAAACCACTTGCAAATGCATCCCCTGCTCCAAGCACATTTAATACTTTTACAGGAAACCCATTAACTTTTTTACTAGTTCCATCAGATTTATAAATTGTAACTCCTTTTTCTCCACTTTTTACGATTAACGTTTTAACCCCGTAATCTAAAATTTGATAAATTGCTTTTGAAAGATTTCCTTTAATTTTAGGAGATGAAATTTGTTGGTCGGTTATTATTACTTGATTTTTTGATTTGATATTTGTTGCAAGAATTTCTTCTTCTGTTCCTACTACTATATCTATATATGAAAGAATGGATTTCGTTATTTTTCCAAAAGAAAACATATCTTTCCATTGATCGATTCTGAAATCTAGATCATGTATTATATCTATATTGTTTTGTTTTGCAATTTTTATTGCATGAAATACTGCACTTCTACTAGGTTCTTTATTAAGCGATGTACCTGAAACTTCCAAGATTTTACATCTTTCAATTTTAAAATTATTTACTTGTTCTATATTGATCATACTATCTGCTGCGTTTTCTCTGTAAAAAACAAGAGGAAATTTATCTGGAGGTTCTATTCCTAATAATACAGCACTTGTTCTAGAATTTGAGATTCTAGGAATATTTTCAGTGTTTATTTTTTCTTTATTTAAAAAATTCAAAATAAAATCACCTACTTTGTCGTCACCTACTGCAGTTAAAATCTCAGATTTTAAACCTAATCTTGAAGATCCAACGGCTATATTAAGAGGTGAACCTCCAACGTAAGCATTAAACCCTTTTATGTCTTTAAAATCTGCACCTATGTTTTGAGAATATAGGTCTAGCGAAGATCTTCCAATTGTTATTATATCAACTTTTTTTTCAATTTCCATTATTGATTTGCATTTACCATTGGCACTCTTGGATCTTTACCTTTCCAGGATTTGTAAATCCACTTGTGATTAGGATCATCAGAATTTGCTAAAGATTGATCAGTTCCAGCTAAAAAATTAAGATAATATACATTATATCCATGGCCAGCAACAACTGGATGATAACCTTTTGGAATGGTTACTAAATCATTATTTTTTGCAACGACTATTTCATTTAAAGTTTTGTCAGAAGTATAAATTTGTTGAATAGCATAGCCTTGATTTTTATCTATTTTGTAAAAATATATTTCTTCAAGTTCAGCTTCTATAAGATTATTATTTTGATCTAATGTTCTTTTATCATGTTTATGAGCTGGAAAAGAACTCCAATTTCCAGATGGAGTATAAACTTCTACTGATACTAGTTTGTGACAATCAAATCCTGGTTCTATTAAAGAATTAATTTGACGAGTGGCATTGTCTCCACCTCTTATTTCTATTTTTACTTCATCTGGTTTTTTAAAATATGCTGGATGATCCTCATCAGTCTCACAGTATCCACATCCGATATCAAGAATTTCACTTTCAGCTTTTAACTCAAAATCTGTATTTTTTGGTAAATATAAAGTATGTGCTATTCCATGAAAAACACTTTTTCTTCCATTAAATGTTTTCCAATTTCCTTTATTTGATTTAACAGAGTAATTACCTGAAAATAAAATTATTCCATATTCATAATCACCTGTGTTTTCTTTCCAGAATTCTCCTTTTTTCAAAATTCTAGCATTAAAGTTTAACAAATTCCAACCGGCTTTATCAACAGATAAGGATTGATATATTCCAAAATTATTTAATGGTTTATGCATCAAAGAATATTTTTTATTTTTCATAAATATAATTGATTAGCTCATCCAATTTTTTTTGGCACTTTGATTCCATTTTGAAGTTCTTTTTTTAAGTTGCGTCCAAAAATTAATAGAGCTTTTCCCTGTTATGTCACCAACCCCAAATCTAGATTCATTCCATCCACCAAAAGAAAATGGTTCTCTTGGAACTGGAACTCCAATATTTACACCTACCATTCCAGCGCTAACCTTTTCAGTTACATAATTTGCTAGATTTCCATCTTGCGTGTAAACTGAAGAAGCATTTCCATATTGTGAATTGTTTTCAATAGCTATTGCCTCATCAATTTCATTAGTTCTTATAATGGCTAGAACTGGTCCAAAAACTTCTTCTTTAGCAATTTTCATTTCTGGTTTAACATGATCTAGTATAGTTGGTCCCACATAATAACCATTTTCTTTACCGGAAACTTTTACTCCTCTACCATCTAAAATAATTTTAGCTCCACTTTTTTCTGCTTCTTCAATATATTTTTCAATTCTAATTTTTGCTTCTTCAGAAATAACTGAACCTAAATTTTTTCCTGCCACAATAGTTTTTGCTTTATTAGCAATTTTATTTATGATAGAATCAATTTTTCCAACTCCTAACATTGCAGATGCTGCCATACATCTTTGTCCAGCACAACCAGACATGGAAGCAATTATATCATTAGAAGCCATTTCTTCGTTTGCATCGGGCAAAACAATTAAATGATTTTTTGCTCCTCCTAATGAAAGACATCTTTTAAAATTGGACGTGGTTCTTTGGTATACATTTTTAGCAATTTTAGTTGAACCAACAAAAGAAATTGCAGATATATCTTTATGATCACAGATAGCTTCTACAATATTTTTGTCTCCATTAATAACATTAAATACTCCATCTGGAAGACCTGATTTTTTTAGAAGTTCTGCAATTTTTGATGCCCCTACAGGAGTTTGTTCGGAAGGTTTTAGTATCATACAGTTTCCAAGTACTATTGCATTAGGAACGGTCCACATGGGTACCATTATAGGAAAATTAAATGGAGTTATTGAAGCTACTATTCCTAAAGGAACATGAGATGATCGGCATTCTACACCTCTACTTACTTCTTGTATTTCATCGTGGATTATTTGTGGCATGGAGCAAGCAAATTCTGTAAGTTCAATTCCTTTGAGTATTTCTGCTCTTGCCTCTTCAAAAGTTTTTCCATTCTCTTGACATATAGAATTTGCTAAAGAAGTAATATTATTTTTTAGTTCATTCCTGAATTCATAAAAGACTTCTACTCTTTCCTTTAATGTTATGTTTGACCATTTACAAAAAGCAGATTTTGCTGATGAAACTGCATTATTTAATTCTTTTTTAGATGAACATGTTACTTCAGTAAGTTTTTCTCCATTTTGTGGGTTCCAAACAGGAATTGTTTTACTTGTAGAATTTTCAAATCTACCATTTATAAAATTATTTATTTTTTTAATCATTATATCTGTTGTATTTTTTTAGTATTTCAATTAATCTTTCATGTGGTAATTCATAAACTTTATTTCCATTTATACCAACCATTGTTTCTGCACTAATTAAAGCATTGAGAATAGCTTCTTCAGTTGCTTGTGCAGTTGCTAGAAAAAAAGGATTCATAAAATCATTTGGAAGAAAAGTTACAGATTTTTCAATTTCTCTATTTGCCGCATCTTTATTTGCTGTGGAAAAAGCAATAAAAATGTCTCCTGAACCATTTGAACCATATCCACCAACTCTTGAAATTCCAATCGGAACTCTTCTAGCTATTCTCTTTAATTGATTAGGTATAAAAGGAGCATCAGTTGCTACTATTACAATTATTGACCCCAATCCTTCTTTTTTTTCTCCATAAGTTATTTCTGGTTTCAGGTCTTGAATTTCTTTTCCTACAGGTACTCCTGCAATTGTTAATTGGTTTCTATTACCATAATTTGCTTGAACTAAAACACCTAAAGTATATTCTTTTCCATTAACATTTATTTTTCTGGAGGAAGTTCCAATCCCACCTTTAAAACCATGGCATATCATACCTGTACCACCTCCAACACCTCCTTCTAAAACTTTACCAGTAGAAGCAATGTTTAATGCTTCTATAGCATGTTCTTTTTTAATATGAAATCCATTAATATCATTAAGACTTCCATCATATGTTTCTGCCACTACAGGTAATGCCCAAAAAAGATCTTTAATATTGTAGAGGGTATTAAATATTTTATTTTTGTATTGCCATTCTATTACAGCATCTCTAACGATTCCAACACTATGTGTGTTTGTTATCATAATTGGACCTTCTAAAAATCCTGATTCTTCCACCCATGTTGTTCCTGTCATTTCACCATTTCCGTTAAGAGAATACCAACCTGCAAATACTGGATCATATTTTTTTCCTCTTGGAAGAATTGCTGTTACTCCCGTTCTTATTGGTCCATAACCAACTTTTAAATTTCCATCTCCTTTTTTTATAGTTACATGACCAACTTCAATACCTTCTATATCTGTTATAGAATTATATTTACCAGTAACTCCATTTAAAGGAATTCCAAGATCTCTTGCTCTTATGTCTTTAATTTGATTTGAATTCTTATATAAATTATCGTTTTTAGCATTATTATTTAGGACTAATGCCAATAATATGAAAATTGTAATAATTAGTTTCATAATTTTATTGTTATATAAAAATCATATTTTAACTTAATATAATGAGAGTTGAATCTAAAAAAGAAGAGTTTTTGAATTTTTTGTCTCATTTTATTGGATTGATTTTAAGTTTTATTGGATTGATTTATTTAATAAATATAACTTATATGGATCCTAATAAAACTAAATTTTATGTTTCCATTGTATATGGGGGTTCACTAATTTTTATGTATTCGTGCTCCTCGTTATATCATTATTTTTATAATGCTAGTTTTAATAATAAACTTAGGATTGCTGATCATATAAGTATATTTATTTTAATTGCTGGTTCTTATACACCTGGCTTACTGTTGAAACTTCAATTTAGTTTAGGGATAGAATTAATGTATTTAGTTTGGGGAATTGCTGTTATTGGTACTATTTATAAATATTTTTTTATTGATAAATTCGAAAAATATTCTCTTTTTTTATACATTTTAATGGGGTGGTTAATAGTATTAGATTTCGATGCAGTTGTAGAAACTATTTCTGTAGAAGGGTTAAAATATATGATTTTTGGAGGGTTATTCTATATGATTGGTGTTATTTTTTATTCATTAGATAGAATAAAATATAATCATGTTATTTGGCATATTTTCGTTTTGGCTGGGTCTATTAGTCATTATATGATGGTACTAACTATTATTTAATTATTTCTTACAAAATATATTCTATTATAATTTGCATCATATTTTCTATTCATAAGATCATTATAAATTTCATAAGATTCAATAATTAAGGTGTCTCCTTTTACTTGAACAAGATTATCAATTGATTTTCTATATTTAAAAAAAATTTTCATTTTATCTCCATCAAGTTTAAAATCATAAAATCTTCTATCACCATTTTTAAATATCATTTCAATGTAGTTCCATTCATTAATATATATTTCTCTATCTCCAAAATAATTACAGTGAGAAACTTGAAAACCTAGAGCATTATTTTCTAAGCAAACTCTTTCCCAATTACCAACTAAATTTTCTATAGCTATATCTTCTGATATATTAATAACATTTAAAAAAATTAAAAAAATAAGATGGAACATTAGTTAATAATTTTTTCTTTATAGTTATCTATTTTAATAAAGTTAATAGAATCCATATATAATCTTTTTAATTTTATCATTATTATATTTTATGTTTCAATTTCTTAATTTACTTTATAATTATTTTTATGAAAATTAAATTTAAGAATTATTTAATAATAATAATTTTATTCTTTTCTTTTAAGAATCTCTATAGTCAAATTGATATAGGTATTCATGGTGGATTAAATTTATCATCTATTTCTCTTCCTAAAATAGACATTTCTGGTGTAGGGATTGGTTTTTTACCTGCTTACTCATTTGGTGTTAGAATAAATTATGAGATAGTTAATGATTATTCATTTGTACAAGAAATTAATTATTCTATCAAAGGCCATAAAGTAAATATTTTGGGAATAAAAGAATATTATAATAATTCATATATAGAAATGCCTTTTTTAGTTTCTTATAAACCTCAAAATATAAGTTTTGAAGTTGGACCATATCTAGGATTTGCATTAAAACAAGTAATAAGAAATTCTTCGATTGATCATGTTGATTATGGTAAAATTGGTAATAATCAAGATGATGATGATACACTAAAACCAATAGATATTGGAGTAAAGTTTGGTATAAGCATTAGTTTAGAAAAAATTGTATTAAGATCTAGCGCAGCATTTGGTATTAGTAATACAAGACCTGGTGGTGGAGGTGGAAATTCTGTAAAGAATATATCTACACAATTTTTAATTGGATTTCCAATATATTTGTTTGATGATAAAATTAAAAAGAAATAGTGCAGAAGGTTTATTAGGAGGAGTTTGTGAGGGAATGGGAGAATATTTTACTATTGATCCTATAATATTTAGATTAGCTTTTATAGCATTTTCTTTTGCTATAGGAGGTGGAATTTTAACTTATATAATAGCTTGGATTTTAATACCTGATAAGAATTAATTTATTTTTTCTAAAAGAAGATAGGTCATACCTAATGTTCCATCAATAAAATTACCAATTTTTATATTTTCATTAGGACTATGTTGGTTATTATCCTTATTTACTGAAGGATATGTTAATGCAGGAATATTTAGAGTACTTACAAATGGAGATATGGGTATCGATCCTCCAGAAGTTCTTATTTTAATAGGTTTTCTTCCAAAAGCTTTATAAAGAGCACTAGAAGCCCAGATTCCTATAGGTGAATTAATATCAGTTCTAAATGCTAAATAACTAATGCTTGAGTCAAATCGAACTATATGTTTTTTTGTATTTCTTTCTTCATTAGTTGGATCTCTATTTTCAATCACATATGCTCCTTCTTTAATAATATGATTTTTAACAAGATCAATTAATCTTTTAGGATCACTTTCTTTTACAAGTCTTATATCAATTTCTGCTATTGCTTTATCAGGTACAATAGTTCTAACTTCTTTTTTAACCCATCCAGAACTTAAACCTCTTATGTTTAATGATGGGTATTGTATTGATTCTTGATAATTTTTTCCAACATTATCTGGAAATGCTATTCCTAATTGTTTTTTTATTTTATTTTCATCATCAGGAACAGCTGAAAGAATTTTACTTGTATTTTCACCAATTTTTATTCCATCATAAAATTTAGGAATTAGGACTCTTCCAGAATAATCTTTCATTGAAGATAAAATTTTTGATAAAGTAAAAGCTGGATTAGGAGCATAATTTCCAAAATGTCCACTATGTTGAGGTTTTTTTGGTCCATAGGTTGTGAGGGTAATCTTGCTTATTCCTCTTGCACCAAAAGTAAGAGTAGGTTCATTAGAAGGATGTGATGGACCGTCAATAATTAATAGAAAATCTGATTTTAATTTTTCTTTATATAAATTAACGGCACTTGAAATCGTAGGAGAACTCATTTCTTCTTGAAAATCGATAATGAGTTTAATGTTAAATTTAGGTTCTAAGTTTAATCTACTAATAATTTTTAAAGCATTTATCAGCATCATTGGAGGACCCTTATCATCACTTGTAGATCTGCCAAAAATTCTCCATTCCCGATTAGGATTGTTATAAATCCTATTTATATCTATTGTATTCCAATTTCCTTCTATATTTTCTTTTAATACTGGGATGTATGGATTTTCTTGATTCCATTTAGATGGATCAACGGGTTGACCATCCATATGAAAATAGATAAGTACAGTTTTTAATTTTTCAGATATGATTTTGTTTGCAATAATGAGAGGATGATTTGGTATTTCTAAATTGTTACTATTTGCATTTACTTTTTCAATAGTAAATCCAAGTTCTAGAAATTTATTTTCACACCATTTAATATTTTTATTTATATTTTTTGTATCATATCCATCGTTGGGAATAGAAAGAAGTTCAAAAAAGTTATCCCAATTTTCTTGTATTGTTTGATAAGCAATATTTTCAATTATATCTTTTGTTTGGGGGTAAGTAAAGTTTGATTTTAATAAAATCAATAAGATGAATAAAAGTATTTTATTCATCTGTAGTCTTTTTTCTTCTATTATATCTTTTTCCAGATGGTTTAATTTTTGTTGAATTTTTTTTTCTTACAATTTGAGCTAGTCTTCCCCTATCACTTTTTGATTTTTTGGGCATATTAAAGTGTTAATTTTTCTTTTAGATATTTATTAATAATAAATTTTCCGTTTTCTAATCTTTGGATTATTAATGTATCTTCGGAAAGATAATAATTATATTCACTACTCCCACCATTTAATTTTATGATTTCAATAAAGTCATTATTGACATTATATTTGTGCGAAGTAGTTCCTTTAGAATTTATTTCTATGAGGCTACCATCTTTTTTAAAATTAAGAATATTCGGTATTTCTTCACTACTTGATTGAATTAGTATTTTACTCCATAAACCAATTAATTTATTATTGTAAAGGTCAATAGTAGAATATAATATGATTAATAATAGAAATGTTTTCATAATTTTTTGGTTATAATTTAATACATTTTATGCATATCATTTAACTATAGAGTTGATTTTTTAAATTTTTACTATTGTGCAATTAGATTAATTGATATTTAATAAAAATATTTTTGTTATTTTTGTAATCCAGCAAAAAATTTGCTGGCCAATAAACATTTTTAAATAAACATTTTATGTTAAAAATTTATTGTTGTTTGGGATTTAAATTAAATGTAAATTTTAAATTATGAGTAAACATACAAATAAAGTACATGGAAAGTTGAATTTTTTGATTATTGGAGTTGTAATTGTTATTGGTGCAGTAGCATATTTGTTAGTAGATAATGGTACTCTTAATCCATCAGACTTAGCAGGTTCTGGTAAAGGTATTAAGGGTGTTACAAAAGCTGATAAGTATTCTAATAAAAACGAAGTAACAGTTGAACTCGATGGTGAGGAAATTCAAGAAGTATTAAATAATCAAGATTTTCAGAAGATGATTTCTTCTGGTGATTTTTCAAAATTGGCAGAGGATGCTGATTTTGTAAAAATTCTTGATCATGATGGTATAGGTATTATGACTGATATCTATTCTATTTTAGAAGATGATGATTTTAAAAAATTGAGGAGGGATGGTGATAGACTTCAAGGTAATGTGAAGTCTGGTGCTGGATCTTCTGGATCTTTTGGATCTACTGATAGAAAATATATCGGTTCTGCAGGTAATCCTGCTAATAGGGATTCTGGAATTAATGATGGAGGAGGAGTTGAAATTCTAGATATGCAAGTAATTAATAAAGTTGCTGGATTACAAAAATTCATGAAAAGTGATAATTTACAAAAGTTCATGAAAGATGCAACATTTCAAAAATTTATGAAAAGTGGTGCTGATTTTGAAAAGTTTCAAAAAGATGCTGCATTTCAAAAATTCATGAAAAGTGACAATTATCAAAAATTCATGAAAAGTGATAATTATCAAAAGTTCATGAAAGATGCAACTCTTCAAAAATTTATGAAATCAACGAATTTAGAAAAATTTGCTAAAGTATCAGATTTGGAAAAATTCGCTAAAAGTTCTGCATTTCAAAAATTTTATAAAAATGCTGCATTTCAAAAATTCATGAAAAGTGATAATTTACAAAAGTTCATGAAAAGTTCTGCATATTCTAAATTTGCTCAAAAAGGAGCAACTTTTGAAAAATTCATGAAAAATGATAATTTTCAAAAATTTATGAATAAATCAGAATTGTAAAAAACAATATGTAACATTATTACATATTAAAAATTAAAGGAGGAAATTATTTATTTTCTCCTTTTTTTTTAAATAAAAACCATTAAATTCTAGGTATGAAAAAGTTTCTAATTTTTTTCTTTTTTTTAGTATTAGTAAATAATAAGTCATTTTCTCAACTTAATAAAACAGAAACTGATGATTTTGATATTGTTAGTTTAAGTATTTATCACTCTTATGTTTTATCCCATGCTACAAGGTGTGCTCAGAATGCTTTAAATTTTCATAGAAAATTATTTGATTACGAACCTAGAGAAAAAATATCTGTATTGATTCAAGATTTTGGTGATTATGGTAATGGTGGTGCAACATCAATTCCTAGAAATATAATTTCAACTTGTATTTCTCCAATGAACTATGCTTTTGAATCCAGTGTTGCTGGGGAGAGAGTATTTGCTATAATGAACCATGAACTTGTTCATATTACAGCATTAGATAATGCTTCTAAAAGTGATATTTTTTATCAAAAGTTTTTTGGTGGAAAAGTTGAAAATACAAATGATCATCCTATTTCTATGTTCTATAGTTACCTTACCAGCCCAAGATATTATTCTCCAAGATGGCTCCATGAAGGTATAGCCGTATTTGTGGAAACATGGATGGCTGGAGGTACAGGTAATGCATTAGGTAATTATGACGAAATGTTTTTTAGAACCAGAGTATTTGAAGATGCTCGAATTTATTCGGCTCAAGGTTTGGAATCTGAGGGTACTTCTGCAGATTTTATGTCAAAAGCAAATTCTTATTATTATGGTACTAGGTTTATGAGTTATGTTGCTCATGAGTATGGACCTACACAATTAATTGAATGGATTAAAAGAAAAGATGGAAGTAAAAGAGGTTTTGCATCAAATTTTAAACATGTGTTTGGAATTCAAATTTCTGATGCATGGAATAGTTGGATAGAGTTTGAAAAAAATTTTCAAAATAAGAACATTGGAAATTTAAAATTAAATTCAATTACAGAAGATGAGTTAATTACAGAAAAAGCTCTTGGCGGGGTATCTTATGCTTTTTATGATAAAAAAAGATATAAAATTTATGTTGCTGTCAATTATCCTGGAAAAATTCCTCATATTGCCTCAATAGATTTAAAAACTGGTAATCTTGAAAGATTAAAAGATATTAAGGGACCAGCTCTTTTTAATGTTACTTCTTTAGCATATGATGAAAAAAATGATTTATTGTTTTATACTACCGATAATAGTTCTAATAGAGATTTAAATTCATATAATCTTAAAACGGGTGAGTCAATTATGTTACAGAAAAATTTTCATACCGGTGATCTAACTTTTAACAAATCTGATCAATCGTTATGGGGTGTAAGACACTTAAATGGTTATAATACCCTTGTTAGAATACCAAAATTTAATTCTGAGAATCCAAATGATTATTATACAGAGTGGGAGCAAAAATATACTTTGCCCTATGGTCATGATATTTTTGATATTGATGTATCACCAGATGGATCTAAATTAAGTGCTGCTGTTGCTGATTATTATGGAAATCAGTATTTAAATATTTACGACATTGAAACTTTAGATAACGAAAATAAGGATGGTATTGTATATAATGAAGTTTTTAATTTTGAAGTCTCATCACCCCAAAGTTTTAGGTATACGGAAGACGGTAAATATCTTATAGGATCTTCATTTTACTCTGGTGTAAGTAATATATTTAGAGTTAATACTTCAACTTTTGAAATTGACGCATTATCAAATGGAATTACAGGATATTTTAGACCTATTTTGATTGATGATAAAAAGATTTTTTCCTTTAGATATACAAGCAATGGATTTTTACCGGTTTATGTGCCTAACAAGACAGTTGAAAATGTTTCATCAATAGAATTTTTAGGTAATAAGACAATTCAAAAACATCCAGAGCTTATAGATTGGAAAACAGATATTCCAACATCTAAAACATTTGAGAATAATAAAATGAATGCTAAGGAAGGATATTATATTTCAAGAAAAGAAATGAAGTTAAATTATGCATATCCTATTTTGATTGGATATAAAAATAATATGGGTGTTGGATATAAATTTAATTTTAGTGATCCATTTAATTTCAAATCAATAGATTTTTCTGTTTCATTTACCCCAAATCAATGGACAAATGGTTCAAATGATGGTGAAGACAAACTTAGTAAGAATGAACAAATTCATTCATCATTTAATTATTCTACTACAAAATTCGGTGGATTTTTATCTGGTAGTTATGATTTTTATGCTTCATATAATAAAGCTAATTTTTATGACTTATTTGGTCCTACTAAAAGATCAAGAAAGGGTTTTAATTTTGGAATGGATTATAATCAATCAATAATTTATGATCCACCAAGACAGTTAGATTTTGATTTTGGTGTAGG
>JAPYTU010000011.1:22231-29723 GCA_029940715.1 Cytophagales bacterium
ATCAATCAATAATTTATGATCCACCAAGACAGTTAGATTTTGATTTTGGTGTAGGCGCATATTATGGTTTAGATCAATCTCCAGAATTTCAACAAATTAATTTTTCGGAAGAATATAATGCAAACATTTTTTACAATTTACACACATCTTTAACTTTTAAAAATCTTAAAAGATCTGTGGGTGCAGTGGATGGTGAGAAAGGAATTAATGCATCACTAAACCTTGCATCTTCAATTACTGAAGGAAAATTTTATCCAAAAATATATGGTAATTTTGATATAGGATTACCATTACCTGTCAATCATACATCACTATGGTTTAGAAATTCTTTAGGAAATTCTTTTAGTAATAAGTATAACCCATTTACTAGATTTGGTTTTGCATCTTTTGGTAATAATTACATTGATTATTTATCATCCAAAATGTATAGAAGTACTTTTTCATTTCCAGGAGTTAGTTATGATTCTCATAAAATTTTGATTGCAAAAAGTTTTTTTAAATCGATGGTAGAGTTAGTGTTACCTCCTATAAGGTATAGAAAGGTAGGATTTTTTAATTTCTTTGCAACATATTCTAGTCCTTCAATATTTGCTGGAGTTTTATTCTCTAATGATTATAATGAATATTATTCTGATCCTAATATAAAAGAATCTTTTTCAAATATAGGAATTCAATTAGATACTAAATTGGTTATGTTTTCTCATCTTTCTGCTACTTTTTCATTTGGTTGGGCACGAGCATTTGATAATAATGTAGATAACACATCATATGATGAATGGATGATCTCATTAAAATTTTAATTTTCAAAAATTAATCACCTATGGATAAAATAATAAAATCTAGTATTATTGGTTCTTTGTTGATAACAGGTCTTTATTTAGTTTTATTTTATCCTCTGATACTTATTAACAGATTCGATTGGTATGATTTATTATTAGTTATGCTTTCAATATCTCCTGGAATTTTTATCATGATTTTAATTTATAATTTAGATGAGTATGATAAAGAGCCGTTATGGTTACTTGCCATTAGTTTTATTTTAGGGGCTATTAATTTGCATTGGGGTGTTGAATTTCTTGAGTATGTATTTAGCTTTATTAATATAGAGAATAATTTTATTAGAATAGGGGAAGAAGCATTAACTGTTGCTGTAACCGAAGAACTATTAAAATTTTTTGTTGTTATTTTAATAATATATCCAAACAAATATTTTGATGAACCTTTTGATGGGATCGTTTATTCAGTATTTGTTGGTATGGGATTTGCAACAGCAGAAAATTTAACTTATGTACTACAGGGAGGTGCTTCCCTTGCTTTT
Organism: Cytophagales bacterium; assembly: GCA_029940715.1. Classification (GTDB taxonomy): domain Bacteria; phylum Bacteroidota; class Bacteroidia; order Cytophagales; family MED-G16; genus JAPYTU01. The sequence goes on from JAPYTU010000011.1 coordinate 23,550, forward strand.
TTTAGAATGGTTTCTGCAGTTCCTGCTCATTTTGTATTTGCAGTTATTATGGGTTATTATTTAGGAATAGCAAAGTCTAGAAGAAAAAATCAAATTTATTATATATGCTTATCAATAATTGCTCCTATTTTTTGTCATGCATTATATGATTATTTTTTATTTTTAGATTTTGTGCCAGGCTTGTGGATAGGCGGTTTTGTTACACTTTATATTGCATTTATTTTTGCAAAAAAAGCAATTGCTGAACATCTAGAATCTTCTCCTTTTAAAAAATAATTATTTCATTTCAAATTGAAATATTATTTTATTCATGTGAATATTAATATTTTTATAGTATCTAGATTAATTAGATAATTTTATTAGTAAAAATATACAGATATGAAAAATTACATGAACTTTAAAAATTTGACTTTTATTGGATTATTATTTTTAGCTTTTCAAAATTATAAAACAAGAAATACCTTAAATGAACTAAAAGCTAAAATTGAATATTCACATTTTGAATTAAATGAAATAAAAAAAGAAGCTGTTGAAGCAAATAAGTATGCTAAATCTGCAAATACTATTGCATTTCAAATTCAGTCATCTATTATTAAGGAAAATAAATAATATGAAATTCAATATTTATATAATATTTATTTTTTTTTCTTTTAGTGGATATTCTCAAAAGATATATTCTTCACAGTATGAGTATCAAGCAGATGTAAAAGTTTTTGTTGTAGATGAAATGTATCAGGCTGATTTAAAGGTTTTTAAGGTTAAACATGAATATCAAACAAAGGGAAATATTGGGTTATGGTTTTTTACTGATAATAGTTATGAATCAGATAAGAAAATTTATTTTGTAGATTATGAGTATCAGGCTGATTTGAAAATTTATATGGTAAAGTATGGTTATCAGGCAGGATGGAAAAATAAAGAAAAAATATACTTATTATTATAATCTATTTTTAGATTCCCCAGTTTTTTAGGTTGTTATTTTTTGGAGCTGTTTTTTTGAGTCTATCTCTAATTTTAGGAATATACATAGTATTATACCTTAGTCTAGAAATTTGATTTGGATTTTCTTGATCACCATTCCAACAGTGCTCTGCCATATTTCCATAGTCCACTTCTCCATTATAATATGGATTAGTAGTTGATTCAAGGAATTCTTCAGTTAATACAACTGCATTATTTAAATAGTAGTTATCCATATCTCCACAATAAATATTTATTTTTCCTTCTAAGTCTTTTCCTATTTTATCCCAATCTCTTTTCATTATATAATTCAAATCATAATTTTCTTTCCAATATTCCGCAACTTCTTTATCAATTTTTCCAGTTTTTCTATCCCAAATTGGTTTTGGGTAACCATCTTTCCCAGTTGGTGAGTATACTGCCTGCCAAATATCCCATTGATCTCCTGATCTCCCTTTAGATCCAAGTGCTGATTCACGTTGGTTTATTTGAATTAGATGATTTTTAATTATACCTTTCCCATCTCTCATACCTGCTCTAAGTGTTTTTCTATTGTTTCCTTCATGATAATACGCATTGTCATCTTCATATAAGTTTATTACTGTATACGCTCTAAAATCAATGGGATCTGGGCATGCAGCAAAGCAGCCGTTATATTCATTAGGGTAGAAGACTTGAACGGCTAATGATTCCCATCCTCCAGTTGATCCACCATATAGAAATCTTCCCCAACCTTCTCCTACACCATTAAATAATTGTTCTATATGTGGTATTAATTCATAAGTTATGGCATCACCATATGGACCCAAATTAGCAGAATTTACAGCATATGAATCATCATAATATGGGTTTTGATGTTGTATTTCAATAGCAATAAATCTTGGAAAATCATTACTTATCCAATTCTTATAAAGATCATAAGCTTCTTTTTGCTGAATATATTTATAACCGGTTATCCCAAATCTTGAATTATAGATTGTATCTTCTTTTGGAGCTGTTGGTTGGGTTGTTTTAAACCCGCCAAATGTATAAGGAAAATGTCCATGAAATATCATCAGAGGGTACCTTGTTTTAGATTTTTTATCAAATCCATGTGGAACAAGAACATTTGCTTGTAAGTACATGTCTCTACCCCAAAATTTAGAAAGCATCTCACTTTTGATTTTAATATGTTTTATATATTCAGTGTCTTTAGCAGGTTCGATTGGAGGTATTTCGTTTTCAAGAGTAATATTTATAGTTCCTGATTTGTTAATTTTTACTTTTTTTGGTGTACTATAAAGATTTTTTGGACTAATGTTCCATTTCTGACCTTCTCCTTGATCCATTGGTAATTTAACTGTATATCCAGTTGATAAATTAAAGGTTTCATATTTGTGAAGTAGTGCTTGCACATAATATTCACCTTCTTGAATATCATTTATTGATTTAATGGGATAGCCAAAAGCTTCAGCATCAATTATTATTTTTTCACTAGAATTCCATGAGTTTACATCTACTCCAAAAATCATTTGGGTATTATGATTGTCATTTATTTGAAATCTAGGTTCAGAATAATTATTATTACTAATCATGAGCAGAACTCTTCCATCAAACCCATTCTCTTGAAATTTATCAGAATAATTTATTTCAAATTTTACTTTATTATCATTACTGCTTTTATAGTGGTTAAAAAAAAGAAATAATAGACAAGTAAAAATTATTCCTTTTATAAAAGCCCACCACATACCTTGGTATGGTGTTAGTCCAAAAAATTTCAATTTTTTATCAACAAATCTTTTATGCCAATTCATATTTATATATTAATATTTAAAGATATGAAATAATTTCTAGGAAGACCAGGGTAGTAATATCTTGGTTGCCCACCTCCAAATCCTTTTGCATTTATAACTATACCAGATGCATATTTTTTATTTAATAAATTATTAATTCCTGAGCTAATTATAAATTTTATATTATTAAAATTAATATTTTTATAAGCTTTAAAGTTGATAATGGAATACTTATTGTTAAAAAGTGTGTTTCCATCGTTCATGGGTATTTTTCCGACTCCATTAATAGAAATTATGGATGTAAAATTATTGAATCTAAATTTTAGATGACTTGAATATGTGTAGGAGGGGACTCCTGTTAATAAGTTATTAGAGAAATCTATTCCTAGATTATTAAAATCAAGAAATTTATACCAATTTTTAAAAAAATTAGATTCTAAAGTAATTTCATTATCTGAGTTAGGTTTATAAATTAACAGATTAAACTGACCTTCAATTCCTGGGTGTGAAGTTTTACCAGCATTTATTCCAACAAAAGTATCAAACGATGTTCTTTGTGCAACTAATAAATTTTTTATGTCCATATAATAGAGACTTATGTTATATGATAAAATATTATTTTTATTTCTACCTATTAATCCAATTTCATAATTCCATCCTGTTTCTGGTTTTATATTAGGATTAACTAACCCATCTCCATCTAATGTCTCATTAATATTAGGTGATGAATATCCATGACTTATGTTAATGTAAATTGATTGGTTATTTAATTTTTGGTTTAATGAAATCCTAGGAGATAAGATATTGCCATATGAATAATTTTGTGAAATCAATGGATCAATAACTATATGTAATAATTTCCATGAATATTTTATTTTATTGGAACTAATACCAAATTGTATACTTGTATTTTTATTATTGAATGTATAGTTGGTTTGAGTGAAAAAACTTATGTTGTATCTTTTTTCTTCCTGATTATTAATTGTTACTTCATTCAATGTACCGTAAAATCTATAGGTTTCCCATTTGTAATTTTCTTTGGAATAATCAATACCTAAATTAATAATAAAATTATTTTTTGAAATTGTACTTATATGTCTTATTCCATTTGTATTGCTATCTTCAATTAAATAATTAAAAGGTCTATTTTCATTCGATTTAAATTTTTTATAGTAGAAACTAGATTTAGTTGAATATATTTTTGAATTAGTCTCTAGAGTTAATCCGGAAAGATTTTTATTATATTCTTCTCCTCCATTTATACTTGCCCAACTATATGCAGCAGATGAAGGATTATTTGCATAATTATCATAACTTAATGAAGATGGTATTAGAGCATTTAATTTAATGTTATTTTGTATGTAACTTATTGAAATATTTTTTTTCAGCTTATAACTAATTTCTCCAAATAATCTTAAATTATTATAAGTGTTATTATCTCTATATCCATTACTTTTTAGTTTTTCTATTTCAATATATGATGTTAGGTTATTGTAATTTTTGTGAAAAGAAATTCTATTTTGATAAGTTCCAAATGATTTAACTGAATTAAATATTGTTAAGTTATCATTTTCTAGGTTACTATTGGTTTTTAAATAAATACTTCCCCCTAGTCCAGATCCATAGATGCTTGAGTTTGGACCTTTTGTTATTTCAATTTGATCAAAAATATTTATTCCAATATCTTCAATTGATATCTCTCCAATCCCATTACTTAAAGGTATATTATTAATAAATGCTTTTATTTTATTTGTGGTATATGGTGATCTTGATCCTAATCCTCTGATTATAATTCTGTTGGTGTTTAAGCTAGCAGAATGAACAAATATTCCAGGTATCTCATTTAAGCTTTTACCAATAAATTCTCCCTCTAATTTTTTTAATTCTAAATTATTAATTGTTGAAATAGATATTGAAGATAAATTTAATTTTTTTCTATTAATATCTGACATAATTACAACTTGGTCTAGTAAAAAGCCCTTATTTGTTAGTTCAATCTGAAAATAATCTTTGTGTGATTTTATTTCAATTTGTTTGCTGAAATATATATCGTCTTTAAAAATTATTATTGCAGGATAATTAATAATTTTAAATTTAAATTCTCCTTTAATATCCGTAAAAAAGGACTTCTTATTATAAATAATTTCGATGTTCTCAATAGGTAGTTTATGAATTTTTTCTATAACGATTCCTTTAATAGTTTGTGAATATGATGTTAGAAAAAAAAATAAAAAAAAAGCAGTAAAAAATGATTTTAAATTCATTGAAATTTATAGTAGACTGAAAAAAATATAACTACAATTACAATTATAATTCCTATATATTTAAATGTTTTAAATATTTTAAGTAATAAAACGTTTTCAGTCATATTTGCAAAAGCTCCTAAGGAAAAATATATCATCCAAACTAATAGTATTATTCCTATTGTGGTTGGAAAATTGATATTCATAATTTTTTTTTGATAAATTTAACAATCTTATGCGAGAGATAATTTATTTTTTTATTTTAATTACTGCATTTTCTTGTAGTAGTGGTGTTCTATACTCTGAATTAACTCATGCTGATGGAGTTTCATTTTATAATGAAAAAAAATATTCAGGATTGGCAGTTGAAAAAGACAAATTTGATAATATAAGGGTTGAAAAATTATATAGTGAAGGCATTAATTTATCTACTAAACTCTTTGACTCAAAAGGGAATATAGAAAGTGAATGGATATATGGTAATTCTAGAATATTTGTAACAAGATTTTTTAATAGTGGTATAGTAGAAAGTAAGGAAGTTTTTGATAGATCTCTAGTTAGAAATGGAGCATCTATTTCATTTTATAGAAATGGTAAGAAAAAAAGTGAATGGAACTTTAAAAATGGATTAAGAGATGGTATTCAAAAAAATTATTTTGCAGATGGAAAACTTTCAGATGAAAGAGAAATGAGTAATGGAAATGAAAATGGATTTACTAGAATTTATAATAGAGAGGGAGAACTTTTAAAAGAAATATTTTTTAGGAATGGAATAGCTACAAAAATTTAAATTATTTTTTTATTGTTAAATAATTTCCATCAATTGAAGCTATGTAAGATGTTAAGTCTGAGTTTGCTGGTCCACTGATAAAATCTCCAGAATTAGAAAATATTGAAGTATGACATGTACAAGTAAAATTTTCATTCGAATATAGCCAACTTGTTCTACAACTTTCATGAGGACATTCATTGGAGAATGCTCTAATTACATTACTTCCAACATTAACAATCAACATACCGCCTTCTGGAAATGTTTTCCAAGATCCATCATTTGTTAAAGTTGAAAATGAAGAATGATTTAAATCTATTATATAAAGATTTCCATCTTTAACATACCCAGTTTCTGCGAATTCATCTATAGTAATTGGAAGTAAATCATCATCATCACCACAACTTATAAAAAAAGATGATCCTAGACT
>JAPYTU010000092.1 GCA_029940715.1 Cytophagales bacterium
TAATTTTTATATCTGGTAATTCAGTAAAATAATAATGAACCCAAATATATATATGATTAAACAAAGCTACTAATAAAGCAGCTTTTGATTGAAATAAAACCCCTGGTATCCAAATAAGAAAGAAAGCAAATGTATACATGGCATTGGAAGTATATTTGAATATACCTTTTTTACAAAATGTTTCATTTCTAAATTTTTCAGGTTCAAAATGATCTAATCCAAATGCTTTATTAATACCGAAATATTTAAATACAGAGTATTGAGCATATAATCCAGGAATAAGTAGTATTAATGATAAAATATAAGGTAGAGTAGGACCTATGTTTATTGTCATTGCGTTGGATATAGATAATATTATAATTAATGTGGGTCTTGATAGTATAAGTATAGTAAAGCCTCTTTTATAAATTTTAAATGCATTTTCTTTAAATATATTGGTTAAGCCTTTGTGAAATAATTCATATCTCCAACACAAGAGAACATAAATTTGGTGAATGATTGGAGATAAAATTGCTATAATAAACCAATTTTTTGTACTTATATTCCATAAACTTCCATTAAACACATTGCTATCTTGATTAGTGTAATAGTTTAAAGAATATAATAATCCTATTAATATTAATAGATGCCAGTGTTGGTGTTTAAGTATTTTCATTGTGAATTAATAATTATATTTTAAACCATATCACAATCTAAGAACAACCAATTAAAATTAAAAAGGGAAGTTAATTGATTTCTTTTTTAATTATTTTTACCATCATAATGATGCCTTAAACTGTAAAGATTGTCTTTGTGTTCTAAAGTATATCTCATCAATTCATCCCATTTTTCTTGTGGTACAGCACTACGAATTCTTGTAAATCCTTCGTTCCAAGCTTTTAAAAATGAGGCGTGATCTTTAGTTATAATCATATAATTTAAATTCCATTCATCACCCCATGCATGAGTCATCATTGAATAAGAAATTATCATTCCTTCATCAACTAGTTGATTCCAAATTGGATTCAAATAATCATCAAAAATTTTATATGCTTTTCCTTGATTGGAAAATTCAACTTTGTTTTGATTCATCATAACAAATCCCTGTTGGGCATTAGCATTTATAGCAAAAAATAAAATTATTATTAAAAATAGGTTTTTCATTATTTAAATTTTTAGTTAAAAAAACTAATTTATTAACAATAAATAAAAATTCAAAATATGACTAATATTCATATTTAGAATTAATTTATATTTACTTACTTACTTAAAACTTTAGCAATAAATCAAAATTAATAAGGGTAGTGGATTAGTATTCAATTTATTTAAATTTAATCTAAGATAGAAATGAAAAAATTAATCAAATTTTATATTCATATTTATTTTTTATCATGTTTTCCTTTTTTTTTGTTTGCTCAAAATAATTTTTTTAATGGTAAGGTTTTTGATTTTGAGACAAAAGAACCATTATCATTTACTAATATTTTTATTGAAGGTAAATCAATTGGAACGGTATCCAATTCCCAAGGAGAGTTTATTTTAGATATAGAAATTGCTAACAGTAATGACAGTATTATTTTTAGCTATATGGGATATGAAAATTTTAAAATTTCCACTAAAGATATTGAAGAATTTGAATTTATTTACCTTCGTAAATCTTTGTTGAAATTACCTAATGTTTCAATTTATGCACAAAATCTTTCAGTAAAAGATATAATTAAACTAATTGAAACAAATTATATTGAAAACTACCCGCAACAAAATTTTAGAAGTCAAATTTTTTTTCATAATTATTTGAATATTTCATTTTCTAAGGAAAACGAATTAAAACTAAAAAAATCAAACTTTGAAATGTTAAATAAGGAATTAGTTTCCGATGTTTTTAAAATGATTCCTAAAGAAATTATTCAGTATCAAGATGCTATAATAAATCTCTTTAGTTATAGTGAAAAAAAAAAGATTCAACCTATTGAAGGTATTTCATTAGAAGAGGGATCCATGAAAATACTTGAAAAAAAAATTGATGAAAAACTTACTGATTTATATTCAGATTTTGATGAAAGTAAAAAAAACAATAAGGTTTATTACAAAGTAAATTCAGGTTTGTTATTTAATGTGAATATTGATGATGAGGAACTTGATTCAATAGAAGAATTTCATAGCAAAGATTCTTTGAATTATTATATTCATACTAATTATATAAAATACAGTATTAATAGTTTGATGAAGCAATATTCAAGTATAAAATCTAAAAATTGGGAATTTATTACTAGTCCTAATAAATATAAATACGAAATAAATTTGAGTGTATTTAATGAAGAATTGGTTTATGAAATTAATTTTAAATCAGAAAAAAATGGTCTTTATCAAGGTATCATGTATGTAAATTCTGATAATTATGCCATACTGCAACTTGATTATGAATATGCTCCAGGTAAATCAAATCAAAATATTCGATTATTTGGTCTTAGTCATTCCATGAAAAATAGAGGTGCTCGAGTAATTTTTGTTAAAGGAGATGCTGGTTATTATCTCAAATACATTAAATCAAAAAAAATAGAATTTGCTTCTTTGAATCGTAATATTTCTTTATTGAAAAAAGAAAAGAAATTTTTATTTGATAAGGTTTTAAACAAAATAAAATTAGTAATGGAATTAGCTTTGGATATTTATAGCAATGCAGAAATTTTAGTGTTGGATAAGGACGAACTAAATAAAGAAAATTATGATAAAATTAATGAACCTAAATATATGAAGTTTAAAAAAGAGTTTGCTTATACACCTGAAATGTGGGAAAATAGAACTGTTATTGTTCCGGATAAGGAATTAAAAATATATCAAAGGAAAAATAATTAAAATTCAAAAGTGGAGGTTAATTGATTGGTTGTTTATTTATTTTAGAATAAATTCATAAATAATAATTCCAATAAATATTCCCCAAATAAATGCAAATAAACCAAAGCCATTAAGTCCTAATTTTTTTAATAACCAATAATTTATTTTAAATCTTAATGTCATTATACCTTTATCTAAAAATTTTTTTTCAAATTCGTATTTCATAACTTTAATCTAATGATATTAAATCAAAATCCAAATATTAGATGTGAGGGGATTTAATCAACTATAAATTTGACCCATGTACCCTCGAATCTTTTTAAACCTTTTTTGTCCCATCTATACACTTGTCCACTTTGAGTATCCATTTTAAGAATTAGTTCATTGTTTTGAGCAGCTCCAACCGCAATCATCCATTTTCCGTTTTGCGACTGTGAAGAAGTACTACTAATTAATAAACTCATTAAGCCTATTACTGCGAATATTCCTAATACTTTATTTTTCCAATTTTTCATAATTTTTTGTTTAATGTAAAATATAAATTAAGAAAAATTAAATATATAATTCAAAAGGACTTTGTTAATTATTTGTTTTTAATACCTTTATTATATGGATGAGGGATTACTTTATAATGCTATATTTTTTTTAGTTATTATGTCTTATTTTTTTGGTAGACCTTTTGTTATAAAATATATACCTGAATGGTTAGATTATTTTATAGTAATAATACTTGCTTTTGCAACGGGGTGGAATTTAGTTGATGTTATTCATTTATACCTTTAATAATATCAAATCAAAATTCATATTTAGTTGCAATAGTTACTAACAATTTCTTGAGCATATGTATGTCCCATCCTGGCAGCTATTTTGTAGTCTGCACAAGCACCATTTAAATCCTCAAGTATTTCTTTTGCAATACCTTATTGAAATAAGCATAAGCAAAATTAGGGTTAAGTTCAATGGATTTAGTATAGTTAGCAATAGCACAATAATAGTCTCCATTTTGATGTTTTTCAAGACTATTATTATAATATTCTTTTGCGGTTTGAGTATAAGTAGTGTGGTTAAATAAGAAAATAAATAGTATTAATAATATTTTTATAACCACAAGCTAAAAACATTGGTGCAAAATTCAAAAAGGGGAGTTTATTTACAATTTACAATTATCAAATTAAAATTCAAAAGGAGAGTGGTGTTAACCCAATTCATTCACAGCTCTTGATGCCATATTGATTGCATCTTTAACATCAGCACTACCTGCCGAATCACAATTAGCTATTGTAATTCGTCCAAATGGTTGTCGACCTTTTTTGATAGAATTATTTGGACCGCTAACGGTGTAACCGTGTGCCCAGCGATTAACAGTGATACTCTCAACATCTTTGTTGAAATCAAATAGTTTTTTTGGGAGCATGCCACTCAAATGTGATCTAATTTCCTCTTCGTAGTCTTTGAATTGCAAACCTAACATTTTATATCGTGCTTCACGATATTGCTCAAGTCGTGGTGCGCCAACGGTTTCTCCATATGGACAGCTAATCATTTGAATAACACAGGGGTCTTCTGGGGTTTTAGTATATTCATATCCACCCATACTTACAGGAAAATCCATAAAAACTGCTTGATGCATATTTCCAGGTGACATTGCCATTCCAATTTCCATTTCTTTCATCGCCCTCCAGTTCCTTAAGCCAACGCTACTGTATTGCAATGGACTTTTCAATTGAAGTCTTAATGCTGATGCTTGTTCTTCTGGAAGATTTGAAACAATATGTGGAATCATCATGTTGTAACAGGCCATCACCACATTTTTAGTTTTTATCTCATTTGATTTATTGTTATTGATATATTTAACGAAAACTTCACTTGAATTTTTTGGATTACCAACATGTCGTACATTTACAACCGTACTATTCAGCCTTATTCGTACATCATTGCTAAATCTGTCTAATTCTTTATAATCGAATTTTGACAATATAAGCTCTTTGGCATTTTTTCCCTCTGCTATAGCAGGAATCATTTTTTTCACTAAGGCACGTGCAACACTAGCGTTCCCATCTGGGAAATGATAAATGTATGGATTTTCTTCATCATATACAGCTTTTGGGATAAAACCAAGGGCTCCACAACTCTTAGCCACTTCTATGTTCATTAAATCAGTTCCTGAAACTGCCCAGTCTAAAGCAGAATGTCTGGCCATTCTCAATACTCCAGGATCATCAACACCTAAAGTGTTTTTTAGATAATCGAAGTATGAATGAGAACGAATATAATTATT
>JAPYTU010000093.1 GCA_029940715.1 Cytophagales bacterium
CTCTATTCTTTCAACGGTATTAGAAACTTTTTCAATAGAATTTTCATACTTGGCTAATTCCTTTATTAAATCTAGAACTTGAGGAATATCTTTTTTAATTCCTTTTCTAATTATCATCGTGTAATTTTATTGAATCCAGTATAGGGCTGTAAAATATCTGGTATTTTTATTTCATTATTTTCTTGATTGTTTTCAAGTATTGCAGCTACTATTCTTGGCAGAGCAAGCGCAGAACCATTTAGGGTATGGGCAAGATTTTTTTCTTTATTAGTTCTTATTTTAATATTCATTCTGTTTGTTTGGTATGTTTTAAAATTACTAACGGAACTGCATTCCAACCACTTTTTTTGACCTGGAGCATATACTTCAAAATCATAGGTTATACTAGCGCTAAAACCTAAGTCCCCAGCACATAAAAGAATTTTTCTATATGGTAACTTAAGAAGTTTGATAAGATGTTCTACATGATCACACATTTCATCAAGTGTTTTACTAGAATTGTCTTTGTTTTGAATTTGAACAATTTCTACTTTATCAAATTGATGTAATCTATTTAAACCTCGAACATGAGAACCCCATGATCCAGCTTCTTTTCTAAAACATGGTGTATACGCAACATTTTTTATAGGTAATAATGAATTATTAAGTATTTCGTTTCTATATAAATTTGTTATTGGAACTTCAGCTGTTGGAATCATATACAAATTTTCATTTTCTACCTTGTACATTTGACCTTCTTTGTCAGGAAGTTGTCCAGTACCAAATGCTGAAGTTTCATTTACAAGAATAGGTGGTTGAATTTCTTGATATCCTTTTTTAATTGCTTGATCAATAAAGAAATTTATTAAAGCCCTTTGAAGTTTTGCTCCCTTGTCTATGTATACAGGAAATCCAGCTCCTGTTATTTTATTTCCTTTCTCAAAATTTATAAGATTAAAACTTTTTACTAAATTCCAATGAGGATAGAGTTTTTTGTTAGCATTCACATTCTTTTTAGATTCAAAAATTATATCATTATCATCTTCATTATTTCCAGAGGGAACAATTTCATCCGGAACATTAGGGAGATTAGTGAGAATTTCATAGATGATAGCTTCTTCGTTTTTTAATTTTTCAGAAGTTTTTTTTCTTAAAATTTTTAATTTTTGAGATTTTTTTTTCATAATTTCTGCTTCTTCCATCTTCCCTGATTGAATTTTTTCTCCTATTTTTTTTGATGCTTGATTATATTCTGTTAAGATTTTATCTAGTTGTGCCTTATATAATTTTCTATTATCATCATGATGAATTATTTTATTAAGTTTTTCTTTAGAATCGGATAACCCTCTTTTTAATAAACCATTTGAGTAGAGGTCTATATTTTTTCTGATAGATTTAGTTTCAAGCATAATTTAAAATTTAGTATGAAGATAGTGAGATTGAATAAAATATTTAAATCAAATAAAAATTAATTTTTTTTTGACATAATTATATATAAATGCTATTATTGCGGTGTCAATTGTTATTTAGGCCTTCCTAAAGACATAAATTCTTTAAAACATTTTAATCTAAATTTTTCGATATGCATACAATGGACGAGTTAAATGATAAATTATTATCAGAACTTAAAAATATTTCTGAGGAACTTAAAATAAAAGGAGCCTCTAAACTTTCAAAACAAGATTTAATCTATAAAATCTTAGATGAACAGGCTATAGCTAAGCCTAAAAAAGTTAGTAAAAAAGAACCTTTACAAGAAAAAGTAACCAAAGTTTCTTCTAAAACCAAAGCTTCCTCTAAGATTAAAGCTTCTTCTAAGACTAAGGATACTAAAGGTAGGGACATTAAAGAAAAGCCAAAGAATTTTTCTAAACCTTATAGAAGTAATTCAGGCCCTAGCAAATTTACAGATAGAAATAAGGGTATGGGATCAAGACTTCCGAGGGAAGAGTATTTAGCTAAGAAAGCTGAATATGAAGCTCAAATTAAAGAATTTGAGGGTGTTGTAGAGAGTGAAGGAGTTCTCGAAATGATGCAAGATGGATATGGTTTTTTAAGAAGTAGTGACTATAATTACTTAGCAAGTCCTGATGACATTTATGTTTCTCCTTCTCAAATTAAATTGTTCGGTTTAAAAACAGGAGATACTGTGTTAGGTAAAATTCGTCCTCCAAAGGAAAATGAAAAATATTTTGCATTAATTGAAGTTGTTGAAATAAATGGTAAAACTCCAGATCAAGTTAGAGATAGAATTCCGTTTAAATATTTAACGCCACTATTTCCTGAAGAAAAATTAAATTTAAGTACTAACCAAGATAATTATTCAACTCGAATTATGGATTTGTTTTCTCCTATAGGAAAAGGTCAGAGGGGTATGATAGTCTCTCAACCTAAAACTGGAAAAACAGTCTTGTTGAAAGAGATAGCAAATGCTATTGCTGAGAATCATCCAGAAGTTTATCTTATGATATTGCTTATTGATGAGAGGCCTGAAGAGGTTACAGATATGGCTAGAAGTGTTAAGGCTGAAGTTGTATCTTCAACATTTGATGAGCAGGCAGAGAGACATGTTAAGGTAGCAACTATAGTTCTTGAAAAGGCAAAAAGAATGGTAGAATGTGGTCATGATGTGGTTATATTGCTAGATTCTATCACTAGACTTGCAAGAGCTCATAATACTGTAATACCTTCATCTGGAAAAATATTATCCGGTGGTGTTGACGCAAATGCTTTGCATAAGCCTAAAAGATTTTTTGGTGCTGCAAGAAATGTTGAAAATGGTGGTTCTTTGACTATTATTGCAACAGCTTTAATTGAAACTGGATCAAAAATGGATGAAGTTATTTTTGAAGAATTTAAAGGAACAGGTAATATGGAACTTCAATTAGATAGAAAATTATCTAATAGAAGAATGTATCCTGCAATTGATGTGACAGCATCAGGCACTAGAAGGGAAGACTTATTAATGGGTAAGGATGAATTGTCAAGATTATGGATTCTTAGAAAATATTTGGCAGATATGAACTCTGTTGAAGCTATGGAATTTTTACTTTCAAAAATTAAGGGAACAAGGAACAATGAAGAATTTCTTGTATCAATGAACGGGTAAAATTATAATTATAAATTTTTTATATTTTATTTATTTTTTAAAAATCGTTATATAGTAAATATATTTTTTTAGTTTTATTTTCATGTTTGTTCAAAATAGTAATCTTAAAAATCAAAAAATATCTGATATTGTTGGTAATGATTACCGTTACGCAAAAGCATTAGATTCTTTTGGGGTTGATTTTTATAAGTATTTTGATTACCAGATTGAAGATATTTGTAAAATAAAGGGTTTTAAAAAAGAATCCCTTATTGGTTATAGAATTTCTCTTGATGAATCTTTTGATTTAGAGCATGATTCATTAAAGTCGTGTCCATTAAATTTAGTTGTAGAATACCTTAAGCATAATCATAATTATTTTATAAAAAATAAACTACCGTATATAAAAAATTTAATTCAAAATTTAGATACTTCTAATATAAATTATAAATTTTCTGATGATTTAAAATTTATTTTCCCCTCATTTTATGAGGAATTTACTGAGCATATTCTTGAAGAAGAAACCATTATTTTTCAATACATAAATAAATTATTTTATGCTGATCATAACTCTCAAAATTTATCTTTATTATTTTTTTCTATGAAAGAAATTTCTCTAAAAAATATTGCAGAAGAACATTTAAATGAAGATTCTGAGATGAGTGGAATTAGGGGATTAACAAAAAATTATTCCTTGAATAATATAAAGAATTTACACCTGAAAGTAATATTTCAAGAATTAAAAGAGTTTGATAAAGAATTAGAAATCCATTCTAATATTGAAAATAAAATTTTGTTTCCTAGAGCTCTTAAACTCCAAGACAAAATATCTAATGAATTAAGAAATATATCGTTTCTTAATTGATGGGTCGTATAATGTGTTTTGATTATGGCTCCAAAAGAATTGGAGTCGCCGTAACTGATGAACTAAGAATTATTTCTTCTCCTCTTGCTACATGTCCATCAAATGAAATTTTTGATTTTATCACTACTTATTTAATTGATCATGTAGTAAATAAGTTTATTGTTGGAATGCCTATTGATATGCGTGGAAAAAATACTCATGCAACTAATCCCACCAAAGATTTTATTAACAAATTAAAAAAAAAATATTCTCACATTTCTATTGATACCTATGATGAGAGGTTAACATCAAGGATTGCAAAAGATGCAATACTCTTAATGGGAAAAAATAAAAAATATAGAAGAAATAAAAGTAATATTGATAAAATTAGTGCAAGTATTATATTGCAATCATATTTAAAACGAAATGAATTATGACATATCCAATTTGCTTATATGGTAATCCTGTCCTTAAAATTAAGGCTGGTAAAGTAAAGAAAGATAAGGTAGATGTTATTAAGTTATCTCATGATATGTTTGAAACGATGTACTCCGCGGATGGGATAGGTCTTGCCGCGCCTCAAATAGGTATATCATTAAGAATTTTTGTTATTGATGGAGCTTCTTTAGATGAAAAAGACCTAGAAGATTTTAAAAGAGTTTTTATTAATCCTCAGATTATTACAGTAACTGGAAATTTTTGGGAATTTAAGGAAGGTTGTTTAAGCATCCCAAATATTAATGAATTTGTTTCCAGAAGAGAAGAAATTACGATATCATATTACGATGAAAATTGGAAATTTCATACTGATAGATTTGATGGGATGAAAGCAAGAATTATTCAACATGAGTATGATCATATTGAAGGTAAATTATTTACTGATTACTTATCTCCCTTAAAAAGAAAATTGTTAAAGGGAAAGCTTACAAGTATATCTAAGGGAATTTGTGATGTGCCTTATAAAATTAAAGCATCTAAATGAGTATGGAAGATCAAATCAATTTAATATATAAGAATTTTTTAAATTCTGAAGGTATATCTACTGATTCAAGAAAAATAAAAAAGAATTCAATTTTTTTTTCGTTAAAAGGTGAAAATTTTGATGGAAATAAATTTGCTAATGAAGCATTAGACAAAGGAGC
>JAPYTU010000012.1 GCA_029940715.1 Cytophagales bacterium
AAAATTATTTTGTTTTTATTAAAATAACACCACCACTTCCTCTAAAACCATATATAGCTAAATCTGATCCATTTTTTAAAACTTGTATGCTTTTTATATCATTAGGATCTAACATATTAACAATTTGTGAAAAAACACCAACTTGAAGTCCGTCTAATACAAAAAGAACTTCTTTTGGAAAATTTATACTATTTATTCCTCTAGTATATACTCTAGCATTTTCTTCATCATTTCCTTGAATAATTATTCCTGGGCTAGTCCTTATTTTATTTAGTAGACTTATACCAGATTTATTTTTTAGAGTTCTTGAATCATAAATATTTGATGAATTCGAAACAGTTGTTTTATTTATTTCACAAGAAAAAAAAATTAAAGTAAATATTAAAACATAAAATTTCATTGAATTGTTTTTTTAGTTTCAATAAATATAAATACTATGATTAAAAGCAAGAGAATTATGTTAGAAATTAATATTATAGTATTTCCAATACTATATGAGTTGGGACTAAATGTCAATTCTATAATATTTTCTCCAGCTTCTAATTGTGTGCCTCTTAACACATAATTAACTCTTAATATTTCTTTATTATTTCCATTAATTGAAAGATTCCACCCTTTAGGGTAATATATTTCAGAAAATACAATAAATGAAATGGAGGTATTGTAAGTTTTTAATTTTATTCTATTAGGAAAATACTCTAATATTTCAATTTTTCCATCCTTTGAATAGGTATCATTGTATGAAAAATTACCAAATTTTGATACATCAATAATTGCTTCATTTTTAGTATTAATGGTTTTTAATAAGTTTAGTTCTTCTATTGGTGAATTAACTTTATTAAGTTTAGAAATAAACCATGCATTTCCATTTGAAAAATTATTTTTTATAACTCCTTTTTTTGATTCATTGAATTTTACGTATCCTGTATTTAGCATGTTTAATGCATTTAAATCACTAAAGTCAGTGTTATTGTTTTGAAGTTTTGATATTATTTTACTTTTTTCATTAGTAATTATTTTCTCAATTAAATCCTGATACCTTCTTAATTTTGCTCCATGATATCCTCCAATTGAAGAGTGATAATAGGATGTATTTGCTTCATTGAAAGTATTCTGAAGATTTAATACTCTTTTTCTCTGATTATTATTTTCTAAAATAAATTCATCTGCTTCTGAAATGTTTACAGTATTTATTTTTTTTCTAGTAAATGAACAATCATTAAATAGGTTACAATTATCATTTTTTAGAAAGTTCTTATTTGCAGAAGTCATATCATATATTCCAATTATTATTATAATGGAATAGTATAAATATTTTTTTATTTTATTATAAATAAATAGGTAAGTAAAAAATGAAAAAGTTGCTAATATTATTACTCCTTTTATAATATCATTTACATATAATGCTTTTCTATCATTTATTAAAGCATTTAAAAACCAATCTGGAATATTACTAAAATTTAAGTCTACTGGACCTGAAAAAGATAAGAAAAATGACGTTATGTATAAGAATAAATAAATTCCAAGAGTGTATAAAGTAGCTTTAATAAATTGTTTTTTATATTTTTCTTTGTTAGATATAAATTTTTCTAGAGTTAGTAATCCAATTAGTATTACAGAAAATATTGATATTATAATTATAAATGTTAGAGATCTAAATTTATTATAACCTGGTAAATAATCAAATATAAATTCATTTAGTAGTGCAAAATTACTTCCCATACTTAATAAAACACTACTCAGGAGAAGACCTATTAGCCAATACTTTTCATGTGGTTTTAGAATAATTATTGATAGTATAAATAAAAATAAAAATAATGCTCCTACATAGTATGGAGCTGTAATTGGTTGATCTCCCCAATACATAGGAGCATTTCTAAGTTGATTATTAATTTGGTCTCTGTTAAAATTATTTCTTTTTAACTCCTTACCTAGATTAGAGTTTTTACTTAATGATTCTCTACTTGATCCTCCTAATATATGTGGAAAAAATAAAGTTAAAGGTTCATAAACTCCATTGCTGTATTGAAATGCATATTCTTTGCTAAGTCCAGAATTTTCAGCTATTAAATCAGATTGGCCTCTTATAGAATATTTACTATATTCTAATATAGACCAGATCTCTCCAAAAAAAGTTCCAATAGCTAGAAATGAAGCAATAATTAATACAAACACTCTGTTAAAAAAATGTTTTAATTCATCTTTTTTATAAAAATAGATTAATTGAGATATACCATAAAAAATAAGAATTATTAGGGTATAATAGGTTATTTGTAAATGATTTAATCTTAATTGTAAAGCAAGTGATAATGCTGTTATGATAAATCCTAGATTTCTTTTTTTATGAAAACAAAGATGGACTCCTGCTACTATTAACGGAATAAATGCCGCTGAACCTATTCTAGTATTATGACCAGCATTTATTCCTACTATCATATATGTTGATAAAGTAAATGCTATAGCACCAAAAATTGAAATTTCAGGCCTTACACCAAAACAAATAAGCATAAAATAGAAAGAAATAAAGGATATGAAAATTAAACTCACAGGATGGGGTAACCATAGTCCTAATAGCTTGTGTAAAAAAATTATAATATCATTTTTCCATTTTATATTTATTAGATAAGCTGGCATACCAGAAAACATTGAATTTGTCCATAGGGCCTCTTTATTTGTGTTTTTTCTATAGTCAATTATTTCATTAGCTCCATTTTTCCATTGTTCAATATCGTGTTGTTTTAATTCTTTATTTTCAAAAATAACAGGATTAAAAAAGTATATAGTTAGGGATAGGAAAACAACTAAAGAAATACAGTGCTTATATATTATTTGCATTGAGTTGTAAAATTATTTTTGAAATATAAATACTATTAACCAAATAAATGAATCATTATTTGCTTTAATTATTATTTTTGTGGTGAAATGTTTGAAAATTTAAGTAATAAATTAGATCGTGCTTTTAAAGTATTAAAAGGACATGGAAGTATTACGGAAGTAAATGTTGCTTCGACTATTAAAGAGATTAGAAGAGCTTTAATTGAGGCTGATGTTAGCTATAAAGTTGCTAAAGAAATCACTTCAAGTATTAAGGAAAAGGCAATGGGTCAGAATGTTTTAATTTCTGTTTCACCTGGTCAACTTCTTACTAAAATTGTTTCTAATGAATTAGCCATGTTAATGGGTGGTAACTCGGCTGATATAAATTATACTGGTAATCCAAACATTATTCTTTTATCTGGTCTTCAAGGATCTGGAAAAACAACTTTTTCTGGAAAACTTGCTTATTATTTAACGAAAAAAGGAAAAAAAACTCTTTTAGTTGCTTGTGATGTTTATAGGCCTGCGGCAATAGAACAACTTCATGTTATTGGAGAACAAATTAATGTTGAAGTTTATTCTGATAAAAAATCAAAATCTCCTTTAAATATTGCAAAAAATGCAATTAAACATGCAAAAAAGAATGGATTTAAATCTGTGATTCTTGATACTGCTGGTAGGTTAGCTATAGATGAAAAAATGATGAAAGAAATAGAGGAATTAAAGAAAAATTTAAAACCTCATGAAACTCTTTTTGTTGTAGATTCAATGATTGGTCAAGATGCTGTTACTACCGCAAGAACTTTTAATGAAAGAATAGACTATGATGGAGTCGTACTAACAAAGCTTGATGGAGATTCAAGGGGTGGGTCAGCTTTATCAATTAGAAAGGTGGTAGATAAACCTATAAAGTTTATAAGTACTGGTGAAAAAATGGATGCGATAGATATTTTCCATCCAGATAGAATGGCTAAAAGGATTTTGGGAATGGGAGATGTAATAAGTCTTGTTGAAAGAGCACAACAAAGTTTTGATGAAGATGAGGCTAGAAAATTACAAAAAAAGATGATTCAAAATACTTTTGGTCTTGATGATTTTTTATCACAAATACAGAAAATTAAAAAAATGGGAAGCATTAAAGATTTGATGGGGATGATGCCTGGTATGAGTAAAAAAGTTAAAGATTTAGATGTTGATGATGAATCTTTTAAACCCATAGAATCAATTATTTATTCCATGACTCCAAAAGAAAGAAAAACGCCAGATATACTAAATGGTTCAAGAAAAAAAAGAGTTGCATTGGGTAGTGGTTGTAGTGTTCAAGAAGTAAATCAACTTTTAAAACAATTTAATCAAATGAAAAAGATGATGAAATTAATGAAAAAATCAGGACCTTCAGATATGATGTCTGCGTTAGGAATGAATGAATCTTCTCAAGGAATTAAGAATAAGTAACTTTTTTGATTGCTTTCATCGTTTTATTTAGATCAGGAAGAATTTCTTTTAGTAGGTTAGGTGCGTAGTGAAAAGGCACATCCTGACAAGTTATTCTATGAACTGGAGCGTCTAAATAATCAAAAGCAAATCTTTGAATGTGATGACTTATTTCGGATGAAATTGAAGCTAATGGCCATGCTTCTTCAATAATAACTAGTCTATTAGTTTTTTTTACAGAATTGATTACTGATTTATAATCGATTGGTCTTACTGTTCTTAAATCAATTAACTCAACACTAATATTTTCTTTTTTTGCCTCTTGGTAAGCGGACTCTGCTATTTTCATCATTTTTCCAAATGATAATAATGTAACATCATTTCCTTCATGCACAATTTTTGCTTTTCCAATTGGTATTAAATATTCACTTTCTGGTACTTTTCCTTTATCACCATACATAAGTTCTGACTCCATAAAAATAACTGGATCATCATCTCTTATGGAAGTTTTTAATAACCCTTTCGCTTCATAGGGATTTGAAGGAATAACGACTTTTAAACCAGGTGTATTAGCATACCAATTTTCGAAATTTTGAGAATGTTGAGCCCCTAGTTGTCCTGCACTTCCTGTAGGTCCACGAAAGACAATAGGAATATTAAATTGACCACCAGACATTTGATATATTTTAGCAGCACCATTTATTATTTGATCAATAGCTATAAGAGAAAAATTAAATGTCATAAATTCTATTATAGGTCTTAGTCCATTCATAGCAGATCCAATTCCAATTCCAGAAAATCCAGTTTCTGCTATTGGTGTATCAATTACTCTTTCAGGACCAAATTCATCAAGCATTCCTAGACTAACTTTGTATGCTCCATTATAATTAGCTACTTCTTCTCCCATTAGATAGATGTTTTTATCTAGTCTCATTTCTTCAACCATTGCCTCTCTTAGAGCTTCTCTAAATTGTATTTCTCTCATCTTTTGCAAAAGTAAAATATATCATTTTAAGTGGCAATTAATTTATTAAATAAAAAAAGCCTCACATAGTGAGGCTTTAATTGTTAATATTGTTTGTAGAACCTTAAATTTATTTTAATGCAGCTTGTATTGCACTAGTATAAGTTTTAAATTCTAAATCATTTACAGCTTTATTTTTTAAATCAATTTCATAATCCATTGAAAAAGCAGTATTAAGATTTTTGGTAATTGCAGATGAATTTCCATCTCTGGCTCCACAAATAGCAAGTACATAATAATAATTTGCAGGTAAATTCCATTCATTATTTTCAAATAATTCACCAAGTGAATCCATTGATGATTTAGCATTACTTACATTACCTAAGAGAAGGTTGGCAATAGATTTTCTCCATAATGACCATGCTTTGTAACCACTAGTACCACCAACTTTATCAAAAGCAACAATCGCTGTTTCGTAATTTCCACCAGTTATTGCAATTGTACCTTGAGAAACATAGAGAGCATTTTTTGTCCTTTCATCATTTAAATTAGCTGCTTTAGTAAGATATTCATTAGCAGCTTCCCATTCATATTTTACTGCACATGCTGCAGCTAAATTTAAGTAAGCTTCTGCACTTTCTTCTTTGTTTATAGAAATATTTAATTGTGTTTCAGCTGCTTCTAATAGTTTAAGCTGAGTTTCTGATCCATTTTCCTCCTCTTTTGCAAGCTGAATATGGATTGAACCAAAATCACTGTGAGCTTTCCATGTGCCTCCCCATTTAACAGCAGCTTGGTATATATTAGCTTTTTCTTTAAGGTCAGGTGTTAATCCTGCAGCAAATAATAATTCACCATGAGTTAATGCATCTCCAGATGCACTACCATTAACTATATTTTGAGCTATTGCTAAAATTTCATTATTAGGTTTTTTATTAATTACAGTTATTACTTCAGTTTTTGCAGTTCTTAAATCAGGATATACATTTTTCATTAACATTTTATATGAACTAAGTTTTGAAAGAGCTTTTTCTTTATCGACAAAAGATCCTCCTCCATTTATAATACTTGAAATATTAGATTTATCAGATGCACTTATTGCATCAGTAGAATTAAGAGCATTTCTTAAAGAGCTCCAATCTTCTACAACAGGTTTAATATTAAAAGCTATATTTCCTGCTTCGTCTTTGTAATCATACTTATCCATTTGTTCTCGATAGTATTCTTCAATAGTTCCACCTCTTTTTCCAGCTAAATTTTCATTAATTTTTGTAGAACCTTCGGGAGAATGTGCTCCTATAATGTCTATACTTTTAGTAACATTTTTTTCTGCTAAAAATGCAGAAAATTTTTCACCTCTATCACTTTTTTTTTCAGAACTTTTTAAGTAGGAACTTCCTTGATTAAAGTAAAAATTTACGTTTGTTACTTCAGTTTCTTCAGCATCAGTATATCCAGGAGAAGTTTTTGGATGAGAAATCCTCGATCCTTGGTTCCATCTTTGGGTACTATTTACTCCGTCAGCAACATCACTAGACTCTGTATTAAGATTTTTTCCAGAAACTATAATTTTCGCATTACCAACTACTGTAAGTTTAGATGGGTTATCATTCATTGATTTGTTATAAGGAATTGATAAGGTTTTTGATGATTTAGAAACAGAGGAAACACTGTTTGGATAGTCAGATGCTTTAAATTCAATAGATCCAGCATCGTTTCCATCATACGCAAAATTTAATGTATAACTTGTTCCTTTAGGTAACATTTTTTTGGGTAATGTTGATTCTACATCAAAAGTAACGTTATCACCTTTCATAATCATTGGGTTTGGATTAACGTTAATTTGTTGTTCTTTCGAAAGTTCAATCATTTTTTTAAGTGGATTACATCCAATGATTAACAAAGAAAGAATAGTTAAGAAATTTAAAATTCTAATATTTTTCATTTTATATTTTATTTATTATGTAATTGATCTGTAGTAATGTGACAAAATTACATATTTTTTGTGAATATTGATGATAAAATTTATAAATCGCTAAACCTTTTTTTGCCTCTAATAAAATATTCAAAAGGTATGATTAGATTCTTTAGTTTAATGTAATTTAATTTATTATTTCTTTTTTTTAAAAATATAACTGGTAGAAAAGTAATAAAAGATAGGTATGCTCTTAATATTGAAGTAAAGTGAAAGATAGATTTTTTATTTATTAATATTTTTATTGCAGCAAAAATATCTAAAATTAACCTGAAAGGAATTTTATATAATAGATTAATAAATCGATCATTTTTAGATATCATTATAAGATTATTTCTAAAGTTTAAATATGTTTTTTTTGGATTTAAGTAGCTTAGTGTTTCTCCTCCTATATGGTAAATAACACTTTTTGGTATGCAATAATTAATAAATCCTTTTCTTTTTATTCTCCAGCACAAATCAATTTCTTCCATATGAGCAAAGAAATCTTTATCAAATCCATTTAGTTTATGAAAAAGATTTGATCGTATCATCATACAAGATCCTGATGTCCAAAAAACTTCTTTTTCCTTATTATATTGTCCATAATCTTTTTCAATAGTATTAAAAATTCTTCCTCTACAATAGGGATAACCTAAAAAATCTATATATCCCCCAGATGCGCCTGCATACTCAAAATGATTTTTATTCTTTTCAGATAGAATTTTTGGTTGACAAGCTCCAATATTACTATTTGATTCCATCTTATTAAAAAGGGGATTTAACCAGTTACTTGTGACTTCTACATCAGTGTTTATAAAAACATAATAGTCAGCTTTTATATTTTTTACTCCTTCATTATAACCACCAGCATATCCTAGGTTTTTTTTATTTATAATAACTTTTACTGAAGCATAATTTTCTTTTAAAAAAGACACAGAATCATCTTTCGAACTATTGTCAATAACATAAAGATTTGATATTTTTTTGTCTGTATATTTCATTAAATAGGGAAGAAATCTTTCTAAGAGATTTTTTCCATTAAAATTTAATAAGATTACAGCTATTCTTTTATCTGTATTTTTCATTTAAAGAGGTTTCCCATATCAAATCCTGGAATATTTGGAAACATATCACTTGTTTTTTCTTTCATATGTTCTTTTATCTTTATATCTACATCTTTGAGTGCTTTGTTAGTTGCTGCTACTACAAGGTCTTGTACCATTTCTTTTTCATTTAGAATGCTATCATCAATGGAAATTGAGATAACTTCTTTTTTTCCATTTACTTCAACCTTTACTAAACCTGCTCCAGATTCTGAAGATACTTTTATGGTACCTAACTCCGATTGAGCTAATTTCATTTTTTCTTGGGCTTCTTTTATTTTGCCCATCATTTTCATCATATCGAACATAAGCTATTATTTAATCAATACAAATTTACTTGTTTGTATAATTTCTTTACCATTTATTTTAAATACAATTTTATATACGTAAGATCCCTGGCTAATTTTTCCTTTAAAATAACCATCCCAACCTATATTTATATCATTACTTGTAAATATTTTTTCTCCAAACTTATTAAAAATTAACATGGTATAATCTTCTACATTAGATTCATATGGCTTAAAAGTATCATTTAAATCATCATCATTTGGTGTGAAAGCATTTGGGATAGGTATTGGATTATAATTATTTGTAGGAGTTTTGCATACTGTATTTGATATTGATATTTTTTTTTCATCATATCCTTTTATTGTATAACAAATTTCTTCATTCATAATTATACCTTGATTATCTATGTACTTATTATTAATATTTTGAAATGTTTTCAAAGCTGTATTATTTTTATAAATAATTGTAGAATCAAAGTTTCCAATTGATTTTAAATCTAAATTAATTCCTTCATCATTTTCATAAGACGATAAATATATAAGACAAATTTCATCTTCAATGAATTTTGAATTACAATAATATTCTTCTATTACTTGAATACACTGTTTGTCAAATGTTAAATTATTAAAATTAATTTTTGAGTCAGAAAAATATACGTACGAAGAACTTAAAAATGTTGAATCAATTACATTATCAATGTAAATATTGTAATTAGTACTTTTATTTGGTTTGTAATATAAATCAAAATTAGCTTTATCATCTGATAAAATTATAGAATCTATAATTTCTTCCTGTGGATTTTGAATTGAAGCAATTTCAAAATTAAATTTATTACAGTTGTTATTTTTTTTATTAAATAAACCTACTATATAACCATTTATTTTATTATTTGTTCCAACAAAACTTGAGTAATCAAAATCATTTTTTCCACTAAGTAATGTTTGAATTAAGATATCATTTATATACAATTCATATCCGTTATAATAATTGTCATTAATAGAAATATTCATTTTATTATTTTCACAGTTATATAATTGAATATCTATGTTTTTTGATTCTTTTATTTCAATTTCTAAAAGATCAATTTTTTCTACACCATCTTGATTTATAGCTTGGGCTATTATATATGTACCAGCTTCTAGATAAGTATGAGATTGTGAATTTGATGGATTAAAAATATTTGTAGTTAATGAGTAATTAAAATCATATTGAATAACCGTAACACTTGAATCAACATTCTCATCAATTATCTCTACAAATATTGGTAAACAGCCTCCAATATTATTTATTTCAAATCTACCAAAATCACTAATTTGGGAATATAAAAAAGAGTTAATAAAAATAAATAATAGCGTAATAAAAGATGATGTATAAGATTTTTTGCTCATTTATTTTATAGAAGACATTTTATTAATTATTTCATTAATAGTTAATAAATTTTGATTTCCATCTTTCATATTTTTTAACATGTATTTTCCATTCTTTATTTCATCTTCACCAATAATTATAACGAAAGGTATGTTGTTATTATTTGCATATTGTAATTGTTTTTTTAGTTTAGCTTTTTCTGAATAGAGATCAGTTGGAATTCCTTTTTCTCTTAATTTATTAGCTAATTCTAATGAATTTTTTATTAAATCATTAGAGAGATAACTTATTAATACATTATTATTAATTTCAATTTTTTCTGGAAATAAATTATTTGTATTTAAAATTTCAATAATTCTTTCAATTCCAAAAGAAATACCAATACCAGATATATTTTTATAACCAAAAATTTCAGTTAAATCATCATACCTTCCACCTCCACATAAACTTCCTATATTATTATTTATAGGAACAACTTCAAAAATTGTTGAAGTATAATAGGATAGGCCTCTTGCTAGAGTAAAATCAAGAGTAAAATCACTTTTTATTTTCATTAAATTTTCTATTTCATTAATACCTTCTAACCCAATTTTTGAATTAGATAGAAAAGTTTTTACATAATTAATTTTTGAAGAATTGTTTCCTTTTAACTCAATTAATGAGATTAATTTTTTAATAGAAGAAGTAGGAAATTTACTTAACTTCATTTCTTTTTTTAATCCAGAAACACCTATTTTATCTATTTTATCTATTAATACGCAGAATTTTTCAAATTTATTTTTAAAATTAAGTTCCTCAGATATTCCTAATAAAATTTTTCTATTATTTAATTTTATTTCAAAATCATCAATTTTTAATTTTTTAAATATTGAATAAACTAAACTGATAATTTCACTTTCACAAACAATAGATTTAGTACCTATATAGTCTACATCACATTGGTAAAATTCTCTAAATCTTCCTTTTTGTGGTCTGTCTGCTCTCCAAACTGGTTGAATTTGATATCTTTTAAAAGGCATAGTTATTTTATCTCTATTCATGCTGACGTATCTTGCAAATGGTATAGTAAGATCATATCGTAATCCTTTTTTTGATATTTCAGATTTTAAATTATTACTGGAAATATTTTTTTTATTATTAATATTTTTTAAAAAATCTCCAGAATTAAGTATTCTGTATATTAGTCTATCTCCTTCTTCACCATATTTACCATTAAGAACTTCGGAATTTTCCATAGAAGGTGTTTCTATACAATTAAAACCATATAGATTGAAGTTATATTTAAAAACTTCAAATAGATATTCTCTTTTTTTCATCTCATCAGGACTATAATCTCTAGTTCCTTTTGGTAATGATGGTATTATTTTTTTCACTTTTTTGTATTTATTACAAATCTAGCAAATGATTTACATTATTTTTTATTTAAATTGCGCCAATAAATTAAAATTATGGCTGTAACAAGATTAGAAAGAAAAGGAATGAGAAATGTTTCTAAAGCTAAAAGGAAGAAACAGATTATTAAAAATCTTTCAAGAACTCCAGTAATAAAGAATGTTGATGTAGAAGCAATTAAAAAGGAGTTTGAGAAGAAATCAGTTAAAAAATCTATTTCTAAATAATTTTTTTTAATTTCTTTTTAATTCTATTATTTCAAGATTTTTAATATTTGAATTGATAATATTAAATCTTATTGCAGTTTTAAATTTATGAAAACCAACATTTCCTGAAGCTCCAGGATTAATAATTAAAATATCATTTTCTTTATCTCTATGTATTTTTAGTATATGACTATGTCCACATATTAATATGTTTGGTTTATGTTTTTTTATGAGATAATAGGTTATTTTGTTGTATTTAGGAGGTTTTCCAGCAATATGAATAATTAAAATTACAAGTTTTTCATACTTTAAAAGTAAAAATTCATTTACCTCTTTTCTAATTTGATGATTATCAATATTTCCATAAACTGCTCTTATTTTTTTGAATTTTTCTAGTGATTCAAGAGTTTTAATAGTTCCTATATCACCAGCATGCCATATTTCATCACAATTTTCAAAAAATTTTAATATCCTTTTATCAATAATTGAATGTGTGTCTGATAGTAATCCTATTTTCATATATTAATTAGCAATGAAATATCTTCAATTAATCTTTTCATCTCTATTTTTAAAGTTCCATTATACACACCTCTTATATAACTTTTTTTATCTATTAAAAAAACCAATTCGGTATGAATAAAATCATTTTCATCATTTATTAGTCCAAAATTTTCTTCTGCAAAATATGAATTTCTAGCTAGATCATATATTAATTTTTTTTCTCCGGTAACTAAATTCCACATCCTTCCATTAATATTATAATTTTTTTCATAACTTTTTAATGTTTCAGGGGTGTCAATCCATGGTGTAACACTATGAGATATGATTTTAAAATTATTTTGATTTATAAATTTTTTTTCAATAATTTTTAAATTATTAGTCATTTTTGGACATATACTAGGACATGAAGTAAAAAAAAAGTTTGCAACATAAATATTTCCTTTTAAGTTTTCTCTAGTTATTTCTTCATTGTTTTGACTTATTAATTTAAAATCAGAAATTTTATGAGTATTATCTTGAATACTTTTAGAATTAATCCAGTGTGGAGTAAAATCGGATGTGGTAAAGTAGGGTAGTTCAAATTTTTGTTCTTTAGAACAAGAGATAATTGTAAAAATTAGTATTAGTTTAAAAAATTTCATTTGATGATACACAATTTTTTTGTCCAGTTAAACCATACCTTCTGTTATTTACAACATCATAATTAGCTTTAATATTACCTTTTGAATCCCATATTTTTTGATTACCAATTTCATTTCCATTCTTATAATAAAATTCTTTAAATTTTTCTCCATTTTTATGCCATTGAATCATTTTACTTTCATATTGTCCATCTAAAAAATTTGCAATCATTTTTTTATTACCATTTTCCCAAAATAATTTATGATTACCTTCTTTTCTTCCGCTTTTATAGAATCTTTCTTCAGATATTTTTCCATTAATATACCATATTTTCTCATAACCATTTTTTCTTCCGTTTAAGTATTGAACTTCAAGTATTTTAATATTTTCTATAGAATCAGTAAGAATGCCTGAAAATTTATTATTATCTAAATATAGATATGCACTTTTCTTACTAAGAAGACTAAAGTCTTTGTTTATGATATAAGACCTATCTTGTTTTTTACTACAAGAACTCATAAGAAAAAATAAAATTATAAACGTATTAGAGAAATTCAATTTGTAATACTTCCTTTTACACCATAAAAACCATCTCCATTTATGTATGGATCTTGATCTGTTATATGGTAATGATATATACCTTCTGAAAATTCAGAAGTTGCATGGCTATGGCCATGATAATCATCTAAATTTGAATTATTTATTGTTGTTCCATTTTCTTCTGGACCATATACTGGAAAACCATCAGCTAGAAATCCAAGAAAAGCATCTTTTCCATATTGTGTTGTTAGCCAAGTAGGTTCAATATGATAGTGGTATGCACCTTGAGGTTGTGGGTGACCAAAATACTGATCAAAGCTATTAATTTCATTTGTTAGAGGTGTATTGTTTGGGCCTGCATATTGATTATAAAAAACAACACCATTCCGTGATATTCCTATTGCGCCTAGTGGAGTTGATTCTTTGTTGGTAGCTTCAGAAGGATTTGAAGGTATTTTAACTACGATATTTTGTTGCATAATTCTATTAGGATTTATTTTAAAATTAGAATTATTTCCATTGTAAGGTTCATAAAGAGGATTATTAGTAAGCCAGTAAGGACTTTTATGATCAGGTAAATTATTTGTTTCATAAACAACATACTGTCCATCAATATATACTGTTACATTATCTGAGAAAAGAGTATATGCTTCAGAAAGATCACTTAACTCATATTCAGAGCAACATAATCCATCTTCCTCCTCATTATTACATGCTGTTAAAAATAATAGTAATATGATTGGTATAGTAAAAAATAAAATGTTGTTTTCATTTTTATAATTCATTGAAATAAATATTATTTTAAAAAATTATTGAGACCGAGATTCTATTCTTTTTTTCATATTTAACCAGATACTATCGAGTTTTTTTATTTGTTCTTTATTTGATATTTTTCTAATGTTTACCCAGTGTTCCATCTTTGCTTTGTTTAGTGTTACTGCGACTTCATAATATTTATCTTTATTAATATTATTTGTATCAATGTTCTCACTAAGATCATTCATAACAGTTAGGTCAAGTCTTCTAAACTTTCTTTCTTTAGATCTTTTTTCTTTACTATATCTTATATATTCTTTTTTTGCCTCTAATAGTTGATTATTATCAAATCCAAGACGATTTTTTAGATAAAATATTTCACGTTCAAATTCATTGTTTTTAGAGAGATTTTTTTTGTTTACAACCTTATATGCTAAAAAAATATTTGAAATGATTAATATAAAAATGATTATATATTGTAGTTTATTCTTCATAGGAAGCAAGGTTTATTAAATCTGATTTGTCACTTTCAAAGTAAACTTCTTCAAGAGTATGTTGAACTGAATTATTAGTATCATTAATATTGTTAAATATAAAGAGACCGTTGATGATTAATAAAGCTATTACTGTAGTAATAAGTATTGGTCTTTCATACTTAATATAAATTTTTTCTTTATAGTTTAAAGATTCAATTTTAGTAGATAATCTGGTATAAAAATATGGTTTAGTTTTAATTATTTTAATATTACTAATACTGTTTAAAATTTGATCTATTTTATCTTTAATCATTTTATAGATTTATCATTTAACTTAAAATTCATTAAAGCATAATTAATTGAAATTTCAATAGATTTATTTTTCCAAGTTTCTTTAGGAAGGATTGATATATTTTTTAGACTTGTTATGTATTTAACTGAAGCGGATATGTTTTTGTATATTTTATATTCTACACCAAAAACAAAACCATTGTCTCTGTCAGAATAGTCATCTTCTGAAAATGTAAAAGATGAATTATGTCCCATAGCATTTTGACTTAGTATCGTAGGATGTTTTATTTTAGTATTAACATTATTTAAAAGGCTAATTTGAGGACCAAATAAAAAACTTATTTTATAAAAATTTAAATTAATTAGAATTGGTATTTGAAGATAATTTAGATTATTTGTTATTCTTGTTTTGTTTTCTGAAACTATCGTTGCACCCTGAGATGAATAACCAAGACCAGAAGTTAATTTTAGTTTTGTTTTTTCAGATAGTTGTTTTGAAATTCCAATCAGTCCTTTTATATGATACCCTGGGTAAGCATCTACCTGATATGGTATATTTCCTATTGTATTAAAGCTTTGACCAATTTGAATTGCCTCATCTGATCTTAGGGTTTGGGTAGAAGAATTAAAACCACCAGATATAATTAATTCAATTGTTTGTGAAAAGGAATTGTATCCAAAGAGGATAAATAAGATCAATAATATCTTTTTCATATATATAATTAGATGATAAAATTACTAATTTCTTGCTTTATATTTTTTTTATTATAGTTTTTAAATTTTGTTTTGCTCTATATATTAAAGATTCGATAGATGAGATAGATTTATTCATTATATCGGCAATTTGTTTATATGATAATCCTTGAACATTTTTCAATATATATGCTGTCTTTTGTTGTTTGTTTAATTTATTAATAGCGTCAAAAAGAATTTTAGAATTTTCTTTTTGTTCTAATTCTACTCCTGGGTGTTTAAAATCAGGAATCTCTCTTATGGTATTATCATCTCTAAACAAATTTATTAAAATTGAAAATCTTTTTACTCTTTTATTATATCTAATGTATTCATAAGCTTTAGATATTGAAATTTTATATATCCAAGTAGATAATGAGGACTTTTCTTTAAATTTTTTTATTGATTTATAAATTTGTATGAAAACTTCCTGAGTTAAATCATCAGCATCGTCTACATTTAGGATTATTGGAATAATGGTATTAAAAATTTGATCTTTATAATTTTCAACTAATAATTTAAATGCTGATTCACTATTAGATTTTAATTCTCTTATTAAATTTTTTTCTTCCAAATTTTTTATTTGCATATTAAATTAAAATAGTGAAAAACTAATTAAAGAAATTATTAAATTCTGTTAATATATTAGATGTTATTAAGTTATTTTTTTTGCTACAAATTTATATTTTATTGTGGCTAGAATTAGTGATTATATTTATTAAGGATATAAAATAAAAATAATGGAAGATAATTAATCTGCTCCGTGGGTTAGTCTTTTTAATGGTTTTAAAAGTAATATAACCAAAAATCCGAATGCTGAACAAAATATTGCTATTCCAGTAAAAATTTCAAATTCACCAGCAGTTTGTGCCCATGTACCAAGTGATGCAGCTAATTTATTTCCAAACCCAGTACATGCAAAATAAGTTCCCATCATAATAGATGCATATTTTAATGGTGCTAGTTTAGTAATTAGAGCCATCGCAGTTGGAGATGTACATAGCTCTCCAAGTGTATGAAAAAGATATGCTAAAACTAACCAGTACATTGCACTAGATCCATTTTCTTGAAATTCTAAAGATGCTGCACTCATGAAGAAAAAGCCAATAGCCATTATTATAACTCCAACAGCCATTTGAAATAATAGTGCAGATTCTCTTCCTAGTGATTTCCACCATGACCAAAATCCACCAACTATTACAGCAAATAAAACAATAAAGCCAGCATTTAGTGATTGAAACCATGTAGCTGGAACTTCGAAGTTTATACTTTCAATAAACCTATTAGTTTTTTCAAATGCATAGATGTTCATTAGTCCACCTGCTTGTTCGAAAGCACCCCAGAAGACGATAACGATTAAAAATGATAAAAATAAAACCATCATTCTATCAATTTCAATTTTCGTAAGAGGTTTATTGATAAGTTCTTTATTTGGATTTTCATCTTTTCCAATAAAATCACCAACTCCAATAAGATATTTTTGTCCCCATACAAAAACCATTTGACCAAAGAGCATTCCAATTCCAGCTAATCCAAATCCATAGTGCCATCCATAAACTTCACCAATTCCACCAATAATTAGAGCTGATAAAAAAGCACCGATATTTATTCCCATATAAAAAATTTTAAATGCTGTATCTCTTCTTTCATCTTCTTTTTTATATAGCCCACCAACCATAGTTGATATGTTTGGTTTTAATCCACCAACACCTAAGATTATAAATATTAATCCTGTATAGAAAGCATAAATATGATTAATTGCTAGTACACTATGTCCTATAACTAAAAGAGCACCACCTAACATAACAGTTTTTTTCTGGCCCAAAAATTTATCTGCTATAATACCTCCTGGAATACTTGCTACATAAACTAGCATTGTGTACCAACCATATAACCAAAGAGCATCAATTTCTGACCAACCATAGCCTGGATTTTTACTATCAACTTCAGATATTAAAAAAAGAACCAGCAAGGCTCTCATACCATAGAAAGAAAATCTTTCCCACATCTCGGTGAAGAATAGAATATATAAACCATATGGATGACCAAAAATTGTTTTTCTTGTGTTTAAATTATTCATTTGATTTGAATTAGGGAGTAATATAATTATTAATCATATATATTATATAAATTTAATTGTATTAATATAAACTCGTTTTAAAATGAAGAAAAATCAATTTAAAAGCCTAAAACAAGATATTAAATCTTTTTTAAAAAAAGATATTTATGGCTTAGAGAAGAAAGTATTTAATAATGGTTGGCATGCTTCATTAAATGATTTAGAAAAAACAAGAGATAAAGTAAAATCTTTAGGGTATTGGATTCCTCAAATACCAAAAAAGTATGGCGGAATGGGTTTAAATTTGATTGAATTTGGTCAATTGAGTGCAATTCTTGGAGCTAGTCCTATTGGTCTTTATTTATTTAATTGTCAAGCACCTGATGCTGGAAATATGGAGGTGTTAATTGAATTTGGTACGACTTATCAAAAAGATACATTTCTTAAACCATTATTAGCAGGTAAAATAAGATCCTGTTTTTCGATGACGGAACCAACGTTTGCAGGATCAAATCCAGTATATATGGGTACAACTGCTGTTAAAAAAGATAATAGTTATATTTTAAATGGTAACAAATGGTTTACGTCTTCAGCTGAAGGAGCTTCATTTGCAATTGTTATGGCTATTACTAATCCTGATGTTGAGAATAAATATCTAAGAGCAAGTCAAATTATTGTTCCTTGTAATAGTAAAGGGTTTCAGTTAGTACGTAAAATTCCTGTAATGGGAGATAAAGGTGAAGGATATTTTAGTCACTCAGAGATTAAATATAATAATGTTAAAGTTTTAACAAAAAATTTAATAGGAGAAGAAGGATCTGGTTTTAGGATAGCTCAATCAAGACTTGGTCATGGAAGGGTACATCATTGTATGAGATGGATTGGTATTTGTGAAAGATCTTTTAATATGATGTGTGAAAGGGCTGCAAAAAGAGAATTAACTCCAGGTAAATTTTTGGGTGAAAAACAACTAATTCAAAAAATGATTGCTGAGAGAAGAGCAGAAATAAATGCAGCAAAATTAATGGTTCTTGATACTGCAAATAAAATTGATAAATTCGGATCAAAAGATTCGAAAATTGAAATTTCAATTATAAAATTTTATT
Organism: Cytophagales bacterium; assembly: GCA_029940715.1. Lineage (GTDB taxonomy): Bacteria > Bacteroidota > Bacteroidia > Cytophagales > MED-G16 > JAPYTU01. The sequence continues at coordinate 18,612 of JAPYTU010000012.1, forward strand.
GTGCTAATGTTTTAAAAAGAGTTGTTGATGATGCAGTTCAAATACATGGAGGTTTAGGGATGTCAGATGATATTATTCTCTCGCATTTTTATAGACACGAAAGAGCAGCAAGGATATATGATGGTGCAGATGAAGTACATATAAGTAGTGTTGCAAAAGGAATTTTATCTAATTATGGATTGAAAATTTAATTAAAAATGATTGCATTAGATTCTCCAGGGGAAGTAAGAAAAAGTGAAGAATTAAATAATCTAAATTTATCTTTTTATCTTAATAATAAACTAGGTAGTTCTAAAAGACCTTTAGTTATAAACCAATTCAAAAAGGGATTTTCTAATTTAACTTATTCTATAATTTGGGATAAAAATGAATATGTATTAAGAAAACCACCATTTGGGGCAAATATAAAAAGTGGTCATGATATGAGAAGAGAATATGATGTTTTATCAAATCTATCTAAATATTATAATAAGGTACCTAAAACTTATTTTTTTGAAGATGATAAAAATGTTATAGGTTCTTCGTTTTATGTTATGCAAAGATTGAATGGAATTATATTGAGACCAAATACTTCTGAGTCTTCAATGCCAGATAAAAAAGATATAAGTAAACTTTCAAAAAATTTTATTAAAACTTTGACTGAGTTACATGGTTTGCAATACAAAAAGATGGGTCTTGATAATTTAGGAAAAGGAGTTGGTTATGGAATGAGACAGATAGTAGGATGGTCAGAAAGGTATAAAAATTCTAAAACTGATGATATAAAAGAAATGAATAGTCTTATGAGTTGGTTAATTAATAATTTACCTAAACAAAATAAAAGTTCATTAATTCATAATGACTATAAATATGATAATGTAGTGTTGGATAAAGATAATATTTCAAAAATAGTTGGAGTATTAGACTGGGAAATGTCAACAATTGGAGATCCATTATTTGATTTAGGAACTACTCTTGGTTATTGGGTTCAATCTAATGATCATCCTATGTTAAGAAAAATTTCTTTAAGTTCAACGACAGCTGAAGGGAATCCATCGAGAATGACTTTAATTAATATTTATGAAAAATATAGTAAAGTCAAAGTAAATAATCCAGTTTTTTATTACGCATATGGTTTATTTAAAATATGTGTTATTGTCCAGCAGATATACTATAGATTTAAAAAAGGATACACTGAAGATAAAAGATTTTCAAATTTAATTGACATTGTAAAAATTTGTTCTTTAGTAGCTAGGAGATCAATAGAAAAAAATAAAATTGATGACCTCTTCTGATTTTTTTAGTTTTTGTGTTTAAATTAGAATTTCATATAATGGAATATTTTATAGAATTTTTTTTAAGGTTATTAAAACTTGCTTCAAGTTTTCTGTTAATTTTCAATAGAACTCTCTTTAGTATAGGTGAGTCTGAGATTAGTATAGGTACTATAATTATATTTTTTCTTAGTTTTTATTTATTGATATTCACTTCTACTAAGGCAAGAAAATTAATTCTAAATAAAATTTTACATAAGTCTAAATTAAAAAAGTCTTTTAGAGAATCAATTGCTAATGGAGTCAGAATTGCAATGATGCTTATTGGTACTATAATAATAATTCAGGCAGTTGGAATTGATTTGAGTGCCTTAAGTTTATTAGCTGGTGCTCTTGGTGTTGGTATTGGTTTTGGATTTCAGAAAGTTACAGATAATTTAATAAGTGGGTTAACTATTTTGATTGAAGAACCTATTAAAGTTGGTGATAGAGTTGAAGTTGGTGATGTTAGTGGTGATATTGTAAATATTTCACTTAGAGCTACAACTATAATAACAAATGATAACATTTCAATTATAGTTCCAAATTCTGAATTTGTTTCTAGTCAAGTAATTAATTGGAGTCATAATAATAGAATTGTAAGATTTAGAATTCCAATCGGTGTAAGTTATGATGAAGATCCTGAAATAATAAGAAAATTATTGATGGAAGTGGCGGATGAAAATGAAAATGTTCAAAAGGAACCTAAAGCTAAGGTATTTTTTGATGGTTTTGGAGATAGTTCTTTAGATTTTATGTTAGGTGTTTGGACTTCTTCTCTTACCGATAGACCTGAAGTTATTAGAAGTGAAATTTATTTTGCGGTTTTTAAAAAGTTTAAAGAAAATAATATTCAAATTCCATACCCACAAAGAGATGTTCATATTAAATCTAATAATTCATAGAACTTATTGTTAGATTGATTACCATTTATTTATACCAAGTAATTTTTTTCCTAGTGAATTTAATTTAGCTGTTTTATATTTTATTTTTTCTAATTTTCTAGGATCGCCAGGGAAAGCATAACCTTCAGGTGCGATTCTTTTTTTCCATGAATTAATTCTCCATTGTTTTAAAGATTTATTTTTTTCTTCTGCAGGCATCATTGATATATATTGAGCAATTCTAACTTTATCTATGCTCAGATTTGGTCTGATACCATGGGGTTGACAGCTATGAAAAATTAATAAATCACCTGCTTCTAAAGCTACTTTAATTATTTTATCTTCAATTCCAGTAATATCAGGCTGAAACTTATCTCTATCTTTTTTTTGTGTTTTTTTCCAAGTTTCATAATTACGAAATAACCATGGAATACATTGAAATCCACCCATATTTTTATCTGTTTGATCAGAGAGAGCTAATACACCTTGAATATTTTGAGGTTTGGTATCTGGATCATAATCCCAATGTATAAAACTATCATATTTATATCCTTTTTTTATAGGGAAATTAAGATTTGCTCTATCTATTGTAACCCAAAGTTTTTCAGTACCCCATATATCAACAAAAGCATTATAAATTTTTTTTTTTTGTCTATTATTCCATAGAGATTGATTGTTATAAACTTCAACCATACCAGTACCAGCTAATTCTTTCATTTTCATTTCAGCTCTTTCTTTAGTATACCATGTTGAACTATCATCTTTTTTTTTGTTTTCAAATTCCCAAAGAAAATTGGCTGTTTCAAATGCTTCTTTTTTTGAAATAGCATTTTTTATAATAATATATCCATTTTTAATCCAATAATTCCAATCATCTTCACTAAGTAATTTAAGTGGAATGTTATTACTTCTGTCATTTAATTTTATGATGCTACTTTTAGCAGTAGATGGATTTCCTGGAATATCTTTATGATTATCGTATGGATTATTTTTCATTTTTATAATTTAAAGAATTTTATTTGATTTTGTAATAAATTTTTCCATTGCTATTATTTTTTATAAAAAATTGGAAAACTTAATGAATTACTGTTATTATAGCCTATTAAATAATGTTAAATGAATATTGAAGAAAAATCATCATTAAAAGAATTAATAAAATCTCAAAAACCTAATTTTCCATTAGAACAACGTTTTTATTTGGATCCAACTATTTTTAATTTAGATATGAAAACATTTTTTTTTAATCAATGGATTATAGTTGGTCATGAATCTAGAATTCCTGAAAAAGGGAATTATTTTTTATTTAATATTAAGAACGAGTCCATTATAATTATTAGAGATGATAATGGTAAAGTCAACTGTTTATATAATGTGTGTAGGCATAGAGGATCTAAAATATGTTTAGAAAATGAGGGTTCCACTAAAAACTTGGTATGTCCATATCATGCGTGGAGTTATAAATTAGATGGAAATTTAAAAAGCGCAAGATTAATGGATGAAGATTTTTGTAGTGATGAATGGAGTTTGCATAAATGTAATTCTATAATTTTTGAAGGTTTGATATTTATTAATTTTTCAAACAAACCAGATAATTTTAATGAATTTATAAAACCATTAAAACCTTTTATAGAATTACATGGTCTTGGAGAAGCTAAGATTGCTTCTAGAAGAAAATATCCTACTATGGGAAATTGGAAATTAACTTTAGATAATTTCCATGAATGTTATCATTGTCAACCTTCTCATCCTGAATATTGTGAAGTTCACAGTTCTGATTATATTAAAGCATATGGTGCAGGAAGTAATACAGGACCTTTATCGAGTGAATTTATGAAAGAATTGTTGACATGGAATAAATATGCTAAAAAGATTGGACATCATATAGGTGAATATACTGAATCAAAATTTTCTAACTTTTTTAGAAGTGCTGAAAGAACACCTTTTAGTAAGGGAAAACTTTCAGAAACAAAAAGTGGAAAACCAGCTTCTACAATAATGGGAAAATTTAAAGAGTTTGATGGGGGTTATACAACAATAGGCACTTCTCCTTTTAATAGTTTATTAATGTCAAATGATTTTGCAACAATATTTACCTTTATTCCTAAGGGACCTTTAGAAACTGAAGTAGAAATAATGTGGCTTGTTCATAAAGATGCTAAGAAAGGAGTAGATTATAATGTTGATAAAATAACATGGATGTGGCATGAAACAACTTTAGAAGATAAAAAAATTATAGAAAATAATCAAAATGGTGTAATGTCAAAAAAATATATTCCTGGACCTTTATCACAAATGGAAGTAGGGTTAGAAAAACTTAAGAGTTGGTATTTAAATCATTTAGAGTTGATATTAGGTAGCTAAATTTCTTATAATAAAATTTTATTTTATTATTTCATGGACTGCATTTACAGCGTTACTTCCATGTAGTCCACCTCCAGGATGAGTACAGCAACCACAAAGATAAAGATTAGTAAAAGGGGTTTTATATTGAGATGTAGAAATAGTAGGTCGCATAAAGAAAAATTGATCTAATGTCATTTCACCCTGATTAAGATTTCCTTCAGTCAGACCTAATGATTTTTCTAAATCTATAGGAGTAGTTATTTTTGAATTTATAATTAAATCTGAAAAATTAGGTATATATTTTTCAATAATATTTGTAACATTATTAATTATTTCATCTTTTAATTTATCATTCCAATTTTGATTTTTTAGATGATAAGGAATGTATTGAATTGTGGAAGATAGTACATGTTTTCCATTTGGAGCATAATTTGGATGTATTAGAGAAGGAATACTAAATTCAATATATGGATTCTTGGAAATACGTCCATATTTAATATCATCATATGAATGTTCTAAATATTCTTCGGAGGGATTAATTGAAAAGATAGTATCATGTTGATCAATTGAAATTCCAGGAATATTAGGACATTTTTTCAATGCAAAATGTACTCTTGCAGTACTTCCACGATATTTAATGTTATTTAATTGTGTTTTAAAAGTTGGAGGTATATTTTTTTTCCCAACTAATTTAAAAAAGGTATTAGTTGGATCTAATCCTGATATAATTATTTTTCCATTGTAGGTTTGATCACTTGAAGTAGTTACACCAGAACAGATACCATCTTTACAGTTAATTGATTTTACTGTAGTATTTGTTTGTATGATTACGCCATTTTCTTTTAATATATTAGATAGTACTTTGGCAAATTGATGTGTTCCACCTTTGATAAAATGAGCATTATGAATTTTACCATTAGCATGTACATGATGATGGATAAAATTTAATACTGTTGCAGCTGAGAAAGGTCCTTGAGTGATATTTGTTATTCCACTTGCAGCTAGTGATCCACGTAGCAATTTAGATTCAAACCATTCATCTAATAGTTCTGGCATCATCATTGGAATTGTTCTAATAACATCTATCAATCCCCTTCTTCCATGTTTCCAAATTGGATTTAACATATTACTCATTGAAAGAACATCTTTAATACCCATTTTTGAAATAATAGGAGGTGTTATAGTATATAAAGGTTCTAGAAATTTGCATATTTTATTAATATATTGGGTGAATTCAATCCATTTATTACCATCTTTTGAAGAATGGGATGTGATAGATTCTGCTGTTTTACTAGGATCATTTTGAAATATTATGTGTTTTTTATTCTTATCTAATGCAATTCTAAGTGAACTAACTTTTTGGAATTCTAAACCATATTTGTAGAGATTTAATTTTTTTATAATTCTAGGATCAATCCAGCGTATGTAATCGTATACCATATTACATTTAAAACCTGGGGAAAATTCTTCTAATGTAGCCATTCCACCTAATTCATCTCTAGATTCTAATAAAAGAATAGATTTATTTTTCTTTGCTAAAAGAGCAGCTGCAGTAAGGCTATTAATACCACCACCCACTATAATAATATCGTATTCTTTTGTCACCATATTTTTAATATTTTTTTAGCTGCCATTTCTCCTGGAGAACCGGTAATTCCACCACCAGGATGAGTGCCAGATCCACATTGAAAATAATTTTTTATAGGTGTTGTGTAATCAGCCCATTTAACGGCTGGTCTTAGAGAGAATAATTGTTGAAGTGTGAGCTCGCCATGAAATATATTTCCTTCTGTTAAACCAAATGTAGTTTCTAAATCTTTTGGTGTTAGAACTTGTCTGTGTAAGATTATATCTTTGATGTTTGGAGCATAACGAGCTAGAGTATTAATTACAGCATCTCCGAAAGCCTCTCTTTTTGAATCATTCCATCCACCTTTGATATCATAAGGTGCATATTGAACAAAACATGACATAACATGTTTTCCAGGTGGTGCCATATCTGGATCTAAAACTGATGGCAGGATAATATCCATATAGGGTTCTTTAGAAAAGTTTCCATATTTAGCATCATCGTACGCTTTTTCTAGATGATTATAATTAGGACTTATTGAAATAGCTCCTCGAAGATGAGGTCCATCTCCTGGAAGAGATGTAAAATTAGGAAGTCCATCTAAGGCGAGATTTACTTTTCCAGAAGATCCACGAATTCTAAAATTTTTAATATCTTGAACAAAATCAGATGGTAATTCTTTTTCATCAACAAGTTTTAGAAATGAAAGCTTAGGATCTAGTCCAGAAATAACAATATTTGATTTGTATTCATCGCCATTCTCTAAAGCTACACCTACTGCTTTACCATTTTTTATTATAACTTTATTTACTGGTGCTTCTGTCATGATATCTGCACCAAAATGTTTGGCAGAGCGTGCAATAGTCATACTTAGTTCTCCTGTACCACCTTTCTGAAAACCCCATGCTCTAAATGCACCATCAATATCACCCATATAGTGATGTAACATAACGTATGCTGATCCAGGTGAACGTGGACCCATAAATGTTCCAATAATACCACTTGCAGCCATTGTTGCTTTTAAAGGTTCAAATTCAAACCATTCATCTAAAAAATCAGCTGAACTCATAGTCATCAGTTTACAGAGGTATTCAAAATGTTCATCGCTTAATCTTTTTACATGATTAAGAAGCTTTTTTAGAGCCATTAGATCAGAAATGCTAGGATTTAATGGGTTTGGAGCAATAGTTTCTAATATTGGTCTTACTGCCATACCAATTTGTCCCATAAGAGGACCAAAACGTTTATAAGTTTCAGCATCTTTAGGAGAATGGCGATAAATTTCTTTATATGTTTGGTCTCCATCAGAAGTTCTGAATAAATAATCATTATCTAGAGGTGTAAATGTGCTTTCAAGTGGCAGAATTTTAAGACCAAATCGTGGAAGCATTAATTCTCTTATAACATTGGATTTTAAAAGACTTATAACGTATGAACAAACTGAAAATTTAAAACCAGGAAATATTTCTTCTGTTACAGCTGCTCCACCTAAAACATAACGACGTTCTAAAACTAAGACTTTCTTTCCAGCTCTTGCTAAGTATGCAGCAGCAGTGAGACCATTATGTCCACCACCTATTATTATAGCATCGTAATTACTTAATTTGGACATGATGTTTTTCTTTTCGGATTATAAAATGGGGTTTCAACAACAATTGCAGGAGTTAGCTTACGAAAATGTTCGACTTTTATTTCAAAATCTAAACAAGAATTGATATCAGCATAATCTGCATGTATATGGGCTAATGCAATGTAACATTTAAGAATTGGCGACCAGCATCCACTTGTAGCATAACCTACTTGTTTATTTTTAAAATATAGAGGGGTGCTTGTACGCCATGCCATACTAGGAAGTCCAGGTGGAAGTCCTACTTTTTTATATTCTTTTTCTAGAGATTCCCATTGAATTTCAATGCCTCTAAATTTCCAATTGCTTGGTGATTTTTTTTCTAATTCTAGAGCTTTTTTTCCAATAAAATCATTTCCTTTCATTTTTACTGTCCAATCCAATCCTAATTCATAGGGAGATGATTTACGATTTTCAATCAGGGCATGCTTTGATGAAATATAATCAACATCTAAAAGTATTAAAGAAGCTTCAATACGAGATATATCGAGTGCATTAAGTCCAACAGGTGTTATTCCGTAGGATTTTCCAGATTTTATAAGCATATCCCATATTTCTATTGATTTTGATGGATCTACCCAAATTTCATAACCTAAATCACCTGTGTATCCAGTTCGAGAAATAGTTACTGGAATTCCATTAAGTTTAGTATTTATAAGACGAAAAAATTTTAAATTGTTAAGAGATTTTGATGAAATACAATTAAGTATATCTCTTGAATTTGGACCTTGAAGAGCTAATGCTGCTATGTTGTTAGAATCATCTTTAATATTAACATTCATTCCACTTGAATTATCTAAAAGCCAAGTTAAATTAGGTTCTGCACTTGTAAGTCGAAAATTATTTTCACCAAGATGTTGAACTGTGCCATCATCTATAACTTTTCCTTTTTCATTACACCATGGAGTATACATAACTTGACCTATTTCACAAATATTAATATTTCTTGTTACCATTCTATCCATAAATGATTGAGCATCAGGACCCTTTATGCTATATTTATATAATGGGGATACATCTAAAAGTGCAGCTTTTGTTCTAATAGCAAAGTATTCGTTATCATGATGTAGGTCATATTGTGTTGCTGCTAGGTAACCGCCCCAACGTCGCCATTCTTGAGATTGGTTTAGTTTACTTGTTCTTTCAAAGAATGGAGATGTTTTTAGTTGAGTATGACCTGTGAATTTTTGAGGATTATGACTATTTATCATCGTTAATTTGTAATAGAAAAATAAAGTTAAAATATATTGATATTATCAATGACTAAAAGTAGAAAATAATGTGGTCTAAATTTTCTCATGGTCAAAGATAAATTTTATTCTTACTTCTCCAAATTCTTTCTTTCTAGTTTTGATAGATTTATATTAGATTTTTAAATTTTTCTTTAAAATCTAAATTAATGAACATCAGAAAAATAAATATTGGTGATAAATTTGATTTATTTAAAGATCACTGGAATCCTAAAATAGTAGCTGAATTAAATGGACAAGATATTAAACTCGCTAAAGTTAAAGGAGAATTTGTTTGGCACACTCATAAAAATGAAGACGAACTATTTTTTATAGTTAAAGGAACTTTAAAGATTAAATTTTTTAATAAAATTGTTAAATTAAATGAAGGTGAAATGTTAGTTGTTCCAAAAGGAATTGAACATAAACCAATAGCTGAAGAAGAAGTTTGGTTATTATTGTTTGAGCCTAGTAATACTAAACATACTGGTGAAGTCAAAAATGATTTAACTGTGGATAATTATGAAAGGATATAAATAGTTTATATATTTTTTTTAAAATTAATTTTTAACAATTCTAAATCCAAAATGATTATTTCCTCTATTTTCAAAGTCTGATGCTCGAGCATATGTTAATAATGTAGCAGAATGATAATTCCAAGATCCTCCTCTTCTTACTCTTTTTGAGTTGATTCCAGCTATTGTATTTATTGGATCTATAACATTATCTAAATAAAAAGAATTGCTATAATAATTTTGACACCATTCCCACACATTTCCACCCATATCAAATAACCCATATGGATTTCGATTATAAGATCCTACAGCAAAAGAATGTCCATCTGGATTATAATTACCAGGCGTTTCTCCATTGTAATTTGCTTTACTTAAAGAAAGTGTTCCATCATCTGTAGGGTATTTTAATTGTTGTCCACCTCTAGCAGAATATTCCCATTGTGCTTCTGCTGGAAGACTAACATTATAATATTGAACAAAAGCATAAGCACCATACCATTTAATCCAATTAACGGGCCAATCTGCTTTTGATGCATCTAGTAGTTCAAAAATGTTATTTGAAGTATTGAATGATATCCAACTTTTATTATTTATATGTTCTTCTTCTCCATTACTAGTACATCCTCCTGATTCTCCTAATTGCAAGAAGACTTCTCCTACATTTGGCGCATTTCCTTTACCAATAACCATATTTTCAGTGTATGATCCACATGGATCATTTACTTGTTTAGAAGAAATAGTTAACCAATTATTTGAATATGCAGAGTTTAAAAAATCAATGTATTCATTATTAGTAATTTCTTTTTTAGAAATTTGAAACGCAGATAAAGTAACGCTAACTATTGGTGCATCATTATGAATAGTTGTTCCTCCCATTAAAAATGTTCCAGAAGGAATATCTTTAAAAATAATGCTATTTGGTAGAGTAGTATTATTTTCTTGAGATAAATCTTCATTATCATCGTTATTGCATGAAAGTGTAATAATAGAAATAGCTAAGCCACAAATAATAGTTTGGTATACTTTACTCATTTTTTATCTATTTGTTGTACCATTGGTCTTTTAGAATAGAAATATTTTTACTTTGAC
>JAPYTU010000094.1 GCA_029940715.1 Cytophagales bacterium
TTAAATGAAGATGGAAAATTTATAGGAACAATTAATTCTGATAAGCCTTTTTTTATTTCATTTAATCTTTGGTATTCATCTCCATTTCCTTTTATAATAAAATTGATATCAAGTTCTTTCCCAACTTTTTGAGCTAATAATATTCTAAGTTTATCCCTGACCTCTATAATATTTGGAAGATCAATGTTTTTATTGATAGCATCTAAAGACAGATTAACTTCATTATTAATTTTATTATTCTGTTTATACCATCTTGAATCATAAATAGATTGTTTAAGTAGAGCAACTGAACCCATTAATGAATTTGGATAATTTTGAGAAGTAGATCCTTTTCTAAAAGAAAAATGATTAGATGACTTTTCTTTTAAAACTATACTTTGCTCTTTATCATCAGCTAATGATATATAAACTCCTGAACCCCTTAAAATACCATCCATATTATGAGAAACGACTGAACCAAAACCTTCTTTTCTCATTAAATTTGATTTCTTATTATCTATTTTAATGTTCTCAACACTATTAAACTCTGAATTAACTGATTCATTCCACCCAAAAGGACCATCTTTTGCTGAAAGAATTTTTGGGTTAGTATAACTTGACATCCAATTAGAAGAGGAATTAGTTTTTCTTTCTTTTACTATTCCGTAATCAGAATAAATATCAATAAATGAAGGATATATATAACTTCCCTTTAAATCAAAAGCCCTAATACCTTTAGGTATTAAAATATTTTGACCTACAGAAACTATTTGACCATTTTTTATTATTAAAGTACCATTATCAATAGAAGTGTTATAGTCTACTATAATTTTTGCATTAATAAAAGCATAGTGATTATCTCTACTATCTTCAACACCATTTAAAGGGAAGCCTTCTTGTGAATAAAGATTTTTAGTTGATAGAAAAGAAAGAAATATTATAAAAATTTTAAGTATTTTCATTTTATTAAGTTGTTTAAGAAAAATCAATTTAATAAAATTGAATAGAAACAAAAATAAATTACCTTAAAACGTTACCCTTAATATATATGAATATATTATTAGGTTTATCTTTTATACTTTGATTTGTTACTACATTCAAGGACTTTCTAAAAACACCCGGTCTTCCTCTAGGATTGTACTGTGCAATTATAAATCCTTCTTCTCCAGGTTTAATAGGATTTTTTGACCAATTTGGAGTAGTACAACCACAAGAAGGTTTTACAGACAAAATTAATAATGGCTCATCTCCATCATTTTTAAAAGAAAATTTATAAGATACTTTTCCGCCTTTTTCTTGAATCTCACCAAAATCATGCTCAGAATCTTCAAAAACTATCTTAGATGATTGAGAAAAAACATTAAAAACAAATAATGATAATGAAACTGCTAAAATTAATTTTTTTATCATTTTCAAAAATATATAAATATTTATAGTCAATCAATTAAACAATTGAATTAATTTTATAATTAATATGGCAAGAATATTAACAGGCATTCAAAGTTCAGGAAAACCACACCTTGGAAATATACTTGGTGCTATTGAACCCTCAATTAAATTATCTAATAAAAAAGAGAATGAATCATTATTTTTCATTGCAGATTTACACTCTCTAATTAATATCAAAGATTCAAAAATTAGACATAAAAATACATTGTCAATTGCAGCTGCTTGGATTGCAATGGGTTTTGATTATGAAAATAATTACTTTTATAGGCAATCTAAAATAACAGAAGTGTGTGAGTTGACTTGGTATTTAAACTGTTTCACTCCATATCCAATGCTTGTAAACTCACACTCATTTAAAGATAAGTCAAATAATTTATCAAGCGTAAATAACGGTCTATTTACATATCCTGTCCTAATGGCATCAGATATACTTTTATACGACGCTGATATTGTTCCCGTAGGAAAAGATCAAAAACAACACCTAGAAATTACAAGAGATATTGCTAAATCTTTTAATCACCAATTTGGAAATACATTAATTATTCCTGATTGTAAAATAGATGAAAATGTTATGACAATACCAGGAACAGATGGAAGAAAAATGAGTAAAACATACAATAACACAATTGATGTTTTTTTAGAAGAAAAAGATTTAAAGAAACAGATAATGTCAATTATTACTGACAGTAAAGGATTAGAAGAATCTAAAAATGCTGAAAAGTGTAACGTATATAAAATATATAATCTTATTGCCAAAAAAGATCAGTCAGATAAAATGAAAAATAAATATTTATCAGGCGGATATGGATATGGCCATGCTAAAAATGAATTATTAGAATTAATTCTAGATAAATATAAAGATCAAAGAAAAATGTACTTTGATTTAATAAAAAATGAGGATTACTTACATAATGTTTTAAAATTAGGAGAAAAGAAAGCAAAAGTAATAGCCAATAATGTTTTGAGTAGAGTAAAAAAGAAACTAGGATATTAGAAATATGAATAAAGAATTTACCGACTTGCTAGAGGTTAGTAAAAAAAAAGCAAATAAGTGGTTGGATTCGGATATTGATTCTAAATCAAAAAATGAAATCATACAACTTCTACATAAAAAAAATCAAAAATTATTATTAGAATGTTTTTATAAAAACTTAGAATTTGGTACTGGAGGAATGAGGGGAATAATAGGAATAGGTTCTAATAGAGTAAATAAATATACAATTGGTTTTGCAACACAAGGTCTTTCAAATTATTTAAATAAAGTATTTCAATCAAATATTAGTATAGCAATTGCTTATGATAGTAGAAAATTCAGTAAAAAATTTGCTCAATGGTCTGCTAAAGTTTTTAGTGCTAATAAAATAAAAGTATATCTATTTTCAGAATTAAGACCTACTCCCGAACTCTCTTTTGCAATAAGAAAATTAAAATGCAATTGTGGTATAGTTATTACTGCATCACACAACCCTAAGGAATACAATGGATATAAAGTATATTGGAAAGATGGAGGACAGATCACAAGACCTCATGATAAATTAATATTAAATGAAATTAATAAACTAAATGATATAAATGATATAATCGTTAGTAAGAACAAAAAAAACATATCACTTCTTAATGAAAAGATAGATAAAGAATATATAAAAAAAATAAAAAGTTTATCCCTTTATAATAATTCTAATTCGAATTTAAAAATTATCTATACCCCTATTCATGGGACAGGAATAACACAAGTTCCTAATGCATTAAAAGCATTTGGATTTTCAAAAATAATCATAACAAAAAGTCAGGAAAAACCTGATCCTAATTTTTCAACTGTTAACTCTCCAAATCCTGAAGAATACGAAACTTTAAAAGAAGGAATTAAAGATCTTAAAAAAAATAAAGCAGATATATTGCTTGCAACTGATCCTGATGGAGATAGAGTTGGAGTAGCAATAAATGATAATAATAAAATTAAATTATTAAATGGAAATCAATTAGCAAGCTTAATTGTTTACTATACTTTATTAAAACTTAAAGAAAATAAAAAACTTCCTGTTAATGGGTTTATTGCAAAAACAATTGTTACAACCAATTTAATTGATAAAATAGCTACAAATTTTAAAGTAAATTGTTATTCTACTTTAACAGGATTTAAAAATATTGCAGAACTAATAAAAAAGAAAAAAAATGAAAAATTCATAGTTGGAGGAGAAGAAAGCTATGGATATTTAGTGGGGGACTTTATTAGAGATAAAGACGCTATTATATCTTCAGCAGTATTATGTGAAATTGCCAACTGGGCTAATTCTAAAAATAAAAATTTGAATGATATTCTAAATGATATTTATTCTGAATATGGATTTTATTTAGAAAAACTATTTACAATAAAATTAGAAGGAATTAAAGGAATAAATTCAATAAGTAATATAATGGAGAATTATAGAAATAATCCACCAAAAAATATCTACAATCTAAAAGTCATTAAAATTATTGACTACATGAAAAATAACAACAATCCAGCTATTAATAATAAGTCTAATGTAATTCAACTAATAACTAAAAATAATAACTCAATAACTATAAGACCTTCTGGGACTGAACCAAAAATTAAATTTTATTTCAGCATAAATTCAAAAGACATTAACAATAAAAAATTATTGGAAAATTTAGTAAACAAAGAAATTAATTTAATAACAAAACAATATGCATGATTTAAATCATTCAAATTCATGGAAAAGTTTAAATAATCATTATAATGAAATTAAAGACATATCATTAAATAAACTTTTCAAAGATGATACTAATAGATTTAACAATTTCTCTTTGAATTATAACAACATGCTTATTGATTATTCTAAAAATCATATTAATAAAAAAACCTTATCTCTATTTAAGAATTTGTTAACAGAAATAAATATTAATAAAAAAATAAAAAATTTTTTTGATGGAAAAAAAATTAATTTTACTGAAAATAGAGCTGTAATGCACTATTTACTTAGAGGTAGTTTCTCAAAAAAAAATAAAAAAATATATAATAATGATGTACAAAAATCATTAAAAAAAATAAAAAAAATTAGTGATAAAATTAATTCACAAAAACTGCTAGGTTATTCTGGGAAAAAAATAAAAAATGTTATTAATATAGGTATAGGAGGTTCAGATCTAGGACCTAAAATGGCATGTGAGGCATTAAAATTTTACTCCAACAGAAAAATAAATTTATTTTTTATTTCAAATATTGATCCAACAAATCTAAAAGAAACATTAAGAGATATAAATGCTGAAGAAAGTATTTTTATTATATCGTCAAAATCATTTGAAACAATAGAAACGTTAACTAATGCTACAATAGCTAAAAAATGGTTTTTAGATAAATCATCTAATAATAGCAATCTTAATAAACATTTTTTCGGGGTTACAACAAATGTTAAAAAAGCTAAAGAATTTGGCATAAATGAAGAAAACATTTTCCCAATTTGGGACTGGGTAGGTGGAAGATATTCATTATGGTCTCCA